>CAMLHP010000167.1 GCA_946479805.1 uncultured Gemmatimonadota bacterium | reverse complement strand
TCTACCTCTTCCGCCTCTTCTACCGGTTTCCGCAACGTAAGCCGTATATTCGTCGGATATGGCCGACCAGCTCGCCCAGCTCCGGGAAGCGCTCCAGGACACCTATGCCGTCGAGCGCCAGATCGGCGCCGGCGGCATGGCCACGGTGTACCTCGCCCGCGACCTCAAGCACGGCCGGGATGTGGCCATCAAGGTCCTGCGTCCCGAGCTCAGCGCCTCGGTGGGAACCGACCGGTTCCTGCGCGAGATCGAGATGGCGGCCCGACTACACCGAGTTTCTGGAGCTGTGGGACAACGCGGACCCGGCCTACCAGCAGCGCGTAGCCCAGGTGCGGGAAGCGCTTGCCCGAGTGCAGCAGGCCGGGGGGTGAGAGGACGAATTGACGGATAGCCTCACGACAACATCAGGAATCCGTCTGTCCGTCTGTCCGTCTGTCCGTCTACAGCCCAATCTCCAGCCTCACCCCGGCACTCCGAAACCGATACGCTCCAGTAACCGACCTCTCTACACTGTTGGTAATCGCTGCAAAGGCTCCCAGCTTCACTCGCTCGGCCGGTCGCACCGCCGCATCTGCTTCCGCGTGCCACTCCGCCTGCCAGTCCGAATCCTCGAACGGCTGCTGACCGCCCAGCCCGCCTGAGAGTGACGCTTCCCACATTGGCCGCACCCGGCTCCAGCCGGCTCGCGCCTCCAGCAGCCTGAAACGCCCAGGTGAGAAGTACTCCGGCGCCGTGAAGTCGAATCCCATCTGACGCCCGAAGGCTCCCACGAAGAACTCGCGGGCAACAGTCTGGGTGATCACCGCGACGGCGTGATAGCGCTGATTGTCGTCGCTGTACCAGGTGTAGCCGCCACCCAGGCCCAGCTTGGCGCTCCGTGACAATCCGATATCGAGGCTGCCGTTGATGATGTCGTAATCGATATCGGATGCGATCAGGCGGGCTGTCTCGTCGAACGCGGTGTGCTGCCACGAGCCCGACAGGGTGAATTGCCGCACCGGAGAGAGATAGCCACCAAGTTGCCATCCCGGCTCGGTGCGGGAATCCCCCCCATCGGGGCTGAGCCGCCGAGCCCCCGCAGACGCGTTGGCGCCCCAACTGGGCCGGGTCATGCGCACTCCGCCCTCGGCCAGCAGGGCGCTTCCTTCCAGCGAGACGTCCCGTGACTGCTGCGCGCGCCCGGTCACAAAGGCACGAATTCCGTCCGCGACCGGCGCCTCGAGCGTCGCCATTTCCCACCAGCTGGTGTTGTCGTCGGAGTCGTCACTCCAGCCGGGCTGCAGGCGAACGGTGCTCCTCATGGCCCGCGAGATGTCGCGCGCCAGCCCGGTCGCTACGCCATGGCTGGCATCCAGCTCCAGTGCCCGCCTGACATGCGGCTGGGCGCGTGACGGCCGTCCCTTCCAGTACCACGCCTGCGCCAGTCCGACCAGGGCCTCGACATTGGCACTGTCCCGCTCGAGGACCTGCTGGTACTGCGCAATCGCCGGATCCAGCCGCCCGTCCCACGAAAGCACCTGCGCCCGCCCCAGCGCCGCGTCCATCCTGCCGGGTTGGTCCGCCATCACCGAGTCGTAGCGCGCCTCCGCGCCGGCGAGGTCTCCCTTCCAGCTCAGCACCTGGGCCTCGAGCAATCGAACGTCAGGATCGGCCGGCTCCACAGCCCGTGCGCGCGCAACCATCGCCAGCGCCGAGTCGAGCATCCCTTCCCGCGCAGCGAGAGTGGCCAGCCGGAACAGCGAGCGCACGCTCGCCGGGTTGCTCGCCAGCTCACGCTCGTAAGCCGCCTTCGCCTCGGCGATCCGGCCCGCCTCCCAGTGGGCGTTGCCTTGCGCCACCTGGGCCGAAAGCGGCGTCAATGCTGCCGCTGCAAGCGTTGCGATCACCACGACTGTCAGGCGGTTCATGGCAGTGCCTTCCAGGTTGAGCGCATCGAGTCGTACACCGGTTTCAGCCTTGCCTGCCACTCCGGTTCTTCCCACCCTTCCCATCGCCAGCCGCGCGAGGGACCCAGCTGCGCGCTGTCGCCATTGCGACGGTCGTATGCAACGACCATGAAATGAAAGTCCTCCGCCTTCACCGTGCCGAATGGGCCGGTCGCTGTCCGGTCCAGCAGCAGCGTCCGGGTCGATGGATCTGTCACGTTGAGCAGGTCCCACGGAATCCGCAGCTCAATCAGGCCCGCTCCTTCGTCATGGTACCAGTCGCTGAGAGTGGACCCTGCCTCGGTCCCGAACTCGAGCCGGCCCCGATCCACCTGCTGTGCCTTGTAGGACGTCCCGTCCCTGCCAAGGCGCGCCCGGTTGGTCACCACCAGCATCGGGTCGAACCTGCCATCGCTTCGGTCAGCGACGGCGATGGGACGACGATGGAAACGCCCCCGGTCGTCGCCCGAGGAGTCCAGCGCCACATAGCGATTGTACTCGGGCAGCACCCGGATGGCCCCGCTGTCGGGAGCCGGAAGGTCCACCACGAACTCGAAGCCCATGGCGCCGGAGACTCCACTCCGGGGCAACTGGTGCTGCCCCAGCGAGGCGCGCCACGTATCCACCCCGACTTCGAGACCGTGGGTTGTCCACGAGAAGTCGCCACCGGTTTCGATGGCGAGGTACAGGTATGACTCGTCGCTGGACACCCTCAGCGTCGCCGGCACCCCGGACGGCGCATCCTGCCGGGCCAGCATCGGCATCGCCTTCCATCGCGATGGATCGCCGCCCAGCACCGGACGCGTCGCCGAGTCGCCCGCCACCATCGCCAGTACGCCATAGTGCTGCTCGGCGTCCATCACGTTGTGCCACTTGCGGGTGTTCTCCAGCGGGATCTCGAAGTCGATCACAACCCAGTTCTTCTTGAACCACTCGTCGATCCATGCGAACAGGATCCCGCCAGCCGTGCCGGTCTCGTGGAGCTCGCGGGTCAGCCGCGCATCGATCAGGGCCTGCGCGGCCTCGTCGTGACCACCATGGTCGAAACCCTGGGCCTGGAGATGGGCGTTGCCCCGGCTCGACGGCACGCCATACTCGGCAATCACCACCGGCATGTCAGCGTGATGACGGACGAGCTCGCGCAGGTAGCCGGCGTAGTTGGACCTCCCGTCGCTCGAGCGGGCCCGGTTGTAGCCGGGGTCGAGGTTCATGAAGTCGGGATAATACGGGTACGCGTGGTAGCTGGCGAACACGCCGGCTGGATTGGATGGTGTGGGCCCCACGAGGTTTGCGTCGAGCCCCAGCAGGTCGTTGTCATACTCCAGCACCGCCCGGCCGATCGGACGGCCTGCCCGCTCGCGAAGCTCCCGCTCCTCGGCAACAGTGGCCTCGGTGGGATGGGATAGCGGATCGAGCGTGGGCCAGTTGGTCCAGGCTATCGGCCGCAGCGCATTGTACTGCTCGTACTCATGCGCCAGCATGCCGTCGGCAATTCGCGCCAGCCATCGCTCCATGGCAGGAGCATCGTTTGCCTGGAGGAATCGGCCCCGCCAGTCTGCCCTCCGGGAATCGGCCGAGTCGAATGCAGCCACCGCGTACGGCTCCCACTCCCGGCCCAAGATGTAGGCAAGGGTCCACTCGGAGACATCGGCATCGTACCGGCCGCTCGCGTGCCCGGGCCTGGGCTCCAGGATTGTGGCGCCATGGATCACATCAACCACCCGCCTGGTCTCCGTGACGAACTCTCCCTCCCACTGGGGCGAGTCGAAGCGGTGGCCCGGAGGGAGTTCGGTCCAGACACCATGGACCAGCCACAGGGTGCTGTCGGGATGCGACAGGTTCCAGCCGCGGAGGGCGCGGTAGAACTCGGGCGGCAGGATGGTGTAGAGGCGGACCGTGTTGGCATTCATCCCCGCCATCATTCCCAGCCACCTGGTGTAAAGCGACGAGTCGCGGGGAAATTCCGAGGGAAACTTCCCTGGAAGCGCGGCACCGAGGTTGATTCCCTTGATCCACAACCGCCGCCAGGAGCTGTCGCCCAGAACTTCGAAATGGCTCCCCCGCGTTCGGGCGCGGAGTTGCAGGGTCGTGGGGCGCGGCGACGAGCCCGCCTCGCCTCGCCGCCATTCCGGATCCTGCCGGTCGAGCACCGAGATGGCTGCTGCGTTGGCGGAGTCCCGCTCTATCACCCTCTGCGCAGCCGCGATGGCACCGCCTCGCTGTCCCGTCCTTTCCCGCGCCAGCGCCAGGCCGGTCCAGGCATCGAGGTTGGATGAATCGCGGCGCGCCGCCTCGCCGAAGAGCGTATCCGCCAGGTGGGGGTAGCCCTGCCTGAGCGCCACGTATCCCAGGCCCACAGTCGCATCCAGGTTGCTGCTGCAGAGCAACAGTGCCTGACGGAAGCGCCGTCCCGCCTCCTTGATCGAGTCTGCGCGCCAGGCTTCCCAGCCCCTGGCCGACGCGGCGCCGGATGCTGCAGGGCAGCCCTGGGCAGAGGCGCCTGCCCACGGCAGCACCAGCGCCAGCGCAGCCAGCGGCAGGGCGCGGCGGAGCAGGGCCAACACGGATAACTTCCGAAGCATGGATACCGGCATCGATACGGGAGCCCTTGGGCGACAGCTGATAGACACCTTTGGCAAGGGGTGGGCCAAGGGGAACATTGC
>CAMLHP010000166.1 GCA_946479805.1 uncultured Gemmatimonadota bacterium | reverse complement strand
CGGAGGCCGGCGGCGATGCGCGCCGGGATGGGAGCGGCGGCCTGGCCCACCTTCAGATGGGCGATCGATGGCGCCGAGCCGAGCTTGATGCCGGGGTTCAAGATACCGAAGGGATCGAAGGCGTGCTTCACCTTCCGGAACAACCCGGTCACCTCCGGCCCGAACATTCGCTCTACCAGCGGTGCGCGGAGCCGGCCGTCACCGTGCTCACCCGAAAGCGTGCCGGAAAGGCCAGCGACGGCCGTCGAGACTTCGTCCAGCATTGCCGCGGCCCTCGCCTCCCAACCCTCGGCGGTGGTGTCGGGCAGCAGGTTGCAGTGGAGGTGGCCGTCACCGGCGTGGCCGAAGAGCACGACGCCGATCTCGTGGCGGGCGGAAGCGGCGCGCACCGCCCTGATGTATTCGCCCAGTGAGGCAAGCGGCACGCAGCCGTCCTCTATCACCTGCAACGACCGGCGCGACTCGGGCAGGCGGGCGAGGATGGGGCTCGCCGCGTGGCGCAGCGCCCAGAGCCGCTGCACATCGGCCGGGTCGAGGGCAGTCTCGACCTGGGTCGCGTGCAACCGCACCGCCTGCTCGGCACGGCGCACCAGCATCTCGAGCGCCTGCCCATTGTCGGCCTCGACTTCCACCAGCAGCACCGCCTCAATGCCGGGAGCCGACTCTTCTTCCAGCAGGTCGAGGAAGGTCCGGTCGATCAGCTCAACCGCCGACGGTTCGACCTCCATCAGGGCCGACACCGCCGCCGGCAACTGGTCCAGCGACGCGAGCGAGACCCGGAGAGCGGCCGAAGCCCGCGGCACCCGGTCGAGCTGCCACTCCACTGCGGTGACAATGCCCAGCGTTCCCTCGGCTCCGATGATGAGGTCGAGGAGATCGCCGCTCCGGAGCCAGGCGTCGAGCGCGTAGCCGGATGAGTTCTTCCGAGTGTGCGGGAAGGCAGCGCGAATCGCGTCCGCCATGCCGCGAATCGCGGGCTCGGCCTCCGCAGTGAAGCGCCGGACAGCTGCGGCATCGGACGGCGCCGGCTTGCCGCGCTGGAGCCGGATGCGTTCGGCGTCGGCCGTGACCAGCTCGATTGCCCGGACCCAGGGTCGCACACTGCCGAATCGCACGCTGCGGGCACCGGCGGCATTGGTCGAGACCATGCCACCCAGCGTGGCCCACCTGCCGCTGGATGGATCTGGCGGCAGCCGGAGGCCGTGCTCGCCTGCGGCGCGGTGCAGCTCGCCCCAGGTCACCGACGCCCCGGTGCGCGCCACCATCCTTTCTGGCCGGACCTCGAGTGGCCGCTCGGTCAGGCCGGTGAGGTCCAGGATGACGCCCTCTCCCACGTTGCCGCCGCTCATCGCGCTCCCCGCGCCGCGCGGCACCAGTGTTGCATCCTGCTCCCGGGCCCATCGGACCAGCTGCACCAGGTCGGCGATGTTGCCAGGAATAGCGACGGCCCTCGGGATGATGCGGTAGATGCCGGCGCCCTCGGCGTAGGCTGCCCGCGCGGCTTCATCGGTCCGGAAGGTGCCGCTGATCCGGGGCGGGGCGAGGGTGGAGAGCTCGGCTGGCATGGCCCCGAAAATAGCAGATGGACGCAGTCGTTGTAGATTTCACCCCATGGGAGAGAGCAGTCGCGCACAGCTGATTCATATAGACGTTGACCGGCGCCTGGGCCACGAGTGGGATGAGTGGGACGGAAAGCCGCTGCCAGGGCAGGGCAACTTCGACGCACCGCCTTCGCTGTTCTTCGCGTGGTCGGCGGGGGCCATCGTCGTGGCCACCGCGGCAGTGTCGGTGCTGCTCTTCCTGCTGTCGCCCCGTCTCGCCGCCATCCATCCCGCCATTCCCACCACGCTCTGGACCGCGCTGGCGGTGGTGACGGTCGGCACCGTCGTGTGGTGGGGATTCATTCTCGCGTCGGTGGTGCTCAGGCAGCCGCTCCTGCCCGAATACCTGGCCGAGCGGGGCCCGTACCTGAGGTTGATGTCGCTGACGTCGAAGGTCGCGGCGCAGTTCGGATGGCGTGACTGGGTGGAGAACGCGGCCGTGAAGGTCTACAACGCGCTCGCCCTGGAGCGGGGCAGGACGGTGGGGAAGGGCGAGCTCCTGGTGCTGATACCGCGCTGCCTGTCGAAGGACACCCTCGATGCGGTGCTGCAGGTGGCGGGCAAATACGACGTGCCGGTGTTCGTGGCGACCCGGGGCCAGCTGGCCCGGCGGGTGATCCGCGAGCGGCGCCCGCGCGCGGTGGTGGCGGTGGCATGCGAGCGTGACATGGTAACGGGGCTGCACGACGTGGCCGGCAAGGTGCCGGTCCTGGGCCTCACGATGACCCTGCCGGCGGGGCCGTGCAAGGACGCGAGGCTGGACATGCCGAAGCTGGAGGAGTGGGTGAGGAACTACGTCAAGGCGTGAGGCGCCCCACGCCTATTCGCTCACTATGAACGCGTCACCAAACGTCCGTCGTATCTCCCCTACCTGCGCTTCGGCAAACGGGCGCGCATTCCAGATCTGGGTCCGGACCTTCCAGTAGCCGTCCTCCCTCACAATCCGCGGATCGAAGCCGATCCGGGCGAGCCGGGCCGATGTTGCGGCGGCGGTGGAGCTGTCGGTCTCGGCGGCGACCTGGACGGAGAAACCGCGGCTCGGCGGCTCGGCGGCTCGGCGGCTCGGCGGCTCGGCTGCCACCGGGGCCGAGTCGCGCACGGCGGGAGCGGAGTCGGGCACAGTAGGCATCGGCACTACTTGGGAAGGCCTCGCAGCTCGCGCCTCGAAGCTCGAATCTGCCTTGACGGAGTCTCTCGCGACTCGCGACTCGCGACCCGCGGCCGCCGTATCCAGCTCCGCCTCCGGCCTCGGTACCGCACCCGGGTCCATCGTGGGTGGACGGACCGCCACAGCCTCCGGTGCGCCGAACTCGCTGGGGTTGGTGGTGATCCCCACCTCGGAAAATGCCTGGCGTACCAGCTGCCTGGTGGGGTGGGCGTAGGGAACGCTCCGCTCGAGCTCGCGGGCGGGAAGTGACGGATCGGCGGCCGCGCGATACACGGTTTCCACCGTGACCGTACTCCACCCGTGGCGGCTTGGTGTGGCCCAGCCGCGGATGCGCACCACGCCTGCGCCGAGCGAACTCGAGCCTGCGGGCTGCTTGCTGGTGGTGTCGAACCACGCTGTTTCGAAGTAGCCGTCCTGCGGTGCCAGCCTGGCCACCGGGATCCCCGCTTCCTGAAGGTTCTCCGCCAGAAGCTTGGTGGCTTCTATCGGATCCAGCTCGACATCGGCCGAACGCGCCTCCGGCATCGGCGAGAACCCGGGGCGGGCGTTTGACGACAGGCAGCCCGCCATGCCAAGCAGCAGGACCACTCCAAGCGCCATCAATGTCCGACGCATCATCGAATCATTCTCCGGAGTTCATCTGCCAACAGGGTTCCCACGCCGCTGCGGGGTGGTAGTTGCCGCCGCCGGCCGGCGTTCTGCTCCAGATGATCCAGCGCGCGTTCCAGGCCCAGCGTAACCCGCTCCACCCGGCCCGGGTACTGCACTACCGTGCCCCATCCCATTCCGGCACCGAGTACGATTGGAGCAATGGCAATGGGCGCGAAGGCTCCCAGCGCGAGCATTACTGCCGCGCCGGCGACTCCCGCAGAAAGCAGCCCCGCTGCTCCTCCCACGTAGCCACTGCGGATGCCGCGCATGTCGGCGGCGAGAGCCACGTGCACGTAGCCGTCTTCCAGCGCGCCGATGGTTCCTCGAATGCTTCCCACCCGGTGCAGCAAGTAGCCCCGGCTGTTGCGTCCCAGCGCGGCGCTCGAGCGGCGGATGGCGGCCTGGATTCCGCCAAGTGGTTCCCAGAGAATGCTGCCCTGTTGCTCTCGCTGGACCACCAGCAGTTCGCTGTCGCTCATGTACGCGACCAGCGCGGCCTGCACCCTCTCGGGTTCTCCCTGGACCACGCGCTGGGCCGTGACCTCACCGGGTCCTGCAATCCTGCCGAGAAACCCCCGGGTGGGCGACGCGTGCACCCGTGAGCGCTCTTCCAGCAGCGCCTGCTGCAGGTAGCGCGCGGGCAGCCCGACCTCGCGGCCGAGCGCCATGACCTCCTGGTCGGTGAGGTCGTGACCGGGATCGCGCTCGCCCGCCTGCAGCTCGGTGGCTCGCTTCAGGATCCGTTCGAGCGCCTCGCGGTCAATCCGGGCCGGGAGTCCTCCGGTCATCGCCGGGCGTCGTCGTCCGGGCTGGTGCCGATGCTTTCCTTCACGGCGTCCTTCACCTTGAACTGGGGCAGCGTCGGGTCAGGCGCGGGAAGCGCGGGCGCGCCCGAACCCGCGTGGCCGGCAGCGGCCTGGGTGGTGTGCTCGATGAACGGCCGGATCATCTCGATGGGGATGGGGAAGATCGTGGTCGAGTTGTTTTCCGACGCGATCTCGACCACTGTCTGCAGGTATCTGAGCTGAAGCGCACTGGGCGCGGTGGAAAGCATGCGCGCCGCCTCGGCCAGCGTTTCCGATGCCTGCAGCTCGCCCTGCGCGGCGATCACCTTGGCGCGGCGTTCGCGCTCGGCCTCGGCCTGGCGCGCCATGGCCCGCTTCATCTGCTC
>CAMLHP010000165.1 GCA_946479805.1 uncultured Gemmatimonadota bacterium | reverse complement strand
AGCCCGGTTGTGCGCCGCTGGGCAGCTGGCAGCTGGCCGGCCCTGGCAGGGCGCTGGGGTGGAGGCGATGCCGTCGAAACCGGCCGCACGCTCCAGGACTACCGCGAGATCGTGCGCCGCTTCGTGCTCGCTCCCGATTCCCTGGCCCGTCCCCACGTCGTGGTCGAGACCGACGGCCCGGGTACGCTCGAAATCGAGCTGCTGGGTCCCGAGGCACCGCTGACCGTGGCGCACTTCCTGACTCTGGTAGATCGCCGATACTTCGATGGCATGCGCTGGCACAGGGTGGTGCCGGGGTTCGTGGCCCAGACCGGTGATCCGCGCGGAGATGGCTGGGGCGGACCGGGCGTGACCATTCGCGATGAGATCAACCGGCGCCGGTTCGACAATCCGATGGTCGGGATGGCGCTCTCCGGCCCCGATACCGGCGGCAGCCAGTGGTTCATCAACCTGGCGCCGCAGCCCCATCTCGATGGCAAGTTCACGATCTTCGGACGCGTGGTGGGGACCTACGCCCCGCTGGCCCGGCTCACCCAGGGCGACCTGATACGCACGGTGCGCCGATGAAACGGAACTTCTGCGGGGGCTTCGGCCTGGTACTGGTTGCCGGCATCGGCCTGGTGGCTGGATCGGTTCCGCTCCATGCCCAGTTCTTCGAGTTCGGCCAGAACAAGATTCAGTACCGCATCTTTGACTGGCAGGTGCTCAGGGGCCCGCACGTCGATCTCTACTACTACCCGGCCGAGGCCGAGCTGGCCCATTCCGCCCTGGCCTGGGCGGAAGCGTCATATGACTCGCTTGCACTCGAATTTGGTCATGTCGTCTCGGCCCGGGTGCCGCTCATCGTGTACGCCTCGCATGTGGACTTCGAGCAGACCAACGTGCTGCCGTTCGTTCCGCCCGAGGGATTGCTGGGCGCGACCGACTTCCTGAAGCGCCGCGTGACCATGCCGTTCCGCGGCAACTTCAGCGAGTTCCGCCACACCCTTCGCCATGAGCTGGTCCACGTCTTCCAGCTGGACCTGATGGCAAAGGCATACTACGAAGCGCCCCGGATGCAGCAGCTCAGCCTCCCGCTCTGGTGGACCGAGGGGCTTGCCGAGCACTGGTCCGGCGGGCAGGAAGCCCGCGACGAGATGATCCTGCGCGACCTCACTCTCACCGGTCGCCTGCCGACACTGGCTCAGCTGCAGCACTACGGTGGGTTCCTTGTGTACCCGGTGGGTGGCAGCATCCACAAATGGCTTGGCGAAACGTATGGCGACTGGCGGGTGATGCAGCTGTATCGCGAGCTCAATCGCCACTTCACCTTCGACGATGCACTCAGGGCCATCTACGGTCGCTCACAGGAGGAACTGAGCGAAGAGTGGGTCCACGCCATGCGTCAGCGCTATTACCCTGAGGTGACCCGGCAGTCGCCGCCATCACTGCTGGGCACCGAGGTCGCCCGGCTTGCCATCAAGCCCGCGTTCCGCGGAGGCTCGATGGCCAACGACAGCCTGGGAGAGGCACTGTTCATCTCGCCCGACATGGGCTACATGGCCATCTATCGCCGGCAGCTGGACGGCCGCCGTGGCCGGCGGGAAGTGCTGTCGGCAGGGAAGTCGGAAAGCCTCGAGTCCATGCACCCTTTCGATTCTCGAATGGACGCATCGCGGCCGGGCCTGCTGCTGTTCACCGCCCGGCATGGCGAGCGTGATGCACTCATCATCTGGGACCTCGACGAAGACGAGATGGTGGGGCGCTATCAGTTCCCCGGTCTCGTGTCGATCCTCTCGCCGGCCTGGCTGGGAGGGAGCGGATCAGTGGTGTTCAGCGGCCTCGCCGACAATGGCGTTTCCGACTTGTACCAGCTGGACCTTCCTGGCGGCGACCTCACCCGGCTCACCAGCGACCTCTACCAGGATCTCGATCCGGCACCATCGGCTGACGGACGATTGATCGCCTTCGCGTCCGACCGCGCGCCCGGTGGGGAGAGGGGAGCCATCAACCTGATGTTGCTGGATCGCGACTCCGGCCGCATCCGGCCGCTCACGAGCGGCTTCTGGCGCGACGAGTCACCTGCCTTCGGGCCCGACGGCCGCATTTACCACGGCTCCTCGCGCAGCGGCATGCTCAACATCTGGTCGGTGGACACCGCCGGCAACGGCCGCCGCGAGACTTCCACGTGGTCCGCCGCGTTCGATCCCGTGCCGCTGCCGGACGGGTCGCTGATGGCGGGCTCATTCCAGAATGGCTCCTACAACATCTACCGGCTGGCCCCGGATACTGTCGCCCGTGCCGACCGGTTCACCCTGTCTGACCCCGGACAGCTGGCTGCCTGGCGCTGGATGGCCGACACGACGGCTCCACCACTCGACTCGGTGACCAATCCGTACCAGCGCCGCTTCACGCTCGACTTCGCTGCGGGTGGTGTCGCGGTGACGCCGGGGCAGGGAGGTGTGCAGGGCGGCGCGTTCCTGATGTCCGACCTGCTGGGCGACCACACGCTGATCGGCACCATCGGCTCGTTCCAGGATCGCAACTTTCGGGGGAACTTCTTCAGCAACCTCAGTGGCAGCCTCACGTACATCAATCGCCAGCGGCGGGTGAACTGGGGAGTCGGCGCGTTCCGGTTCGTGGGTCAGGTGTTCCAGGGAGATCGTTTTGCCTCGTACGAGGAGCGCGCCTCTGGTGCCACCGCACTGATCCGATATCCTCTCTCGAGGTACAACCGGGTCGAAGGAAGCCTGACCGTGGCGCGTTCGGACCGCTTTGATTTTGACCTGCCGGTGGACGAGCCCAGGCGGGTCGGCTGGATCGCCTCCAACTACGTCTCGTTCGTCAGGGACAACTCACTCTGGATAGCATCCGGTCCGATCGACGGCTTTCGGCTGGGTCTCACCGCGGGGGTCGCAAGCGATTTCACCAACTCGCGCTTCGACAACTACGTGCTGAGCGCCGATCTGCGCCGCTATTTCCGGCTGGGCCGCCGATCGGCATATGCCACGCGGCTGTACGGTCTGTGGGGCTCGGGTGACCGGCCACCCATGCGCAACATCGGCGGCACTACCGGCCTCAGGGGATACCCCAACTTCGGGCACATTATCGGTACCCGGGCCTGGATGGTGAACCAGGAAGTCCGTTTCCCGCTCTTCAACCGGCTGATCCTGGGCACCCCGTTGGGGGACATCGTCTTTCCCGAGTTCCAGGGAGCAATCTTCGCCGACTACGGCCGGGCATGGATCGGCAGCAACTCCTCTCGCCGCCCACTCGGCAGCGCCGGCGGAAGCGTACGGCTCGCAATTGCCCCCCTCGCTGTGGTACGATTCGACGCCGGGGTCCGGTTCGGCGGCAACGACCGCCAGGGATACGACCTCGATGACAGGCAGCGCGACGGGGGATTCTTCAGCTTCTTCTTCGGCTATAACTACTGATGCGACAATGGTTTTCTGTTGACCGCCCAAGACCAGCTTCCTATCTTGGACTGCTGCTCGCCGCCTGTGCGCCGTCTCAGCCGGGGCCAATTGTCCCGATCTCGGCCCAGCCCGTGTCGCGGGGCGACGTCCAGTCATGGGTCGCGGCAACCGCGCCGAGCGGCCATGCCGCGCGGCGTTTTCGCTGGCAGGTTCAGGATGATCGCGGATCGGCTGGCGGCCGGGGCACCGTGCGGATTGCAGCGCCTGATTCGCTTCGGCTCGATGTAGTAGGACCGCTCGGATCTGGCCGGGGTGCGGGAGTGGTGGTAGGCGACTCGGCCATCTGGGCCGATCCACCCGATGCGCTCGAGCGACTCATCATCAACTACCCGTTGATGTGGGCAATGCTCGGCGTGATGAGCGCGCCGCCAATGGGAGCGGACCTCCGCGGAGCGCGTGACCCGGCCGGTGTTCGGTGGGAATGGGCGCTTGGCGCCGACACGGTGGCCTATCTCTGGGACAGCGCCGGCGGCCGCCTCTCGGCCCATGCACGATCAGCTGGCGTGCTGGTTGGCCGGGTCGAATCGAGGACCGGCGCCGATGGCCGATTGCTATCCAGCCAGCTCACGGTGCCCAGACCAGCTACGAGGATCAGCCTCACCTTCACGGAGACCACGACTGCAGCATCGTTCTCGCCGGATCTCTGGGCTCCTCCCGCTCCTTAGCGCACTGGTGCTGGGGGGCTGCTACGGCTTCGCCGGCGGTGGATTTCCGCCCGAGGTCCGCACCGTCGCGGTGCTTCCCTTTGACAACAGAACGCCGGAACCCACGCTGACCCAGGAAATCAACGCGGCGGTGCGCGAAGCGGTCGAGGGCCGCCTGGGCCTGCGCGCGGCTGGGGAGGAAACAGCCGACGCTATCGTGCGCGGGACGATCACCAGGTACGAGCCGGACGTGCCCGTTGCCTACCGGGGCAACGACGCCGAGAGCAGGGTCAGCGTCACTCGCCGACTGGTACAGATCACCGTGTCGGTCGAGATCATTGACCAGCAGCGCAACCGCACCCTCTGGCAGCGCTCGGGACTGCTGGTCGAAGGCGACTACGAACCCGACCGCGAAACCGAGCGTCAGGCACGCGAGGAAGCGCTCGAGAAGCTCAAGGTCAACATCGTGGAAGGAGCACAGTCCCAATGGTGAC
>CAMLHP010000164.1 GCA_946479805.1 uncultured Gemmatimonadota bacterium | reverse complement strand
GTTCAGCTGGTCCACCATCGTGTTGATCGTGTCCTTGAGCTCGGCGATCTCCCCCCTCACGTCCACCGTGATCTTGCGATTGAGCTCGCCCCGCGCCACCGCGGTCGTCACCTCTGCGATGTTCCGGACCTGCGACGTGAGATTTCCCGCCATCGAGTTCACGTTGTCGGTCAGGTCCTTCCAGGTGCCGGCCACGCCCTTCACCCGCGCCTGGCCGCCCAGCTTGCCCTCGGTGCCCACCTCGCGCGCCACGCGAGTCACTTCCGACGCGAACAGCCCCAGCTGGTCCACCATCCCGTTGACCGTCCGGCCGATCCGGAGGAACTCGCCCATCAGCGGCCGGCCGTCGATGTCCAGCGCCATGCTCTGCGACAGGTCTCCCTTGGCCACCGCCCCCAGCACCCGCGCCACCTCGCTCGTGGGCTGCACCAGGTCGCCGATCAGGGTGTTGACCGAGTTCAGCGGCTCGGCCCACGAGCCGCCAGCGCCCCTGAGCGCGGCCCGCTGGGTGATCCGCCCTTCCTTGCCCACCACCTGGCTCACCCGGTCGATCTCGGTGACCAGGTCCTGGTTCATCTGGATGATGTCGTTGAGCACGTCGGCCACCTTGCCCCTGACACCCAGCCGGTCCTGCGGCATCCGCACCGAGAAGTCGCCTCGGCGCACCGCCGTCAGCAGCGCCAGCAGCTCCGCAGCGTCAATGGTGTCGCCCTCTGTCCCGGCCCCCGCCGAAGCCAGCTGCAGCACCTGGGCCTGGTCCGATGAACGCCGAAGCCTCCCCTTGCCGCCGGTTCCCCTGTTGTCAGGCATCTATTCCTCTCATCCCGCAGAATGGTCGCTTCAGGCCGCCGTTCGGCGTGTCGGAAAGTTCGCGTTTACCACGGAGTCACGGAGGACACGGAGGGGTCGAGCCCCCAACAAAAGGCAGTCCTCCGTGCAACTCCGTGGACTCCGCGCCTCCGTGGTGAAGCAGTTGCGGTTCACGTTTACGCTGTTGTTGTTCCCGTTCACGCCGTTGCAGTTCCCGCAGTTCTCTTGTCCAGCAGCCTCCTCACGGCGGCCGCGAGCGCGTCGGGCGTGAACGGCTTCGACAGGAACGGCGCACCAGCCGCCAGCAGCCCCCGCTCCACCACGTCGTCGCCGGTGTATCCCGAGATGAACAGGATCGGCAGCTCCGGCGCCTCGGCCCTCAGCCGCCGCGCCAGCTCCCGCCCACCCATCCCCGGCATCGCCACGTCGGTCACCACCATGTCGATGCGTTCCGCGCCCGCCTTGAACAGCCGCAGCGCCTCCTCGCCCCCTCGTGCCTCCAACACCTTGTAGCCGTACTCCCTGAGTGCCCGGCCGGTCAGCGACCGAACCATCTCCTCGTCTTCCACCAGCAGCACCTGCTCGGTTCCCGGCTGCACCGGCCTCCTCTTGGGGCCCGACGGACGGGTCACCTCCTCCCGCGACCGGGGCAGGTACACCTTGAACACCGTTCCCTCACCTGGTTCGCTGTAGGCGAAGATGAAACCGTTGCTCTGCTTCACGATCCCGTACGCTGTTGACAGGCCCAGCCCGGTCCCCTGTCCCACCGGCTTGGTCGTGAAGAACGGCTCGAATACCCGGCTGAGCGTAGGGCCGTCCATGCCGGCGCCCCGGTCGCTCACCGCAAGCATCACGAACTCGCCCGCCGGCAGTGTAAGCTCCGCATGCCGCGGCATCTCGGTGCCGTCGAACTGGGTGACAGACGTTTCGATGGTGATCCGCCCTCCATCCGGCATCGCGTCCCGCGCGTTCAGCACCAGGTTGAGCACCACCTGCTCTATCTGGCCCGGATCGGCGTAGCAGCAGCAGGCACCGGTTTCCAGCCGCACCTCCACTTCGTGGTCCTCGCCCACCGATCGTCGCAGCATCGGCAGGAGGTCCAGCACCGTGGTGTTGAGGTCGATCGTCCGGGGATGCAGCACCTGCTGCCGGCTGAACGCCAGCAACTGCCGGGTGACGTCCGCCGCCCGGCCCGCCGCTTTCATTATCTCGTTGACGTCGGACGTGCGGGGATCGCCCTGATCCAGGCTCTTGAGCAGGAAGTCGCCGAAGCCCAGGATTGCGGTCATCATGTTGTTCACTTCGTGGGCCACACCACCGGCCAGCCGCCCCGTGGCCTGCATCCGCTCGGCCCGCCTCAGCTGCTCGTCCACCCGCCGCCGCTCGGTGATGTCCGCCGCCGAGATGCACACCCCCACAGCGCGCTCACCATCCACCACGACCGGCGCGAACGACACCTCGAACGTGGAGCTCGCGCCGTCCCCCTGCATCGCCGTGCGCTCGACGGTTACCCGCTTGCCCGACATCGCAATGTCGAGCGGCGCGCCCTTCAGCAACTCCAGCTCTCCCGCCCGGCGCCCCACGCCCATCCTCCCGCCGCAGAGTTCCTCCGACCGCGCCGCCGTCGAGTTGTAAAGCCGAACCCTTCCCTCCATATCAAGCAGGATCAGCGCCTGCCCCGTGCTTTCGAAGATCGTCCGGAGGTCAGCCTCCGAGCGCCTGAGCGCCGCCTGGGTCCGCTCCTGCTCTCCCCGGGCCCTCTCCCGCTCCATGGCAGAAAGCATTGCCGGCCCGATCCGCGCCAGGTTGCTCTTGAGCAGGTAATCGGTGGCACCCGCCTTCATGCACTGGACCGCGGTCTCCTCGTTGATCGAGCCGGTGACAATGATGAAAGGCACCGTCGCCGCCCAGGCCCGGGCCAGCTCCAGAGCACGCATTCCATCGAATTGGGGTAGGGTAAAGTCGGAGAGGATGACGTCAGGGCGGAAATCGGCCAGCGCCTGGACGAACGACTCGCGGGCGTCGACTCGTCGCAGCTCACACCTTATTCTGGCTCGTTCCAGCTCGTACTCTATCAGCTCGGCGTCCATGGGGACGTCTTCGAGCAGCAGGACACGCAGGGCCGTGCTCGTCATCTATGCAATCACTCGGCGGCCACGCCTCAAGCCGCGCGCCAGTTTTGGGGGGACCGACCCTCCCAAGATTGACCCCTCGGAGGGACCTGTCAAACCTTACCGCCCTACCGCCCTACCGCCTGATCGCCCATTTTCCCCCCATGTCATCCATCACAGTCGAAAAGACCGCCGAGGACCTCGCTTCGCGCTCCCTTCGCGTCACCATCCCGGTGGATCGCGTCGAGGCCGCCGAGGCCAGGGCCCTGAAGTACTACGCCAAGCGGGCCCGGCTGCCCGGGTTTCGCCAGGGCAAGGCCCCTGAGGCCGTCGTCCGTCGCCGCTTCGGCGACGCCATCCGCCAGACCGTGCTCGAGGAAGTCGTCCGCGAGGGCTGGGAGGAGGCCAGGACCGCCGAGTCCCTCGAGCCCGTGTCCGAGCCCAGCATCCGGAACCTCAAGTTCGAGGCCGGCAGCCCCATCGAGTTCGACCTTCTGGTCGAGGTCCGGCCCAGCCTCAAGCTCGCCCGGACCGGTGGCTTCACCCTCACCCGCCAGGTCCGGCCCGTCACCGATGAGGCCGTCGAGGAGCAGCTCCAGGCCCTCCGGGAGCAGAAGGCCACCTGGCTGCCGGTTGCGGGCGCCAGGCCCACCGAGGGCCAGATGGTTCGGGTGGAAGTGACCTCGCTCAATCAGGCCAGCGAGGTTGCCCCCGAGCCCCAGGCCCACGACGTGGTGCTGGGTGAGCAGCAGGCGGTGCCGGCGCTCGAGGAGCTCATCATGTCGCTCGAGCCGGGCCAGACCACCGAGGGCGTCATACCCCTCCCGGCAGATCCCTCACCCGAGGCCCCAGCCGCCGAGCCGCCGAGCCGCCGGGTGCGTGTAACGCTGCTGGAGGTGAAGCAGAAGGAACTGCCGGAACTGGATGACGCTCTCGCCCGCGAAGTCGGCGAGTTCGACTCGCTCGAGGAGCTGAAGTCCACCATCCGAACCGACCTCGCGGCCGACGCCGTGCGCGAGGCAGACAGCTCCCTCAGGGAGCAGCTCATCGCCGAGCTCGCGTCCGCCAACGACGTGCCGGCTCCCGAGAGCCTGGTCCACCGGGTGATGCATGCCTACGCCCACGCGTACGGCATCCCCGACGAACAGCTCGGCGCGTTCGAGGGCCAGTTCCACGGGATTGCAGAGTCCACCGTGCGCCGCGACCTCATACTGGGCGCGGTGGTCGAGCAGGAGAAGCTCGCCGCCACCGAGGCCGACGTCGATGCCAGGATCGCCGAGATGGCCAAGGCGAGAGGTGTGGAGACGGGCCAGCTCTACGCGTCACTCCAGAAGGCAAACCGCCTGCCCGAGCTCGAGCGGGCGCTCACCGAGGAGAAGGCCTTTGCCTGGCTCCTCGCGCAATCCACCGTGAACGAGGTCTCCGCGTGACGATGGCGACGATCTATCCGCCCTACATTATCGAACGGTCCAGCCGAGGCGAGCGCACCTATGACATCTTCTCGCGCCTCCTCATGGACCGGATCATCTTCCTCGGTGCGCCGATCAACGACGACGTCGCCAACATCATCATAGCCCAGCTGCTCTTTCTCGAGGCCGACAATCCCGAGAAGGACATCTACCTCTACCTGAATTCACCCGGCGGCGTGGTCTCTTCCGGCCTCGCCATCTACGACACGATGCAGCACCTCAAGGCGCCCATCAACACCATCTGCATGGG
>CAMLHP010000163.1 GCA_946479805.1 uncultured Gemmatimonadota bacterium | reverse complement strand
TCGCCGGGCTGCTCGGGGCCTGCAGTTCCGACAACAACGGACCCAGCGATGGGTTCGCGCCGCCTCCGCCGTCAGGGCTCAGCACCACATCGCTCGACGGGGCCATTGCCCTGGTCTGGCCTGACAACGCGTACGAATCCAATCCGGCCAACTTCCGGAGTTATGCCGTATACAGTGCGGCCTACGACCTGGACCAGGACGTATGCAGCACCGATGCCCAGGTGGAAGGCACTACCGTGGCACCCGAGTTCATCGCCGGCGCGCTGACCAATGGCGTGCCGCGCTGCTACTTCGTGACCGCCATAAGCGTGGACGGGTTCGAGAGCAGCGCATCGGTCACCCGCAACGACACTCCCAGGCCCGACGCCAGGAACGTCGTGGTGTTCGCCCGCCAGGAACAGAACGCCGGGAGTGGGTTCCGCTTCTGGGACGACGTCAACGGAGACGGCCAGTCGCAGAACGCGGAACTCGGCCTGATAACCAGCGGTACCGATGCCGGAGCCGACTTCACCGTCGAGCGCGACCTCGACGATGTCCTGTTCCTCCAGCCGATCCGGGCCGGCACCGAGGTGGCGCTCTATGGGAGCACCCCGGTCGAGGATCTCACCAGCATCGACATCGCGCCCGGCACCGGGTTCGATGTCACCGCCATCGAGGCGCTTCCCGGCTGGGGCTATGTGTTCGAGATGACCGCGGACGACGCCTTCTTCCGGTATGGCGCCGTGCGCGTCACCCACGTCGGCAGGAACTTCCTGATTCTCGACTGGGCCTTCCAGACGGACCCGGGAAATCCCGAACTCCTGACCGGGCGGAAGTGACATAAGGGCGGCTTGGCGGCCGCCCGGTGAGAAGTGATCGGTGATTTGTGATTGGGCGGGGGAGTGGGCGCCCATCACCTTTCACCGGTCACTTTTCACCTGCCCCCTGTGCCTGTAGTTTCTCGCATGGCCAAGCTGACAATCGACGGCAACTCGCTCACCATCGAGGACGTGGTACGAGCCGCGCGCGATGCCGGAGTGGAGGTCGCGCTCGCTCCGGCGGCTGAGCGCTCGCTTCAGGCCAGCCGGGCACTGGTTGATGCGGCGGTATCCGCCGGGCGGACGATGTACGGCATCAACACCGGGTTCGGCAAGCTCGCCAACGTGCGGATCGATCCGGCCGACCTGGAGCAGCTGCAGGTAAACCTGGTGCGGAGCCATGCGGCCGGTGTGGGAGCGCCGCTTCCCGCCGAGGCCGTGCGTGCGCTCATGCTGCTCCGCGCCAACGTACTGGCTCGGCCCACCAGCGGGGTCCGGCCTGGGCTGGTGGCCACGCTGGTTCGTCTCCTCAATGCGGGGATCCTGCCCTGGGTGCCGGAGCAGGGCAGTGTGGGTGCGAGCGGTGATCTCGCTCCGCTGGCGCACGTGGCCATGGTGGTGATGGGCGAGGGCGAGGTACTGGCCCCGAATGGCGAGCGCCGGCCGGCCGGGCCCGCGCTCTCGGCGGCAGGCATCGAGCCCTGGAAGTTCGGCCCCAAGGAAGGCATCTCGTTCATCAACGGCACCCAGGCCCAGACCGCGCTGCTGGCCCTGCTGGTGCACGACGCAGAAGTGCTGTGGCGGACCGCTGTCGGCGCCGCCGCCATGAGCCTCGAGGCTCTGAGGGGGACGCCGGCGCCATTCGACCCGCGGATCCATGCCAATCGCCCCCACCCGGGCCAGGTGGCCTGCGCAGCTCTCCTGCGCGAGCTCCTCGCCGACAGCGAGATCCGCGAGTCCCACCGCGAAAACGACCCGCGGGTGCAGGACGCCTACAGCCTGCGATGCACCCCGCAGGTCCTGGGTGCCGTGGCGGACGCAATCCGCTTTGCCCGTGACACGGTGGCGATCGAGCTCAACTCCAGCACCGACAACCCGCTGGTGTTCGACACCGGGGAAGTCATTTCCGGCGGCAACTTTCATGGACAGCCGGTGGCACAGGCGCTCGACGTGCTCGCCATCACGCTCACCACCCTCCAGGCCATCAGCGAGCGTCGCACTGAACGGCTGGTCAACCCCGACCTGTCACACGGGCTTCCGGCATTCCTCACGGCAACACCGGGCCTCTCATCGGGCTTCATGATGGTCCAGATCACGGCTGCTGCGCTGGTCGCGGAATCGCGTGCGCTGGCCATGCCGGCCAGCATCGGGTCGATCCCGACCGACGCGAACCAGGAGGATTTCGTCCCCATGGGCATGGCGGCGGCGTACAAGTGCCGCCGGATTCTCGCCAATGCCCAGTTGGTAGTGGCGGCAGAGTTGCTTTGCGGAACCCAGGGACTTGACCTGCTGCTTCCCTTGCGGCCGGGGCGGGGCGTCGAGCGGCTCTATCGCCGACTCAGGGCCGAGCAGGGCGGTATCGCTCCCCTGGCCGAGGACCGGCCGCCAGCTCCGGACCTGGAGCAGCTGGCCGCGGCCATTGCCTCCGGGGCGCTGTCCCCGGCCTAGGGAGCTCGGGGCCCCGCGCTTGTTCCCGTCTCGCGCCAATCCTATCTTTCGCAGCCCCAGGCGCCATCGGCTTCTTCCCACTTCCCATCCGGCCGAATGAATCTCGAGAAGCTCAAGGATACGGCACGGAAGCACGAGCAGAGGGAGGACTGGCGCAAGGCTATTGACGTCTATCAGCGGGCAATCCAGCAGTTCGAGACCGGCAGGGACGCCGACGCCGACCTCGCCATCTACAATCGGGTAGGCGATCTCTACCTCAAGCTCAACGATCCTGGGGCGGCGGTGGAGGCCTACGAGCGGGCCGCCGAGCTCTACGCCGAGCAGGGATTCCTCAATAACGCCATAGCCCTTGCAGGGAAGGTGCTCCGGGTGAACCCCGGGAGGGTCGAGGTTTACCTCCGGCTGGCCCACCTGCACGCCCGCAAGAACGTCGCGTCGGAATCCAAGCGGAACCTGCTCGAGTACATCGAGCGAATGAACACGCTGGGCAAGCTGGATGACGCTTTCAAGCATGTCCAGCAGTTCGCGGATCAGCATGCCGGGAACCAGGACATCCGGATGATGCTGGTGGACTTGCTGCGTGCCGCCTCGCGCAACAAGGAAGCCGAGACCCAGCTGGAGAAGATCGCCGCCGAGCTCGAGGCCAGGGGCGACAGGGCGGGGGCTCGTCGCACCCGCGAGCGGCTCCACGCCCGCGACACCGAGGACGCAGATGCCGAGGCCGACACCGGCAACGGTGCGGCCGCGGCGTCCGCACCTCCGGGTGGCCTGGTGTTCCTTGAGACGGGCTACGAGCCGCCGGTCTTCTCGCAGCCCCGGCGACGCGGGGCCGAGGAGGCACCGCCCCAGCCCGAAATCCCGGCCGAGCCATCGGAGCCGGTGGCCGGCTTTGAGACCGTCGGCGGCGCTGAGGTGGACACAGAGCCGGTTGAGGAGGCCCCCGTGGCCGGGCTCGACACTTTCGAGCCGGCCGCGCCGCCAGAGGAGGCATCGGCTGGGGAGGCGCTGGCAGATCTCGAGAGTTCCGAGTTCGCTGTCCCCGACGCCGAACCGGCTCCGGCCGAGCCGCTCGATGGGCTGGTGCTCGACGACTCGAGCAACCTGTCTGCGGAGGCCGCGGCAGGGGACGATCCCTACCTGGAGCATGCTACCACTGGCGACGAAGAGGTGCCGCCAGACGAGCCTCCGATGAGCCTGGACGCCGCGCTGGAGATGCCGCTCGAATCGATGCCCCGGGAGCGCGACGTTCCTGCCGACCGGTCGCTCGACTTCGACGTGGGCCTGATCGAGGACAGTTCGGCGTACACCATTTCCCTGCCAACTGAGGAGCCCGACACCGAGGGGCTGCTCGATGGATTCACCGGTGGTCAGGTGCGCTACCTCGATGACTTCGACGTGGGCGAGATGGGAGACGCGCCGGCGGAATCCGAGGAAGAGCCCGATGTCGAACCCGACACGGTTGAAGCCGCCGGCACCGGCCTCGCGGTCGAGCACGATGACGTGACGGAACCGGCGCTGGCGCCGCAGCCGTCCGCGCCGGCCGCGGACGAGCCGCCAACCATCGAAGCGCTGGAAGACCGCATCCTTGATGATCCTGACGATCCGGTCCCGCACCTCGAGCTCGCTCGGCTTCTGATTGCAGAGGGCGACACAAGCCGTGCCACGGAGGAACTGCTGATCGCGGTGCGGGCATTCGAGGAACGCCACGCGTGGCTGGAGGCGCTGGACGCGTCCGACCAGCTGCTGGACCTCGAGCCGGATGCCGTAGGTCATCTCCAGAAGCGGGTTGAGCTCGCGTACCACAGCGGCGACCGGAAGCGACTCATGACGGCGTATCTCGGTCTCGCCGATGCGCTGGTCCGGAGCGGCGAGTCGGTCAAGGCGGCGGCGGTCTACCAGCGGGTGCTGGAGCACGATCCCGGCAACGCCACCGCGCGCGACGCCATCGAATGGCTCTCGCGCGAGACCGCCGTGGAGCAGGCGCCGGTCAACGCTCCACCTCCGACCGCACCGCCACCGACGGCGTCCGAGCCGCCGAGCCGCCGAGCCGCCGAGCCCGTACCCGAAGGATTCGTCGACTTCGGCGCCATGGTCATCGACGAAGAGGGGCCCCGCGACACCCGGATGCGGGTGGACAAGGAGGACCCGACCGGCGACGAGCAGAAGGATTTTCTCGAGACCCTGGCCCAGTTCAAGAAGGG
>CAMLHP010000162.1 GCA_946479805.1 uncultured Gemmatimonadota bacterium | reverse complement strand
TGGTCATGCCGAGCACCTTCACGCTGGGCAACCTGTTCTTCGGCATGTGGTCGATTGTCTATGCCTCGCAGGGACGGTTCGAGTGGGCCGGCTGGTTCATCGTCTTCGCCGGAATCCTCGACATGCTCGACGGGAGGATCGCCCGGCTGTCCCAGACCGGGTCTCGATTCGGTGCCGAGCTGGATTCGCTGGTGGACGTGATCTCATTCGGCGTCGCGCCGGCGATGCTGATGTACTTCCTCGAGTTCCGGGACGCAGGGCGCTTCGGCTGGCTGATCTGCTTCCTGTACGTGGCCGCGGTTGCACTCCGCCTCGCCCGCTTCAACGTACTCGCGGGCAGTGCGCCGCCGAGCAGCTGGTTCACCGGCATGCCATCACCCTCGGCGGGGATGACACTCGCGGTCTACTATCCCTTCAGCCAGACCGACTGGTACAGCCGCTCGATGCTCTACCTCAACTTCGAGCAACAGGGGCTGGCGGTGCTGATACTGCTGCTGGCGCTGCTCATGGTGAGCGGGGTGAAGTACCCGCGGTTTCCGCCCATCGGCGTGAGGACCGCCAGGGGGCTCTTCGGGCTCGCCGTCCACCTGATAATCCTGATCGGCGGGATCCTCGCCCCCGAGCGGTTTCTCTTCCCGCTGGGTCTGTTCTACCTCGCGTTCGGGCTGGTGCGGTCGACCGCACTGGGCCTGATGTATCCCGGGGTCGCGGAAGGCAGCGGCTCGCGCCCCGGCAGGTCGCTTCCCTTCACGCGCAGCCGGACCAGCCGGCGGCGCCAGGAGCATTCGGAATGAAGTACCAGGTTCGTGTCCGGGTCATGCCGCGAGGCGGCGTGCTCGATCCCCAGGGCCAGGCCGTGGAGCACGCGCTCGGCGCGCTGGGATTCGAGGGAGCCGACGACGTCCGGATCGGCCGGGCCATCGACCTTGCCGTGGACGCCGCTTCGCCCGGAGAGGCCGAGAAGCTTGCGCGCGCCATGTGCGACCGGCTGCTGGCCAACCCGGTCACCGAGGATTACGAGCTGGCAGTGGAGGGCCGCTGATGCTGCGAGTGGCGGTAGTGCGGTTTCCCGGCAGCAACTGCGACGAGGACGCCCATCGCGCGGTCGAGCTGTTCGGCGGCGAAGCCCGATACGTCTGGCATCGTGACTCGAGCCTGCACGGTGCAGACGTCGCGCTGCTGCCGGGCGGATTCAGCTACGGTGATTACCTCCGTGCCGGCGCGATCGCCCGCTTCAGTCCGGTGATGGCCGCGGTGAAGCGCCACGCCGAAGCTGGCGGTGCCGTGATCGGCATCTGCAACGGGTTCCAGATCCTCTGTGAGGCGCACCTGCTCCCAGGCGCGTTGATGCGGAATGACAGACTTACGTTCGTATCGAGGCCGGTGGCGTGCATAGTGGAGCAGACCGACACGCCGCTCACCTGCGCCCTGCGGCAGGGAGCCCGCGTGGCGCTCCCGGTGGCGCATGGCGACGGCAGGTACGTAGCCGAGGCCTCGACCCTCGCTGAACTCGAGTCCGAGGGCCGTGTGGTCCTCCGCTATGCCGGCGGAGCCAACCCCAACGGCTCGCTCAATGACATTGCCGGCATCAGCAGCGCCTCCCGCAACGTTGTCGGCATCATGCCCCACCCCGAACGGGCCGTCGAGGCGCTGCTGGGCAACAGCGACGGCGCCGGCTTCTTCGAATCGATCATGCGCTGGCCGGCCGGGCAGAAGCCGGTGGCCGCACTTGCAACCTCCGACCAGACCAAATCATGACCGACAAGCCAAGCCGCAATGAAGACGAATACTTCGTCAAGGCCGACAACGAGCTCATCAAGGCCCATCGCGAGCGCATTGCGGAAGAGCAGGCCAGTGCCGAGCGCGCGAGCCACTTCATGAAGTGCCCCAAGGATGGCCATGACCTTGTGAGCTCCGAGTCTCATGGGGTGACCATCGAAACCTGCTCTCATTGCGGCGGCATGTGGCTCGACGCCGGCGAACTTTCGGCCCTCGCGGCAGGCGAAGAGGGCCCGGGGCTCCTGGGCCGGGTGTTCGGCGATGTGATGACCACCCTGCGTGGCAAGGGGAAGTAGCGTGGCCCAGACCGTCACATTTGTCACCGAGGCGCATCCCTTCGAAGGGGAGCGTCAGGTGACACCCGAAGTGGTGCGGGAACACAACCTCAACCAGCTGGAGTACGACCGGATCGTCGCGATGCTGGGCCGGACGCCCACGCTCACCGAGCTGGGTGTCTTCTCGGCGCTGTGGAGCGAGCACTGCTCGTACAAGCACTCCAGGCCGGTCCTGAAGCGCTTTCCCACCACCGGCCCGAATGTGGTGCAGGGGCCGGGCGAGAATGCCGGCGTGCTGCGGCTGCCTGAGGGATGGGCCGTGGCGTTCAAGGTCGAGTCCCACAATCACCCGTCAGCGGTGGAGCCCTACCAGGGCGCGGCCACTGGCGTGGGCGGGATCCTGCGCGACGTGTTCACCATGGGAGCGCGGCCGGTGGCGCTGCTCAACAGCCTCCGCTTTGGCCCGCTCGACGTTCCGCGCAACCGTTACCTCTTCTCCGGCGTGGTACGGGGGGTGGGCGATTACGGCAACTGCGTAGGGGTGCCCACACTGGGCGGCGAGGTCGCGTTCGCGCCCGGATACACCGGCAACCCGCTGGTCAACGCCATGGCCGTGGGCCTTCTGCGGGAAGACGAGCTCATCACGGCCAGGGCCGAAGGTGTCGGCAACGTGCTGATGGCTGTCGGCGCGCGCACCGGGCGCGACGGCATTCATGGCGCAAGCTTCGCCTCGGAGGAGCTTTCCGCCGCGAGCGAGGCCCGCCGCCCGCAGGTGCAGGTGGGAGACCCGTTCACGGAAAAGCTCCTGCTGGAGGCCAGCCTCGAACTGATCCGCTCGGGGCTGATTGTCGCGATCCAGGACATGGGCGCAGCGGGGCTGACGAGTTCCTCCGCCGAGATGGCGGCGCGGGGCGGCGTGGGGGTGGAGATCGACACCGGTCTGGTGCCCACTCGCGAGGAAGGGATGACGCCCTACGAGATACTGCTCTCGGAGTCGCAGGAGCGGATGCTGGTGGTGGCAGAGCCGGGCCAGGTCAGCGCCATCGAGGACGTGTGCCGGAAATGGGAACTGGAGGCCGTCACCATCGGTCACATCACCGACGACGGGCTCTACCGGGTCAGGCACAACGGGCTGGTGGTTGCCGAGATTCCGGGGCAGCGGCTGGTGGATGACTGCCCCATCTACGAGCCCGTAGCGAAGGAAGCTGCCTCAGTGGCTGCGCTCCGCGCCGCTCGTCCCGACGGCGGCAAGCCGGGGCCTTCGCTCTCCGAAGCACTGGAACGCCTGCTGGATGCACCCACACTGGCCAGCAAGCGGTGGGTCCACGAGCAGTACGACTCCACGGTCCGCGCCAGCACGGTGATTGCGCCTGGAGGCGATGCCGGAGTGTTCCGGGTGCCGGGCACCAAGTTCGGCGTCGCTGTGACGATCGACTGCAACGCCCGCCTGCTGGCGCTCGACCCCTATGAGGGGGGCAAGGCCGCAGTCGCCGAGGCCGCGAGGAACCTTGCCTGCACCGGCGCCGTTCCGCTGGGGGTGTCCGACTGCCTCAATTTCGGAAACCCGGAGAAGCCGGAAGTATTCTTCCAGTTTGTCGAGGGCTGCCGCGGCATCGCCGAAGCCTGCAGCGCATTCGAGACTCCGGTGACCGGCGGCAATGTGTCGTTCTACAACGAGAGCCCCACCGGCGCCATCGACCCGACGCCGACAATCGGCATGATCGGGCTGCTCGAGGACGCGGACGCGGCGGTGGCCAGCCACTTTGCCGCGACAGGAGACCACATCTTCCTCGCCGGATCCACCGGTGGCGAACTGGGCGGCAGCGCCTACTGGGCCGAGGTGCTCGGCTTCATTGGGGGCAAGCCCGCAGTGGTGGACCTCGCCGCCGAGCGGGCGCTGCAGCGTTTCCTCGCGGCAGCGGCCCAGGGGAGGATGCTCCGGTCGGCGCACGACTGTTCCGACGGGGGCCTCGGCCTCGCCCTGGCGGAAGCTGCCATTGGCGGACCGTATGCCTCCACCGGATTCGGCGCAGCCATCGATCTCGACGGACCGGGGGCCGATCTCTCGCCCGAGGCACTGCTGTTCGGGGAGACGGGAGCGCGGGCAGTGCTGTCGGCGGACCCGGCGTTCCGGGCGGAGATCGAGACGCTGGCCCGGGAACATGGCGTTCCCCTTGCGTCGCTGGGGCGGGTGGGCAAGCCCGACGGCCAGTTCATCCTGAAGCTGTCAGGTGACACGCTTGCGTGGCCCATAGCGGAGCTTCGCAGCATTTATCACAACGCGATTCCGCGGCGGATGCGTCCGGCGGGCGAAGACGCGGCCGATCGAGGAGACTGACCGAAATGTGCGGAATCATCGGTGTTGCGGGTGTCCCGGATGCGGCGCAACTGGCCTATCTCGGGCTCTATGCGCTGCAGCACCGGGGCCAGGAGAGCGCGGGCATCGTGGCGCTCGACGACGACGGCACCGCACGGATGCACAAGGGGATGGGACTGGTCTCCGAGAATTTCAATCCCCAGCTGCTCGAGCGCCTCCCGGGTGACATCGCCGTGGGCCACACGCGCTACGCCACCAGCGGCAGCACGGTGCTGGCCAACGCACAGCCCTGCTACGCCAACACCCG
>CAMLHP010000161.1 GCA_946479805.1 uncultured Gemmatimonadota bacterium | reverse complement strand
CGTCGAGGCGGCCATCAACAACCACAACCGTGTCGATGCGCGGGATGGCAGCCGTAGGAGCGGGGGCCCGCGCTCCTGCGGAGTCCTGCAGGGCGGCGAGCGACAGTAGAAGGGTTGGGAGCATGGACACCAAGATAGTAGAAGAGGTAGAAGGGGTAGAAGAGGCAGGAGAGGGCGTCCTCCACCCCGCTTCTACCCCTTCCACCCCTTCTACCTCTTCTACCTCTTCTACCTTTTCAACCTCTTCTACCGCAGTTACTCGTATCGCAACGCCTGGATCGGATCCAGAGACGCCGCTCGTCTCGCGGGCCAGATGCCGAAGAAGATTCCAATAAGGGCGCTGAAACCGAAGGCCACGACAACCGCCTGGGGCGAGATCAGCGTGTTCCACTGGGCGAACTTCGAAAGCAGCAGCGCTGCGCCGCTCCCCACCAGGATCCCCAGGATGCCGCCGGTGAGGCAGAGAACCAGGGCCTCGATGAGGAACTGGAGCATGATGTTCGCCTTGGTGGCCCCCAGCGCCTTCCGGACGCCGATCTCGCGGGTACGCTCTGTGACCGACACCAGCATGATGTTCATGATGCCGATGCCGCCCACCACGAGGCTGACCGCCGCGATGCTGGCGAGCAGCAGGGTGAACACCTTGGTGGCCTCCTGCTGGGTTGCGAGGATTTCCTGGCGGTTTCGTACCCGGAAGTCATTCTCCTCGCCCGGCCGGATCTTGTGTTCCTTGCGGAGCACCCGCTCGAGGTCCACCATTCCCTGCTCGAGCGGGACGTTGTCGGCCACCTGAAGCGACATCGAACGGATGCGATCGCTGCCGAACACCCGGTACTGTGCCGTCTGGAGCGGGATCACCACCTGCTCGTCGGGATTGCTCCAGCCGCCCTGCGATCCCTTGGTCGCGAGCACGCCGATGATCTCGAACGAAATCCCGCGGATGCTGAGGGACTGCCCGATCATGGCCTGGGCGTTCTGGCCCAGCTGCTCCGGCACCTCGGAACCGAGCAGGGCATAGCGCTGGCGGGACTCGTCGTCGCCGTCGGTGAATGCCCGGCCGTACTGGACGCTGTAGTTCAGCACTTCCAGGAAATTGGCGGTAGTGCCCAGCACCTGGGTGTTGAGGTTCTGTCCGCCGTAGGTGACCTGCTGGTTGGACGCCAGCTCCGGAACCACTTCCTTGATGAGTCGGGCCTCGCGCTTGATCGCGAGGTAGTCATCGGTGGTGAGATTGACCCGGTCTCCCTGCGCCACGCCCCCCCGGAAGGACTGACCGGGATAGATGGTGAAGGTATTGGCGCCCAGCGACGCAATCTGGTCCTCAACGGCCTTCTGGGCGCCGCTGCCGAGGGCCACCATGGTGATGACCGCACCCACGCCGATGATGATGCCCAGCATCGTGAGTGAGGACCGAAGCTTGTTTGCGCGGATGGACTGGAACGCCACCGCGAGGGTTTCGCCTAGCAGCATTTTCTCTCTCCTTGCCTAGCGCCGCTGCATGCCCGGAACACCGCCGCCGTTCATGCGCTGAAGCCGCTCCTGCATTTCCTGCTGAGACTGCACCAGCCCGGCACTCGGCAGGACCAGGACCGAGTCTCCCTCGGAGAGCCCGCTCACGACCTCGCTGTAATCGAGGTCGGTGAGCCCGGTCTGCACCCGCACCGGCACCGGGTCATCGCCCCGCTTCACGAACACGATGTAGCTGCCGCCGAAGAGCCCGGTGGTGGCCGACTGCTGCGCCCCGCCGGGCCGCCGTCCGTTGCCGCCCCGCATGCCGGCAAAGACCTTCTGCAGCAGGGCACGCTCCTCGGCAGTCGGCTGCTCTCCGGTGCGTCGCTTCTGCATGATCGCGGCGATCTGTGCCGACGTCACACCCGCCGGAAGCGGGACCACCGTGCCATTGGGCAGCGTGAAAGTCTCGCCTTTGGCGGTGGAGTCACCGGCCGCGCCGGCAGCGGTGCCGCCGAGCGAGGCTGTGCCGTTACTGTCACCGGCACCGGCCGGCCGCTGGGCGGCCTGGTTCAGCTCTTCCATCACCCGGTCGGGGTCGAGCCCCAGCACCTGGGCCGCAGACCCGACGTCGCGCTCGGTACGGAGCGCCGCGTTGGTGACCGCGAGGACGCCCTCGCGATTGCCGATGTGGATCTCCACCTCGGCGTTCATGCCGGGCTTGAGCAGCTTGTCGCGGTTGGCGATGCGCACCAGCACCGGGAACATGGTCACGTTCTGCTGGACCTCGGCCATGGGCTCGATCTTGAGGACCTCGCCCTGGAACGGCCGGTTGGGATACGCATCGACCACGACGGTCGCGGTCATGCCCGGCTGGATCTTGCCTATGTCGGTCTCGTCCACGAGGGTCCGCACCTGAACCAGGTTGAGGTCCGCCATGGTCAGGAGGATGGTGCCCTCGCCCACGCTGCTGGTGGGAGACGAGATGACTGATCCGCGCTCGACTGTCTTGGTGATGACCATTCCCGAGATCGGCGCGGTGACGCGGGTGTCCGAGAGCTGGTCGCGGGCGTTCTCGATGGCCACCTGCGAGCGCACCACATCGGCGCGGGCGCTGGCCTCGTCGAGCGTGGCCTGCTCCTGCTCCTCCTGGGTGATCGACTGGGTCTTGAACAGCTCGTCCGCCCGGCGCTTCTTCGACTGGGCGTTGGCCAGTCGCGCGCGCGCAACCTCGAGGTCAGCCTGCGCCTGCGCCAGGTTGTTTCGCGGCACGCGCTGGTCCACTTCCACCAGCAGTGCGCCCCGCTCGACTTCCTGGCCGGTCTCGACGTGGATGTTGAGTATCTCGCCCGAGGCTTTCGACTTCACCTCGACGATCGTGTCCGGCTGCACAGTGCCGGACGCCTGGGCCGATACGATAATGTCCCGCTGGACCACGGGGACGGCCTGGTACACGACGGGTGGTTCCTTGTCCTTGCAGCCAAGGGCAAGAAACATGGATAGTCCGCCCGCCACGATGGTACGCGTCTGCATCAGTGAGTCCCTTCGGTCTGGAAGTCCTGCGCGACCATGCCGTCCTTCAGGTGGACCTGGCGGTCGGCGTGTGCCGCGATATCGTGCTCGTGGGTCACCAGCACGATGGTCTGTCCCTGCGCATGCAGTTCGCTGAACAGCGCCATGATCTCGGTGCTGGTGGCGCTGTCGAGGTTGCCTGTCGGCTCGTCTGCCAGGAGGATGCTGGGCTGGTTGACGAGGGCGCGGGCCACGGCCACGCGCTGGCGCTGGCCGCCCGAGAGTTCGTTGGGCCGGTGGTGCATGCGGTCGGCGAGGCCCACGCGGGTCAGTGCCGAGCGGGCCATCTCCATCCTCTCCTTGGTGCCGATTCCGGCATAGACCAGCGGCAGCTCCACGTTGTGAAGCGCGGAGGCACGGGGCAGCAAGTTGAAGGTCTGGAATACGAAGCCGATTTCCTTGTTCCGGATCCGGGCCAGCTGGTCGTCGCCCAGCTCCGACACGCGGTGGCCGTTCAGCCAGTACTCGCCATCGGTGGGGCTGTCGAGGCAGCCGATCATGTTCATGAGCGTGGACTTGCCCGAACCGGACGGCCCCATGATCGCGACGTATTCGTTCTTCCGGATCACGAGGTCCACGCCCCGGAGGGCGCGGACGACTTCACCACCCATGTCGTACTCGCGCTGCAGGTTTCGGACGACGATGATAGCGTCCCGCGGGATGTCGGCGGGCAGCATGGCCATCCGTTCAGCGGTGCTGGCAAGTGCGCTCACAGTGTCCGTCCGATCAGCGCTTCCATCTGGGCCTTGGCGCGGAGGTAGTCGAAGCGCGCGTTGACGGCCTCCACTTCTGCCTGGTCGAGAGCTTCCTGCGACGTCAGCACGTCGACGATGGTCGACGCACCGAGCCGGTACCGCTCCTGCTGGACCCGCATGTCCTCCTGGGCAGCCAGCACGCTCACCTGGGTGATGCGAATGCGGGCGACCGAAGACTCGAGATTGGCGAGCTGTGCCGTGACGTCCGAAGCCACGCTCCTGCTGGCCTCGGCTGCCTGCGCCTGCGCCACTTCGGCGGCATTGCGCTGCACTTCAATGCTGGTCTCGCGCTGGAATCCGTTGAACAGGGGCCATGACAGCGAGATGCTCATGCCGCGGTTGCCATAGAGGCTGTAGTCGCGTGAGCTGCTGCCGGAATAGCCGGCGTTGGCCGCCAGCGAAAGCGAGGGCCAGTAGTCGGACTTGGCGGCGGAGAGCGATGCCTGCGCGGCGTCGGCGTCTGCGCGGGCCGCCTGCACCCGGGGCGAGCGCGACTCGGCCTCGATGCGGAGAGCCGCCGTGTCGGAGCCGGGCTCACGCACCTGGTAGAACGATGAATCGTCCTGTGCCGCGACCCGCCCGCTCGCGCCGACAAGCCGGCCGAGCTCCGCCTCTGCCGTGGCGAGGTCGGCCTGGGCCTGGATCAGCGCCAGCTGGGCGGTGCCCAGCGTCACCCGCGAGCGGAGCGAGTCCGACCGGGTGGCTGATCCTGCATTGAGCTTGTTGATCGAGACCTTGAGCTGCTCCTCGGCGCGGCGCACGCTGGCCTGGCGAACCGCCAGGAGCTGGCGCGCCGAGAGGGCATCGAAGAACTGGTTGGTGGTCGTCAGCCGCTGCTGGAACCGGGTGTCAACAAGTGAAGCGTCCGCGGCATCGCGCCGCGCCCCCGGCCGGGGCGGCACGGGCCCCCCGGCGAAACCCCGGGAGAGGTGCCAGCAGGGGGTTGTCCCGGCGGTGCACCGGGACG
>CAMLHP010000160.1 GCA_946479805.1 uncultured Gemmatimonadota bacterium | reverse complement strand
AGTTCATGCCGTAGATGCCCACAATGAACGTGAGCGGCAGGAAGAACACCGAGAAGACGGTCAGCACCCTCATGATGACATTGGTCCGGTTGGCAGAAAGACCGAGGAAGATGTGCATCAGGTTGCTGGCGGTGTCGGTGAGTTCGTCGGCGTAGCTGAACATGCTCTCAACCGACTCCCGGGCATCCTGATACAGCGACTGGCTGGGAGAGTTGACGGGCGTGAGTTTGGCCACCGACGCCTGGGTGTGCCACAGCATCCGCCTGAGCAGCGTCCCGCGCCGCTTCAGCTGGTGCAACTCGCGCAGCAGCTCTGCCCCTTGCAGGTCCTCGAAGATCTCGTCCTCGATCTCGTCCAGCCGGTGCTCTATCCGCTCCAGCGGTGCTTCATAGGTGTCCACCGCCGCGTTCACCATGCCGAGCAACAGACGTACCGGCCAGGTCTGGCGCCGCTCTGCCTTGGGCGGAACCCGCTTCGCCCTCGCCACCGCATCGTCACGGAAGCGGGAGAGCCACGGCTGGTCCTTGCGATGTATGGTGATGAGGCAGCGGTCGCTGGCGAAGATCGCGACCTTTCGCGTCAGCGCCTGGACCGTCGCGCCATCTGGAGGGGCCTGCTCGTCATAGGCGCGCACGATGACAAACGTGATGTCACCCACGCGCTCGTACTTGGGGAGGTGATCCGGCTCGAGGCTGTCGGCCACGAGGGTGGGAAACAGTCCGTACTCTGCGGCGGCCGCCTGCAGTTCTTCCGGCGATGGCTCGACCACGTCGATCCACCGGAACGGCGGCTCGGCGATCTCGAGCACCGTGGTGGTGCTCATCGCCGTCCCAGCAGGCGGTGCGCCGCGGCAGCGGCGCCAAAACCGTTGTCTATGTTCACCACGGTGACTCCCGCTGCGCAGGAGTTGAGCATGCCAAGCAGGGCGGCGAGCCCCTGAAACGAGGCTCCGTAACCGACGCTGGTGGGCACCGCAATCACCGGAACCCGCACCAGCCCTGCCACCACGCTGGGGAGCGCGCCTTCCATCCCCGCAACCACGATAATCACGTCGGCCTCGTGAAGCCTCTTGCTCTGCACCAGCAACCGGTGGATCCCGGCAACGCCCACATCCACCATCCGCTCCACGCCGACGCCAAACGCCTCGAGCACCACAGCTGCCTCTTCCGCCACCGGCAGGTCGCTGGTGCCGGCGCAGACCACCAATACCCTGCCCTGCGGTTCAGGCGCGTTCGCGCCTGCCAGGTGGGCCACCCTGGCCAGTGGGTGCCAGCCGAGCTTGGGGAAGGCTGCCCCCAGAGCCGCCGCTTGTTCGTCGGTGACACGGGTTGCCAGGAACTGGCCCGAACGTTCGGCCAGGCGAGCGCAGATCTGCACTACCTGGTCCGTCGTCTTCCGATCACACAGGACGACTTCGGGCTGGCCCTGCCGCAGGTGGCGGTGATGGTCCAGGGTGGCGAAGTCGAGAGATTCGGCCGGAAAATGCCGGAGCTGGCGCAGGGCCTCGTCAGGCGCGAGGCTACCGGCCGCTACCGCCTCGAGAAGCTGCCGAATGGCATCGGGCGTCACGCGACCCGGGCAACCGGCTCGGGGCGCCGCTCCAGGTACTCGCTGAAGATCTCCTCGGCCGCTGCCATGGTCTCCACCTGAAAGAGGCGCTGCCGGAGGTCGCTCGCGCCGTGCAGTCCACGGGTGTACCAGCCCAGGTGCTTCCGGAACTCGACCACCGTCTTCCGGGTGTCTCCCTGGAGTCGGAGGGCAAGCCGGGCATGTGCCAGCGCCACGCCGAACCGCTCGCTTGCGTCGGGAGCCGTGGGACGCCGCTCGCCATCGAGCAGTGCCCGCGCGTCGCGGAAGATCCACGGGTTGCCGAACACGCCCCGCCCCAGCATCGCGCCGGCGCACCCGGTGTGGTCCCGCATCCGGACTACATCCTCGGGGGTGTTGAGGTCCCCGTTGCCGATCACTGGAATGTCCAGCGCTTCGACCACCCGCGCGATCTCGTCCCAGTTGGCGTGCCCCGAGAACATCTGGGTCCGGGTGCGCGCGTGCAGGGTGAACGCCCTGGCGCCGGCGTCCTGCATTCGGAGCGCGATTCCCACGGGGTCGCGCTGGTCCTCGCTCCAGCCACTCCGGGTCTTCACCGTTACGGGCAGGTGGGTGGCGCCGATGACTGCGCGGATGATCCGGTCAACCAGACCCAGGTCCTGCAGGCAGCCGGAGCCACCGTTCCGGCGCACGACCTTCTTGACCGGACACCCGAAGTTGATGTCGATGAACTCAGGGCTGTAGTGGCTCGTGATCAGTGCAGCGGCCTCCGCCATGGCATCGGGATCGGCTCCGTAGATCTGGATGCCGATGGGCCGCTCACAACGCTCGAAGTCAGCGCCTTCCAGCGTGGCGCGGATGCGGCGGCGGATGGCTTCGGAGGAGAGAAATTCGGACAGCACAACGTCCGCCCCCATCGAACGGCAGATCTGCCGGAACGGGGCCTCGGACACCCCTGCCATGGGAGCCAGCAGCAGGGGGAACGGGTGCGCGGACGGATAGGGCAACTTCATGCGACCAAAATACTTGCGAGAGCCAACTCGAGCAATATTGGCCCTTTGACAGCGGTTCCCTGGTGGTGATAGCTTGGCGCATGCTGACAGAACTGTTCGGACCTGATTCGGTGTCACTCACCCTCAAGGGCACCACCCGGGACGAGGTGCTTGCCGAGCTGGTGGAGCTGGTGCAACTCGATCCGAGGGGCCGCATCACGCTGCAGAAACTGCTTCGACGGCGCGAGGCGCTGGGATCGACAGCGGTGGGACGCGGCGTGGCGATTCCTCACTCACGCTCGCTGGTGGTCAGCCGGCTGCACCTCGCCTACGGCTACCATCCGTCAGGCATCCTCTACGATGCCCTCGATGGCAAGCCGGTGCATCACTTCTTCCTGATCGTTGCCCCGCCAATGGAGATCTCGAACCAGTACCTGCCGGTGCTGGGCCGGGTGGCGCAGCTGGTCAAGGAGCCTGATGTGCCCGAGCGACTGGCGTCACTCTCCAGCCCGGAGCAGTTCTTCGAGTTGCTGCGGGAGAAGGGCGCATAGAAACTGGTCGTCATTCCCATTCGATTGTTGCCGGCGGCTTGGACGAAACGTCATAGACCACGCGATTGACGCCGTCCACTTCGTTGGCGATGCGGTTCGAGATGTGACCCAGGACATCGGGCGGGAACGGATACCAGTCGGCGGTCATGCCGTCCCGGCTGGTGACGGCCCTGATGGCGATTACCTGGTCGTAGCTGCGCTCGTCTCCCTGCACTCCCACCGACCTGATCGGCAGCAGCACGGCGAATGCCTGCCAGATGTCATCATACAGCCCCGCGCTCCGGATCTCGTCGATGTAGATCGCGTCCGCCTGCCTGAGCGTGTCCAGGGCGGCCGGAGTGACCTCGCCCAGGATCCGGATGGCGAGCCCCGGCCCCGGGAACGGATGCCGCCCCACCATCTCCTCGGGCAGCCCCAGTTCGCGCCCGGCCTGGCGCACCTCGTCCTTGAACAGTTCCCTTAGCGGCTCGATCAGCTTGAACGGAAGCCGCTCGGGCAGCCCGCCAACATTGTGGTGGCTCTTGATGGTGACCGAGGGCCCGCCTGTCGGGGACAGCGACTCTATCACATCGGGATAGAGCGTCCCCTGCACCAGGAACCTGACGTCGTCGCCCACCTTGCGCGCCTCGGCCTCGAACACGTCGATGAACGTGTGGCCGATACGCTTGCGCTTGGTCTCGGGATCGGTGACGCCGGCCAGCGCACCCAGGAACTGCCGGCTGGCATCAACCACCCTGAGGTCGATGCCGAGATGCTTTCGGAAGGTCTGCTCCACCTGTTCCCGCTCGTGGAGCCTGAGCAGCCCGTGGTCCACGAAGATGCAGGTGAGACGGTCTCCCACGGCGCGATGGACCAGCGCCGCGGCCACCGAGGAGTCAACGCCGCCCGAGAGTCCGCAAATAACCCGTGCCGAAGGATCAACGGCTTCCTGGATTCGCGCGACTTCGCGCTCAACGAAGTGGCCCGGGGTCCAGTCAGGATGCGCGCCACAGATGCCAAAGACGAAGTTGGAGAGGATCTCTCCGCCCCGCGGGGTGTGGGCCACCTCGGGATGAAACTGCACCCCATACAGCGGCTTCGACTCGTGCTCGATGGCGGCGACCGGGGTGTTGGCGCTCCGGGCCACGACTCGGTATCCTGGCGGCGCCACGTCCACGTGGTCGCCGTGGCTCATCCAGGCCGGTGTCTCCTCGCCCGGCTCGAATCCCTCGAACAGTACTCCGTCACCCACCGTCACCACTGCCCGGCCGTACTCCCGCCGGGTCGCCCGGACCACGTTGCCGCCGCTGAGCTGGGCCATCAACTGCATGCCGTAGCAGACCCCCAGCACCGGAATGCCCAGTTCCAGCAGGGCCCGATCCGCCGTGGGAATGTTCTCCCCATATACCGAATTCGGTCCACCGGAAAGAATTATCCCCACCGGGGCCCACGCACGGATCCAGTCGATCGACCGGTTGGGAGGATGAATCTCGCAGTAGACGTGGGCCTCCCTTACACGCCGCGCGATCAGCTTGGTGTATTGGGAGCCGAAGTCGATTATCAGGATGCCGGGGTCGTGGGGCGGAGGAAGGTCCTGCATCAGCGGTCGAGTGAGAAGTGAGAAGTGAAAAGTGAGAAGGTCACGCTATAGTTCCCCGCGGATAAGGTCGTCGAAGGTTTCCCGCTTGCGCGCCACGCGGTACCCGCCGTCGTCCACAAGCAC
>CAMLHP010000159.1 GCA_946479805.1 uncultured Gemmatimonadota bacterium | reverse complement strand
GGAACCCGGGGCAGGGCACCGTGCGCATGACGTTCAGGATCCCGGCCCGCGGCCTGTTCGGGTACCGGTCCGAGTTTTTGACAGATACCAGGGGAACCGGCATCATGCACCACCGATTCCTGGACTATGGCCCGTGGGCTGGGCCGCTGTCGGGCCGGAAGCGGGGGGTGCTGGTGGCCGACCGGGAGGGAGCTGTGGTTGCCTTTGCGCTGGGCAACCTGCAGGAGCGGGCGGTGATGTTCGTGTCGCCCGGTGATCACGTCTATGAGGGAATGGTCGTGGGCGAGAACAGCCGCCCGGGAGACCTCGACGTGAACGTCACCAAGGAAAAGAAGCTGACCAACATGCGGACCACCTCGTCGGACGAGAACATCATCCTCGAGCCGCCGCGGCAGATCACGCTGGAGTACGCCCTCGAGTACATCGAGGAGGACGAGTTGATCGAGGTCACGCCTGAGACTATCCGGCTCAGGAAGCGGGAGCTGGCCGCGGTGGACCGTCGCCGGACCGCGCGCCATGCGGCACGGGTGGAGAACGCATCATAGGAATGCCGGACACAATCGCAAACAATCAACACACGCACGGGGTGGAGGACATCATGCTCGCCTGGGAGACGTCGCTGGAGACCCTTGAGATGCGCCGCCGGTTCGACGAGGATGGCGAGGAGTACGAGGACGGGTTCCAGTTCGATGACGAGGACGAGGACGACGAGGAGCTGGAGGACGACGAGCTGGATGATGAAGAGGATGAGGAAGACGAGGACGAGGAGGATCTCTCGTTCGGCGACGACGAGGACGAGGAGTAGGAGCGAACCGCGTGCGCCCGTAATGAACCGCGTGCGCCGGAGGCACCGCGGGTTGCGGGGGCGGGAGTGGCTGGCTAGACTCCCGTCCCCGAAGGGATGGGGCGCACTGCGTGCGCCCGCAGGGCCTGTAGCTCAGGTGGTTAGAGCGCACGCCTGATAAGCGTGAGGTCGGTAGTTCAACTCTACCCAGGCCCATCCGCAGATTACGCTGAACAGAAGCTGACGACACTGATGGCCCCGGCTCAAGGCTGGGGCCGTCGTGCGTTTAGGGATCTCCTGCGAAAGCAACTGCAACCACAGATTTCGCAGATTACGCTGATTGCCAAGCTCACCGCCAGGCGGCGGTGCTCCCACAAAAGCAGACGTGAGTGTTGTGGGAGACGCAACGAGGCCAGTTGCTCCGGGAACAATCAGCGTAATCTGTGAAATCTGCGGTTGCAGTCTCAGACTCGCCGTCCGGCCGCCCGAATGTCGAATTCCCTCACCCTCGTTCGACGACCTGGTAGAGAGCCATTCAACTCAACCAGACCCAACGAGGATAGCCCAATGCAGGCAACGACTTACGCTGCCCCCATCCGCCCCGCCGCCCGCTGGACCGCCCGGATCCTGGGCGGCATCGCCATCCTGTTCCTGCTGTTCGACGCCGTAATCAAGATCCTGATGGTCCCTGCCGTCGTCGAGGGCTCGGAGCTGCTCGGCTATCCCCCGGAGAGCATGTACGGCATCGGGCTCACGCTGCTGGCCTGCGTCATCCTCTATTCCATTCCCCGGACGTCAGTCCTGGGTGCGGTCCTGCTCACGGGATACCTCGGCGGCGCCGTGGCTACCCACGTGCGGGTAGGGAACCCTCTCTTCTCCCACACCCTCTTCCCCATCTACGTCGCCGCCTTCGCCTGGGGCGCGCTCTACCTCCGAGACCCCCGCGTGAGGCAGCTCGTCCAGGGCCGGCCCGGCCTGCAATCTCACCCGTAGCTGCAACAGCAACCGCAGATTTCGCAGATGTGAACTTCCGATTGCCCTTCGCACCGTCAGCCAGCGGTGCTCCCACACAACCAAGCGCGAGTGTTGTGGGAGAGGCGCCGAACTCAGGCACTCCGGGAACAATCAGCAGTGGAAATCTGTGAAGTCTGCGGTTGCGGTCAGGCGGTTGCAGATTAGCGCTAGCGGTTCCGCCGTCCAGCCGATGGGCCGCAGTCTCGACCTGACCGCCTCGGTCGCCGCACGGTATCTTCAATCATGGGCGATACGCGTGACTTCGCCGATGCAGTAGTAGCCGATCGCTACGCCCTTGAGCGCGAGCTGGGGCAAGGCGGCATGGCAAGTGTCTGGCTGGCCCGCGATCTCCGCCATGACCGCCTCGTAGCGCTCAAGATCATCCGCCGCGAACTGGCGGGATCCATGGGCATCGACCGCTTCCTCCGCGAAGTCCGGCTCACTGCCCGTCTGCAGCATCCCGGCATCGTGCCGCTCCTGGATTCCGGTGTGCTTCAGGCATCGGATGGGACTCCATTGCCCTGGTACGCCATGGCGTATCTCGAGGGCGAGTCCCTCCGCGACCGGTTGCTGCGTGAGCGGCAACTGCCGCTGGCTGACGCCCTGCGGATCACCGAGGCAGTTGCCGCCGCGCTGCTGGCGGCGCATCGGCAGGGCATCGTTCACCGGGACATCAAGCCCGAGAACATATTCCTCACCGATGACCATGTGTTCGTCGTGGACTTCGGGATCGCGAAGGCCATGATGGACACAGGAGGGGAGCGCCTCACCTCCAGCGGCCTCACCATTGGAACGCCGGCTTACATGAGCCCCGAGCAGGCGACCGGCGACGCTGTGGATGCCAGGACCGATCAGTACAGCCTGGCGACAGTCCTCTATGAAATGCTGAGCGGGGATGTGCCATTCACCGGGTCCACGGCCCAGGCCCTCCTCGCCCGACGCCTCACCGAGAAGGCTCGGCCCCTTCGGGCGGTGCGGCCGAGCGTTACGGAAGAGGTCGAATGCGCTGTGCTCAATGCACTGGACCGGGTCCCGGCGGATCGCTACCCCAACATCGAAGCCTTCGTCACCGCACTGCGACGCAAGGGCACGCCACGCGGGAGCATGCGACGCCGCACATTGCTGACGGCCGCAGCCGCAGCCATTGTGCTCGTCGTCGCCGCGGTCCTGGCGCTGAAGGGCGGTTCCCCCCGGGGACGAGCACGGGCGGTGACACGGGATGCTGCGGTCGTTTCCCTCCACCGGAGGGGCATGCAGAGCCTCGCCAAGCGCACCGAGGAAGGCACCCGAGATGCGCTGGCCTCCTTCAACGCTGCGTTGGAAAGGGATTCGTCGTACGGCTCGGCATGGGCGGGGCTGGCCCAGACCTACCAGCAAGCCGTCAACCGGCGCTTCGTCTTTCCGGGCTCGGCGCGGGACAGCGTGCTGCGCCTGGCTGTCGCGGCCCTCGACCGGGCAATAGGCCTCGACGGTCCTGATGCCGAGGTGCTGTATACCCAGGCGATTGTCGCCCGGATGGTCGATCCCACCAATTTGGCGCCCGCAGTAAGGGCGCTCAGGCAGGCGGCCTCACTGGATTCCCGGTCCGCGCGAATTGCGCATCGGCTCGCCATCTCGCTCTTCGACGTGGGCGAGCGAGAGGAGGCCATGCGCAGCTGGCATCGCGCAGTAGGTATCGATCCGTCGTACACGGAAGCGCTTGCGTTCCTCGCACTTGGCTACATGTGGAACCGCCAGTACGACAGTGCCGCCGTCTGGGCGGACAGCGCCGTACTGCTGGATCCCAACTACCTCCTGGCCCGTCAGGCCCAGGGCAACATCGAGGTGGAGCGGGGCCAGTTTCGCCGCGCCGCCGGAGCGTTCGAGGCTGCGCTGCGCCTGAGTTCCGATGTCGAGATTCCCAATGCGCTTGCGGGCAGCGCGCTGGTAGCGGCGAGGGCGGGCGATACGGTGGCAGCGGCGCGCCTGCTGGCGCAGGTGGAATCGCTCATGGTCCCATTCACGCCCGTGCCGTCACACAACGCAGTGTACAACGCGGCGGCATATGCTGCGCTCGGGAAGCCGGTGCGCGCGGTGGAGTGGCTCGAGACCTATTCGCCGAGGGAAGATCAGCATTTCCAGATGCACTTGAGTTGCGATCCGGCCCTGGATCCGATCGCGGAAGATCAGCGCTTCCGTGCGCTGCTCGTGGCGCAGAGGCCTGAACCGTCGCGCGGCTGCTGATGCCAGCCCCCGCAACCGCAACCGCAACTGCAACCGCAACCGCAGATTTCGCAGATTGCGTCGATTGTCCCAGCAGCAACTGACGTCGTTGCTGCTCCCACAATCCCCACATTGGTCTTGTGGGAGTGCCGCGACCTGAAGGTGCAGTTGGCAATCGGCGTAATCTGTGAAATCTGCGGTTGCAGTAAGTCAGCCAGCCTGGACAGGAGGGACGAAATGCTGAAGACAACCTGGAAATGCGCCGGGCTGTTCCTCCTGGTGAGCGCCTGCGCCAGCCCGATGCAGTCGGACACGGACGGCCTGGACCGGACCGGACTGGAAGGGGTAGCTACCCTGGGGCCCACGCAGCCGGTGTGTCAGCCAAGCGAGCCGTGTGACGCGCCGCTGCAGGCAGAGTTCACACTCCGCCAGGCCGGGCGGGTGGTCGCTCACTTTGCCAGTGACAGCAGCGGCCGTTTCCTGGTTTACGCGGAGCCAGGCGCGTACACCGTGGTGCCGGCCCAGGCGGTGGGCATCGGGGTGCAGGCCCCGGAAGTCGTCGTTCAGCAGCGGGGTCTGACCCACATCGACCTGTCGTTCGACACGGGAATCCGCTGAATCGCAACCGGACGGCAACCGCACTGCGCACAGCAACCGCAGATTTCACAGATGTGAACTTCCGATTGTCCGGGCACCGTCAGCCAGCGGTGCTCCACAAAGACAATCATGAGTGTTGTGGGAGAGGCGCCGAACTCAGGCACTCCGGGAACAATCAGTAGTGGAAATCTGCGAAATCTGCGGTTGCAGTTCTTCCGTCTGTCCGTCTATCCGTCTGTCCGTCTGTCCGTCT
>CAMLHP010000158.1 GCA_946479805.1 uncultured Gemmatimonadota bacterium | reverse complement strand
GCGCTGCAGCTGTTCACCAAGACGCCCAACCAGTGGCGGGAGCCGGAGATCAGCGCGGAGAATGCGGAGCTGTACCGGTCCGAGCTCCGGAAGAGCGGGATCCGGGCGGTGGTGTCACACGATTCCTACCTGATCAACCTGGCCTCGCCGGACGAGGTGCTGCGGGGCCGGTCGATGACGTCCTTCATGGCGGAGCTGACCCGGTGCAACCGGCTGGGCGTGCCGGCGGTGGTATCGCACCCGGGCAACTTCCTGGACGACCATGACGCCGGGATCAAGCGCAACGCCGCAGCCATCACCTCGTGCCTGGAACGGGTGCCGGGTCCGGTGATGGTGCTGCTGGAGACGACCGCCGGCACCGGCACGGCGCTGGGGCGGAGCTTCGAGGAGCTGGCGCAGATCCGGGAGCTGATCCCGGCGCCGCACCAGGACCGGATCGCGTTCTGCGCCGACACCTGCCACCTGTTTGCCGCCGGGTACGACCTGGTGAACGAATACGATGGAGTGTGGGAGGCGTTTGACCGCATCCTGGGATTTGACCTGCTCAGGTGCGTGCACCTCAACGATTCGAAGACACCGATGGGAGCCCGGCGGGACCGGCATGAGCTGATCGCCGAGGGGACGCTGGGGGCGGAGCCGTTCCGGCGAATCATGCGGGACGAGAGGTTCGAGGGTATCCCGAAGCTGCTGGAGACGCCCAAGGGCGACGACATGATCACCAATGACAGAAAGATGCTGAAGAGACTGCGGGCGTATGGGCGAGTGAAAAGTGAAAAGTGAGAAGGAACTGCAACCGCGGACTTACGGAGTATCTTTTGTGATGCGATCATTCCCGGTTCTGCTTCTTTTCCTCGTCACGGCGGCGCCGCTGGCGGCCCAGACTCACTATTACGCGCGGCTGGGGCCGGTGTTCTCGACCAGGATCCTGCGCGACGTGCTCTACGAGCCGGTGGTGACCAAGCCCGGCATTGCACCCACGCTGTTCGCCGGTTTCGGGATACCGTTTGGCGGCAAGTACCGGGGCGGGATCGAGATCTCGATGGGGCGAGCCAGCCTGGAAACATCCACCCCCGATACTCCGAGCGCGCCCAGCACCGATATCGGCGCGGTGTGGCTGGGCACTGCCATGGTGATGATGGATGCGCCCATCCGGTCGCGGTTCCGGGGGCGGGCGGGCATCGGCGCAATCCGCTACATGCCTTCGGCAGACGACGGCATGTGGGCCCAGGGCGGCGCCACCCGGATGCTGTTCGGCGCGGGGCTGGACTACGAGATGCCAGCGTCAAGCTCCTTCAACGTGATGATCTCCGCCCGCTACGACTATCACAGGTTCACCACGGCGGAGCTCAAGTCGAGGGGGTTCACGCTGGAGCAGCCGGTGAACCGGCTGTCGTTGTCGGTGGGAGTGGCCAGTAGATAGTCGCGAGTCGCGAGTCACGAGTTGAGAGTCGAGAGTGGAGAGCGCATGGGGAAAAGATTGCTGGTGCTGCTGGCGGCGGTGGTCATGGGCTGTGGGGACATCGGGGCGCCGCTAAGGTCCGACCTCTACGAGTACCGGCTGACGTCTCCGGGTGACACGACAGCGTTCACCTGGCCGCAGGACTCGATGCCGATCCGGATCTGGAGCGAGGACACGTTTGACTTTCCGGCCCACCTGGCCAACGCGATCGCGGCCTGGAACGACGTGTTCCTCTACCGGGAATTCCAGGCGGTACCCACCGACGACTCACTCACGGCGCACGTGATCCTCCGGGCCGGGCTGCTCCCGCCGGATGGCGGGGCTGCCTTCGGCAGGCTTGCCGAGTGCGAGGGCGTGACCGACATGGACCTCGACATCGACAACAAGACGCTGTCGCTGCCGATGCATGTGTTCGTCAACCCGCGGTTCAGCCCCGAGCTCGATGCCACCCGCCGCTGCTTCGGGGTGGCGATACTCCACGAGCTGGGGCATGTCATTGGAATGCTGCGGCATTCGCCCCGCAACACCGACCTCATGTTCGCGAGCCCCGAGGTGGACCAGCTCAGCGCCCGTGACCGCAACACTGCTGAAGTGATGTACCACGCTCCGTCGAACGTGGTGCTCCTGCCGGCGGGCTCCTTCTGAGCACGCGCGAGTCGAAGGAACGCGAGTCGCGCGAGCGCGACGAAGCCCTCCGCTACCACGAGGAAGGGCGGCCCGGCAAGATCCAGGTGGTCGCCACCAAGCCCACCCAGAACCAGCGGGACCTCTCCCTGGCCTACACACCGGGGGTGGCGGAACCGTGCCTCGCGATCCAGGCCCGGCCGGAGGACGCCTACCGGTACACTGCTCGGGGCAACCTCGTCGCTGTGGTCTCCAACGGCACCGCGGTGCTGGGCCTGGGCAATATCGGGCCCCTCGCAGGCAAGCCGGTGATGGAAGGCAAGGGTGTCCTCTTCAAGACCTTTGCCGACCTCGACGTATTCGACCTCGAGATCAAGGCGGACGACCCGGAAGACGTCATCAGGTTCTGCCAGATGCTGGAGCCCACGGTCGGCGGAATCAACCTCGAGGACATCCGCTCGCCCGACTGCTTCTACATCGAGGAGCGGCTCCGGGAGACGCTCTCCATCCCCGTCTTCCACGACGACCAGCACGGCACCGCGATCATCTCCGGTGCGGCGCTGCTCAATGCGCTGGAAGTGACCGGGCGCGACATCACCACCATCCGGGTGGTCTTCGTGGGAGCGGGCGCGGCCGCGATCGCGACGGCCGAGCATTACGTGCGGCTGGGCGTGCCGCGCGACCATGTGACCATGTGCGACCAGCATGGTGTTATCCACGCCGGCCGGCCCAACACCGAACCGCACCGGCTGCGGTTTGCCAGGCCGGCTCCGACGTCACTGGAGGAGGCGTTCTCCGGCGCAGACGTGATGGTGGGGCTCTCGGCTGCGGGCGCGGTGCGGGCAGAGTGGGTCACGCTGATGGCGAGGGATCCGATCGTGTTCGCGCTGGCCAATCCGAAGCCGGAGATCATGCCGGACGAAGTGCGGGCTGTGAGGCCCGATGCGGTGATCGCCACTGGCCGAACCGACTTTCCCAACCAGGTCAACAACGTCCTCGGCTTCCCGTTCATCTTCCGCGGCGCACTGGACGTGCGCGCCACCGAGATCAACGACGAGATGACGATGGCCGCGACCCGGGCGCTGGCGTCGCTGGCGCGGGAAGACGTGCCGGACGCGGTGCTCAGGGCCTACAACCTCCGGTCCCTGAGGTTCGGGCGCGACTACCTGATACCCAAGCCGTTCGACCCGCGGGTCCTGCTTTGGGTGGCGCCCGCGGTGGCGTGGGCGGCGATGCATTCGGGCGCGGCCACCGAGATGCTCGACATCGAGGAGTACCGGGCCCGACTCGACTCGCGCCTGGGCCGGAGCCGGGCGGTGATGCGGGGGCTGATGACCCGTGCAGCTGCGGAGCCGCAGCGGGTGGCGATCACCGACGGGGACGACCCGCGGGTGCTCCGGGCCGCGCGGATCCTGGCCGATGAGGGCATTGTGGAGCCGCTGCTGGTGGGCGAGGAGGCGCTGGTTCGGGCGGCAGCGGAGGCGGCGGGGATCTCGCTCGAGCGGATGGAGATCGCAGACCCGCAGCAGTCGCAGCGGCGGGAGGAGTACGCCGAGGCGTTCTGGCAGCGGCGCCAGCGGCGAGGGGTGACCCGGGCCGAGGCGCGGCGGCGGCTGATCCAGAACGAGTATTTCGGGGCGCAGATGGTGGTGTCGGGCGATGCCGACGCGGTGGTACTGGGCGAGAACGTGCACTATCCCCGGGCGATCCGTCCCGCGATCGAAGTGGCGGGAGCGCAGCACGAGGCGGCGCTGGCGGGTATCTACATGATGATCACCCAGCAGGACGTGCTCTTCTTTGCCGACTGCACGGTGAATATCGACCCGGACGCGGCGCGGCTGACCCAGATCGCGATAGCGGCGGCGACCTACGTGGAGTCGCTGGGTCTGGAGCCGAGGGTGGCGATGCTGAGCTTCAGCACCTTCGGATCGGTGCGGCATCCGCACCAGCAGAAGGTGGCTGACGCGGTGGCCCGGCTCCACGAGATCCGGCCCAACCTCAAGGTGGACGGGGAGATGCAGGCCGACACGGCGGTCGTGGAGCGGATCCTGGCCCGGCAATACCCGTTCAACCGGTTGCAGGGACCCGCGAACGTGTTGATCTTTCCGGACTTGGACGCCGCCAACATCTGCTACAAGCTGCTGGGGCGGCTGGGGGGCGCGCAGGCCATCGGGCCGATCCTGGTGGGTCTGTCCGCCCCGATCCACGTTCTGGAGCGCGACTCCGGCGTGGACGATATCGTCAACATGGCGGTAATAGCGGCCGTGGACGCGCTGGAGCGCGGCCGGCCGCATGGACCCGGCAACGGAACACCGCCCTTCACCTGAGGCCCGCACAGCAGGTCCGCCAAGGAGCTTATGTCCACCGAACGCACCACCGTCCGCCGCGAAACCACTTCATACGCTGACCACGGAATCAGCGCCGCCACGATCCATGCCAACCTGTCGCCGCCCGAGCTGGTGGAGCAGGCGCTGGCGCGGAAGGAAGGGCAGCTGAGCGAATGCGGCGCCTTCACCGCCATCACGGCGCCGCACACCGGGCGCTCGGCGAAGGACAAGTTCGTGGTGGTGGAGCCCGATTCGGAAGCGAAGATCTGGTGGGACAAGAACGCCCGCATGGAACCGGCTTCGTTCAAGGCGCTGGTGGCCGACGTGCGAGGGCACCTGAACGGGCAGGAGCTGTTCGTGCAGGACCTCTTCGGCGGCGCCGATCCGCGCTATCGGCTGCCGGTGCGGTTCTTCACGCCCAACGCGTGGCACGCGCTGTTCGTGCGGAACATGTTCATCCGCCCCGACCCGTCGGACCTGGCCGGGTTCACCC
>CAMLHP010000157.1 GCA_946479805.1 uncultured Gemmatimonadota bacterium | reverse complement strand
CACTTCACCAAGATGATCCACAACGGCATCGAGTACGGGATGATGCAGGCCTTCGCCGAAGGATTCGAGATACTCGAGCGAAAGGAGGAGTTCGGCCTGGACCTGGCCCAGGTGGGCCGGATCTGGCAGCACGGCAGCGTGGTTCGCTCGTGGCTGCTGGACCTCACGGTCAACGCGCTGGCCGAGAACCCGAAGATGGAGGGCATCGCGCCGTGGGTCTCCGATTCAGGCGAGGGGCGCTGGACGGTGCAGGAGGCGGTTGACCTTGACGTGCCGGCGCCAGTGATCACGCTCGCGCTCATAGCCCGGCTTAGGTCCCGGAGCGAGATGGCATTTGCCGACCGGCTGCTGGCCGCGATGCGAAATCAGTTTGGCGGGCATGCAATGAAGAAGGAGGGCTGAAGTGCAGCATTCCGCGGTCTTCGTGCTTTTCGGAGGCACCGGAGACCTCGCCCAGCGAATGATCCTGCCGGCGCTGCAGCACCTCAACGCCACCGACGCCGCGACCCGGGTGCACGTGATTGGCGTGGCACGCGCCGACGAGGACGACGACAGCTTCCGCGCGATGGCTGTTGAGGCGCTGGAGGAGGCTGGAGTGAAGGCCACCACGGCGAAAGCGTGGGCCCGGAAGTTTCTCACCTACCATCCAATCGGCGACGGCAAGGCTGCGGACTACGAATCGCTGAAGGCAGCGATCGAGACGGTCGAGCAGGAGCACAACCTTCCCGGCAACCGCGTGTTCTATCTGGCGCTCCCGCCTGCGGTATTCGGGCCGACCGCGAAGGGCCTTGCCGCCGTGGGCCTGGCTGAAGGGGAGGGCTATGCGCGACTGGTGGTCGAGAAACCATTCGGGCGGGACCTCGAGTCGGCGCAGGCGCTCAACAAGGCACTCCACGAGGGGTGGACCGAGGACCAGATTTACCGGATCGATCATTACCTCGGCAAGGAAACGGTCCAGAACCTGATGGTCTTCCGATTTGCCAACGCGATGTTCGAGGCGTTGTGGAATCGGATTCATGTCGCGAGCGTGCAGATCACGGTGGCGGAGTCAATTGGCATCGAGGACCGGGCTGGCTACTACGACAAGGCCGGCGTGGTCAGGGACATGATCCAGAACCACCTGACCCAGCTGACGACGCTTGTTGCGATGGAGCCGCCGTCATCGATCTCGGCGTCGGCCATCCGGCAGGAGAAGGTGAAGGTGCTTCGTTCGATCGCGGCGATTGATGCCCGGGAGGTGGTTCGGGGACAGTACGCCGCGGGCAAGGTGGACGGACGGAAGGTTGCGGGTTACCTGCAGGAGAAGAACGTTCCCGACAGGTCACGCACCGCCACCTTCGCCGCGCTCCGGCTGGATGTGGACACCTGGCGCTGGAAGGGAGTGCCGTTCCTGCTCCGGACCGGAAAGCGGATGGCGCGCCGTCTCACGGAGATCGTGCTCAGCTTCCGTGAGCCGCCTGTCAGCCTTTTCCAGAAATTCGACGCCTGTCATCTGACCTCAGACACCCTGGTGCTGCGGCTCCAGCCGGACGAGGGGTTCTCGCTCTACTTCGACGTCAAGACACCCGGACCCTCGTTCGCGCTGTCCCGCGAACCGCTGCTGTTCAAGTACAAGGACGCCTTCGGGACCCTGCCAAAGGCGTACGAAACGCTGCTGCTGGATGTGCTCGAGGGTGACCAGACGCTGTTTGTGCACGCGGACGAGGTCGAGGCCTCGTGGGAGCTCTACACGCCGCTCCTGGCGCTCGATACACCGGTGCGGAAGTATCCTGCCGGCAGCTGGGGCCCGAAGGAGGCGAGCGCCCTCGCGGGCATGGGCGCACTGGGATGGCGCAACCCGTGAGTCCCGACATCACCGTCCTGCCGGACCTGGAGGCGATAAGCCACGAGGCCGCGCGCTGGATGGTGGTAGGTGCCAGGGAGGCTGCCCTGTTCACCGGGCGCTGCACTGTCGCACTGTCGGGAGGGAGCACGCCCCGCCGCCTGTACCAACTGCTGGCGTCGGAAGAGTACCGTGACGTCGTGCCTTGGGACGATATAGAGTGGTACTGGGGAGATGAGCGCTGCGTGCCGCCCGATCACGAGGCGAGCAACTACCGCATGGCGTGGGACACCATGCTGAGCAGGGCGCCGGTCCAGCCGGGCAGCATCTTTCGGATGCCCGGCGAGGCGACCGATCACGCCCGCGCGGCGCTGCGGTACGAGAACCTGCTTCGAGACCGCCTCCCCGACCTGGCGTTCGACCTGGTGCTGCTGGGTGTCGGCGACGATGGCCACACGGCTTCGCTTTTTCCCCGCAGCACCGCGCTGAGCGAGAGGGAGCGGCTGGTGCTCCACACCCGGGCACCCAAGGGCAGCGAGTCACCCGATCGGCTGTCGGTGACGCTCCCGTTGCTGGCTCACGCGCGGAACATCCTGGTGCTGGCGGCGGGGAAATCGAAGCAGCCGATAGTAAACGCGGTGCTGGCCAGCCCGGAACTTGCCGCTGCCAGGTACCCCGTTGCCCGAGTGAAGACGTCAGGCCATTTGACATGGCTGGTGGACCAGGCCGCTGGCAGCTAGTGGAGAGTCAGGAGGCGGGAGTGGGAAGCCGCTCGCGGCTACCGCCTTACCGCCTTACCGCCTTACCGCCTTACCGCCTTACCGCCTTACCGCCTGCAGGACTTGTAGTTTGTCATTCCTGCCTTTCCTCAGGGCCTAGATCGGGGCGCAGATTCGCAGCGTCTCGCAGATACACCGGCACCGGCGTCCACTCCCTGCGGGGCCGGGCATGCAGAAGCACCCGGATGCACATCGGCAGTCCACCCTCGACATCCATTTCGGTGGCGCAGAGCAGCGGCACCCGGGTCCAGCCGGCGTCGCGTGCGGCGAGCGCAGGGAAGGCGCTCCGGATATCCTGAGTCACGGTGAAGATGGCGCTCACAACGTGATCGGTGGTAAGGCCGTTGGACGCGAGTATCGCATCGAGCAGCTCACGGGTGGCCTGGGCCACATCGTCGGCCGAGTCCGCGTCGATCGTCGTGGCGCCCCGTACGGCGCGAATGCTGTCGGGACGCTCGAGATGCAGGTGTGTATGGCGATCGAACCGTTCGCTGGCGGTGCCGCTGCCGAGCCGGCGGCGGGAGAGCAGCCAGAAGCGGGTGACGTTGTCGCGGCGGTCCTGGATGTCCTCGCTGATCACCGCCAGGCCGTGGAGCTCCGCTGCCTCACGGCTCACCACCACGCCTTCCGCGGCACTCTGCCTCTCCGCCAGCAGCCGCGCCGCGCCCGCAGTATCGAACTCGGCGTGGGCCCTGAGGTGCGGGTGGTGCTTGAGAAACCTGGAGCACTGCTCCAGCGCTATGGGATGGGAGCGGATGAGGCTGAGGTCCGTGATTCGGGTGCCAGGCAGCGCCGCAAGCACCAGCCTGATGGGCATCTCGTGCTCGCCGTCCACCCGGACTTCACGGGCTGCTATGGCAGCGAGGCTGGGCGACACAACTCCGGCAAGGGTGTTGTGCACCGGAAGCAGGAGCTTGTCCACGTCGCCCCTCTCGAGCGCATCGAGCGCGGCCTCGAAGGAGTCATACCACGATGGACGCGCATCGTCCGCCAGCATGCCGGTGAGTGCGGCGTGGCTGAACGAACCGGCTTCTCCCTGGACACCAACGCGGAGCTGGCCGCTATCGGCCGTCGCCAGCGGCTCTGGGGAGCTCACGCGACCGCCGCCTGCCGCCGGCCGGGCTCACGCTGCGGCGCGCTGATGGGCAGGGGCCGCGCGAGCTCGCGGCCCGCGGCGGTCGCAAAAGGCTCCAGCCCGCGCATCAACTTTCCGAATGCGTCGAGTGTCAGCGACTGGTCTCCATCCGAAAGCGCTGACTCCGGATGGGGGTGAACCTCGATCATGAGTCCGTCGGCGCCCGCGGCAATCGCGGCCGCTGCCAGGGGTGCCACCAGCGACGCGCGGCCACCGGCATGGCTGGGGTCCACGATGACAGGCAGGTGGGTTTCTTCCTTCAGCACCGGGATCGCCGCCACATCGAGGGTGTTGCGGGTGGCTGTCTCGAAAGTCCTTATGCCGCGCTCGCAAAGGACCACCTGATCGTTGCCGTGGGCCATGACGTACTCCGCCGCCATGAGCAGTTCCTTGATGGTGGCGGAGAGTCCCCGCTTGAGGAGCACTGGTTTCCCGGCGCGGCCCACTTCGGCCAGCAGGGCGAAGTTCTGCATGTTGCGGGCACCGATCTGGAGCATGTCCGCGTGCTCAGCCACCAAGTCCACCTGCCGGGTGTCCATCACCTCGGTGACAGCGCCAAGCCCTGTCTCGCGCCGGGCATCGGCCAGGATCTCGAGTCCGTTGGCGCCAATACCCTGGAAGGCGTAGGGCGAGGTTCGGGGCTTGAATGCCCCGCCGCGGAGGAGCACCGCGCCGCTAGCCCGTACCGAGTGCGCTGTCTCCAGCAGCATGGCGCGGCTCTCGACCGAACAGGGCCCCGCGATGACCGCTATCCCCTTGCCGCCGATGGTCGCGGTGCCGACCCCAACCTCGGTGCGGTGGTCACCAGCTCCTTCCGATGACGCCAGCTTGTAAGGCCTGAGCACCGGCATGACCGACTCGATCCCGGGCAGCGCCAGGAGCGGGACCTCCGCCAGGCGGGTGTCGTCGCCTACGCAGGCGACCACGGTGCGCTGGGTTCCCCGGAGGACCCGGGCGGAGAGGCCGAGCGACTCGACCTTCTCGCAAAGGCGCTCCAACTCGGACTCGGCGATGCCGGGACGGGTGATGATGATCATTGACTGGCCTTGTGAAGTCAGGAGCCTGCATACGAAGAAGCCCCCGGTTCCGGAACCGGGGGCTTCGCGAGTGTCGTTGGCGTCAGCTCAGCTGCGCACGCCGGATCGACCTCGGCCCCCGGAGGTGCCAAAGTAGAAC
>CAMLHP010000156.1 GCA_946479805.1 uncultured Gemmatimonadota bacterium | reverse complement strand
AGGAATTGCCCTTCCACTGATGGAACGAGATGGGACCCTGAGTGGTCTCGGCCGTAAAGTCAGGGGCCTCGTCGCCGAGACGAATGGCCATGGTTACCTCCGCTGCTGGATGTGAGACGTTCAGAATACATCGCGGTCCGTGTGTACGTAAGCTGACCTGGGCGGGGCTGTCCATGCCACGCTGTTTGCATCCTGACCGCTCGCGCCGAGTCTCCTTCCGGCGGCTCGGCGGGCGGCGGACTTCGTCCGCCCGGGGCGATAGGCCCGCACGCCGCCTCCACGAGACATCGGCGCTCGCGGTGCTCCCCCTTTCACGCTGCTTCAGTTCCGTTGACGCTTTTCTCCCGCTGTTGTCTTAGTTTGGGCCCATGCATTACGACGTAGTGATCATCGGAGGCGGCCACGCCGGCACTGAAGCAGCCGTGATGGCCACACGGCTGGGGGCGCGTACTCTGCTGCTTACCCAGAGTCTCGACACTGTCGGGCAGATGTCATGCAATCCTGCCATCGGAGGCATTGCGAAGGGGACGGTAGTTCGAGAAGTCGACGCGCTGGGCGGGATTATGGGCCGAGCTGCGGACCGCGCCGGGATCCAGTTCCGGATGCTCAACCGGTCCAAGGGCCCGGCTGTCTGGTCTCCCAGGGCGCAGTGCGACCGGACTCTGTACCGTCGGGCAGTCAGGACGCTCCTCGAGCGGCAGCCCAGCCTGGAGCTGGTGCAGGGAACGGTGAGTTCGATCCGGGTGAGAAGCGGCCGGATCCAAAGTGTCGAGACGGTGGATGGACGGCGCTTCGACGCTGCCGCCATTGTGGTCACTGCCGGGACTTTCCTGCGCGGCAGGATCCACGTGGGGCACGACCGGGCGGTTCCGGCCGGCCGGGCTGGCGATCCGCCTTCCGATGATCTGTCGCATGTCCTTGCTAATGAAGGGCTTACGACAGAACGTTTCAAGACGGGCACCCCCCCCAGGGTGGACGGCCGGACCGTCAATCTGGCCGGGCTGAAGCGTCAGGATGGCGACGCAGAGCCCTACTGGTTCAGCGTGCACGAACGGGCAGCGCATCCCGAGCAGCGACCCTGCTGGCTCACCTGGACCGGCCCCGCACTGCGCGAGATCATCGAGCGCCACCTCTCCGACTCTGCCCTGTACGGCGGCGCGATCAGTGGCCGGGGCCCAAGGTACTGTCCGTCGATCGAGGACAAGATTGTCAAGTTCAAGGAGGCGGAGCGGCATCAGATATTCCTCGAGCCGGAGGGGCTCGACACCAGCGAGATGTACGTCAATGGAGTGTCGACCTCGCTGCCGGCCCCGGTGCAGCTCGAGTTTCTGCAAACCATTCCGGGCCTTGAGGCGGTGCACATGACCCGCCCAGGCTACGCCATCGAGTACGACTACTTCCCGCCCAGCCAGCTTCATCCGACGCTCGAGTCCAAGGGCATCCGGGGACTGTTTCTGGCGGGGCAGGTCAACGGCACCACCGGGTACGAAGAGGCGGCGGGACAGGGCGCTCTGGCAGGCATCAATGCTGCCCTCGTGACCCGTGGAGAGGATCCCGTCATCATTCGGCGGGACCAGGCCTACATCGGGACTATGGTGGACGACCTGGTCACCAAGGGGGTGGACGAGCCCTATCGGCTTTTTACCTCGCGCAGCGAATACCGGCTCCTGCTGCGGCAGGATAACGCGCTCCGCCGGCTCTACCCCTTGGCGGAACGCCTGGGGCTGCTGACCGACGACGAACGCCGGGCGGCTGAGGCGAGACTCGAAGGCGAGGACCGGCTTCTGGCCGTTTCACGTGAAACACGGGTGCCGGTGGCTTCCGCGAACCTGCTTCTAGGCTCCAAGGGCGAGGCCCCGATTCACGAGCCTCCCAGGGTCGCGGAGTTCGCCACTCGGCCCTCAGTCACGCTGCTTGAGGCCCTCGCCGCCGCCGGGCTATCAGTGTCATCAGCCGAGTCGGCGTCATCTGTGGACATCGAACTCAAGTACGCCGGCTACCTCAACCGCGAGCGCCAGGCCGCTGCTCGGCTCGCTCGCCTCGAGGAGCTGCCGCTGGCCGAATCCGTCGAATACACCACGCTGACCGCGATCTCCTTCGAAGCCCGTCAGAAGCTGGACCGGATCCGCCCGGCGACCCTTGGCCAGGCGGGAAGGATCCCGGGGGTGACTCCGGCCGACTTGCAGGTCCTGGCGGTCGTCGCCATCAGGGGCGGCATGCCTGCCACCCGTAATCGACCCGCCCGTTTCACGTGAAACGATTGACGCCGCACGATGCCGCCTTTCCTAATCTCATTTCAGTCGCCATATTGAAGTGAGGCGGTGGACGCAGTGACGCCATTAAGCAGTAACGTATTACCATACCGTTAGTTAGCTCGATTACCCTGATCTCGGCCCCTTCGCTTCGCTCAGGGTGACCTATTGCGTTGGCCCTGACCACCGACACCCGATCCCTGACCCCTACGCCCCAGGCCCCAGGCCTCACGCCTTCATATGTCCCGCACCATCGCAGTCGCGAATCAGAAGGGCGGGGTCGGCAAGACGACCACCGCGGTGAACCTCGCCGCGTCCCTGGCAGTCGCCGAGCGGCGCGTGCTGCTGGTGGACGCGGATCCGCAGGGGAACGCCACCAGCGGCTCGGGTGTCGATCGCAGCGCCATTCGGCTCTCGCTCTATGATGTGCTGATCGATCGCGCCAATCCGCTGGAAGCCATCATGCGGAACCCGGCGCTGCCGCACCTCGACGTGCTGCCCGCGACCCAGGACCTGGTTGGCGCCGAGCTCGAGCTGGTTGACGCGCCCGACCGCGAGTCCGCACTGCGCGACGCGCTGCTCGGCATCCACGAGAATTACGACTACATCCTCATCGACTGTCCGCCGTCGCTCGGACTGCTCACGCTCAACGTGCTGACCGCAGCGCAGGGACTGCTCATTCCCATTCAGTGCGAGTACTACGCGCTCGAGGGAATTTCGCAGCTGCTCAACACCGTGAGGCTGGTGCAGCAGAACTTCAATCCCGGGCTCGCGCTCGACGGCGTGCTGCTCACGATGTTCGACTCGCGCCTCAACCTCTGCCGCCAGGTTGCCGACGACGCCAAGGAGTACTTCGGCGCCCAGATGTTCCGCACTCCGATCCCGCGCAACGTGCGGCTCGCCGAGGCGCCGAGCTTCGGCCAGCCGATTGTGCTGTACGACGTGCAGTCAGTGGGTGCGAAGAGCTATCTCGCCGTAGCGCAGGAGCTGATGAAGCGAGTGGAGTCGCCGGCCGTATCACCTGAACAGGAGCTAGCCTCGTGAGCAGCGCACCGCAGGGACCAGGTGCCGCCGGCGGCCGCCGGCTGGGTCGAGGGCTGGAATCACTGCTCGGCCCCATCTCGAAGGAACAGGCTGCGGCGCAGGGCAACCTCCGCGAGATTTCGCTCACCCAGATCAAGCCCAACCCATTCCAGCCGCGCACCCAGTTCGAGCCGGAGGCGCTGCAGGAGCTGACCGATTCGATCAAGGCGTCGGGGCTGCTGCAGCCGGTGGTGGTGCGCCCGAAGGATGGTGGGTTCGAACTGATTGCCGGTGAGCGGCGGCTCCGCGCGGTGCAGCAGTTGGGATGGCGCCAGATACCTGCTGTAGTGAAGGAAGTCGATGACCGCACACTGCTCACCTTGGCACTCATCGAGAACTTGCAGCGGAACGACCTCTCGCCCATCGACGAGGCCCAGGGATACCAGCGGCTGCAGGACGAGTTCGGGATCGCTGCCGCGGAGATCGCGCGACTCACCGGACGCAACCGCTCGACCATCGCCAACCTGCTTCGGCTGCTCAAGCTGCCGGACGATGTGCGGGAGATGGTGCACAGCGGCCGGCTGAGCGAGGGCCATGGCCGCGCACTGCTGGCGCTCGATTCGGCATCCTCCGTCAGCCGGCTGGCGCGGCGCGCCGCAGAAGAAAGCTGGAGCGTGCGCGACGTCGAGCAGCGCGTGAAACGCACGGGCCGCGGGAAGGGCATCGCTCCGCGCGGAGAACAACCCGCCACCGCTGAAGCGCGCCGCATCGAGGAAGCGCTCCGCGCCCGACTCCAGACTGACGTGCGCATTACCCAGAAGCGAAAGGGACGAGGACTGGTCACCGTCAGTTACTACTCGAACGACGACCTGAGCCGCCTGCTCGAGCTTCTGCTGGGGCATCCCTTCGACGGATGAGCGACGCTCGTCGCCGGTATGTGCACCTCATCGTGCACCACGACGGAGAACCGGCCAGCCGGCAGTGGCGATTGTCGGTCGGCGCCTACCGGGCCGTGATCGGTCTCGGCGTGGTGGCACTGCTCGCGCTGCTTGCGGGACTCTTCTTCCTTGGGCCCATCGCCCGCGCCGCTGGCAGGGTGCCAGGCCTCGAACGCCGGGTCGAGAACCTCACCCTCGAGAACGCGAAGATTGCCGACCTCGCCCGCGCCATCGACAGCCTGCAGCTGGCGTACGAGCGGGTGCGCGGGATGGTGGGCGGCGACATGGTGCCGGACCTCGCCACCGTGGCCAGCGACCGCCTGCCCGTCGCCCTCGCGGTGGACGCGCGAATGCCCTCGGCGCGATCATTGCCATCAGGACCGACTCAGCCGCGGTACTGGCCGCTGAGGGATGCCGGCTTCATAACTCGCGGACTCAGCGAAGGCGCCGGTGGCGACGAACAACACCCCGGGGTGGACGTTGCGGTGGCCATGGAGACCCCCATTCGGGCGGCTGGCGGAGGTCGGGTTGCCCAGGTGGGCGAGGATGCGGAATACGGCAGGTTCGTGCGTATCACCCATCCCGATGGGTTCGACAGCATGTACGGACACCTGCAGCGGCTGCTCGTGACCAACGGCGCGGCTGTAGATGCCGGCCAGGTCATCGGGCTCTCCGGCAACAGCGGGCGTTCGACGGCGCCGCACCTGCACTTCGAAATCCACAAGGAAGGGAAGAACGTGGATCCCCTGGTCCAGATTACGGAGGGACGTTGATGGCCATCTTCTC
>CAMLHP010000155.1 GCA_946479805.1 uncultured Gemmatimonadota bacterium | reverse complement strand
TCGCCCGCCTTGCGGAGGGCGGTGGCGAGCTCTGCCTCGGAGCGCACCTTGTCGCCATTGACCGCTGTGATAACGTCGGCGACGCTGCGTCCGGGAGCAGTGAGGCCGCCTTCCCAGGCGGGGCCGCCGCGCTGGATGTCGGTGACGAGCACCCCCTTGAAGTCGGGCTCGACGCCCAGCTGGCGGGCGAGCTGCGGCGTCACGGTCTGGACCCGCGCGCCCAGTAGCTGCTGGGTTGCACCTCGGGGGCCGCCACTGGCGCTCTCGGCCTCAGCCTCATCGGCGCGTCCTGCTGCGGTTGCGGACTCCTCGACCAGCGCCTCGAGCGCAACCTTGAAGGTCTTCCGCTCGCCGCCCTCGCGGGCGACCTCGATGTTCACCACGTCGCCCGGCTTCCGGAACCCGATTTCCTGCTGCAACTGGCCGACGCGGGACACGGGCTTTCCGTCCACCGCGATGATGACGTCGCCAGGCTTGATGCCGGCGCGGGCCGCGGGAGATTCGGGATCGGGAAGGCTCTTCACCAGCACGCCGGTGATCTGGTCCAGTCCCACCACCTCGGCATCGAGGCGTCCGGCCTCGGCGATGGCGACACCGATCGCGGCGCGGTGGACGCTGCCGTCCTCGATCAGTTGCTGCATCACGTTCTTGACGAGGTTGATGGGCACCGCGAAGCCGTAGCCGGAGTAGAAGCCGGTCTGGCTGGCGATGGCGGTGTTGATGCCGATCACTTCGCCGCGGACGTTGACCAGGGGGCCGCCGGAATTGCCGGGATTGATGGCGGCGTCGGTCTGGATGAAGTCGGTGATGCTGTAGTCGGTGCGGGGAAGCCCGCCGAGCACGCGGCCCTTGGCGCTGATGATGCCGCTGGTGACGCTGAAGGTGAGGGCCTCGCCCAGGGGATTGCCGACGGCGAGGACCCACTCGCCCACGCGCTCCTGGTCGCTGTTGCCGAGTGCGAGGGGAGCCAGTCCGTTGGCGTCGATCTTGAGGACGGCGATGTCGGTGTTGGGATCGGCGCCCACAACGGTGGCGTCGAACTGGCGCTGGTCCTTGAGCCGGACGATGACGCGGCTGGCGCCGGCGACTACGTGATTGTTGGTGAGGACGTAGCCGTCGGCCGAGACGATGAAACCGGACCCGCTACCCTGGCGGAAGCCGTCGTCGTTGGGCTGCGGAATGAAAGGAAAGCGGGGCTGCTCGTCCCGGGACTCGGTGCTCTGCGACTGGATGAACACGACGCTGGGCGTGACCGCCTCGGCCACGGCCGCGAAGGCGTTGCTGTAGTCGGTCAGGCTGGAGGTGCCGGGGATGTCGGGTGCCGACACCGGCTGGATGGTGGCGCTGGAGCGGGAAACCTCCTGGGCCATGCCCCGGGTGGGGAGGTCGAGCAGGCCGGCGAAAAGGAGGCCGAGCGCAAAGGCGAGCGCTACCAGGCCGCCGAACTTGAGCCAATTGAGTGATCTCACGGACATGCAGCACGATCCTGTGGGTCTAAGGAGTTGGGTCAGTTCAATTTAATCGGATGTACGGGCGGGGCTGAGGGTCGCGGCCCGGCGGCTCGGCGTTGTCGCGCCCGCGATGCATGCTCTCTGCGGGGGCTGGAGCCGAGCATCACGCTGCGGCGGGAGACCCTCCCGCTGTCTCACCGGGCGGCCTTCCGGCCGCACCTAATAGAGTTCGCGCTGCATCCGGCAGGGCTGCCCGAAGGCGAGGCAGTTGGACGGGACATCCGCCGTCACCAGGCTGCCGGCGCCGATGGTGGTGCCAGCGCCGATGGTAACTCCCGGAAGGACTATCGAGCCGGCGCCGAGCCACACCCGATCGCCGATGGTGATGGGGAGCGCCTGGGTGCGGTATGGCGCGGTTGCCGGATAGTCGGGTGAGGTCGGAACTATGCGATCGGGAGCACGGAGCGGGTGGGACACTGTGAGCAGCTGCACGCCGGGGCCGATGAGGACATTGGCGCCGATCCGGATTTCAGCCGCATCCAGGAAGACGCAATTGACGTTCACGAACGACTGGGGACCGATCCAGGTGTGGGCCCCATAGTCGCAGAAGAACGGCGGCTCGATCCAGACACCCTCGCCGACCTCGCCCAGGAGGCGCTCCAGGACGCGACGGCGGGCCGGTGCATCGGTCGACGGCGTCGCGGCGAACCGGGCCAGTTGCTCGCGCGCGCAATGTGCGAGGGCGAGGAGTTCCGGGTCCCGGGAGTCGTAGAACTCACCGGCCAGCATGCGCTCGCGTTCAGAGCGGGGAAGCCGGCTTCCTGCTCCAAACGGCCGAATGGCTTCAGGGCTGTCCTCGTCCATACCAACTCCATGCCTTGCCGGCCGATGCTCCGCTCCTGGTCCGCTGCAGTGATTGCCGGGAAGATAGGCGGGGCTCAGGGTTCTCGCCCACGGTCAGCGAGCTGGCGGCGCCGTTCGACATGGCGCTCCCATCGTTCGTGCAGCACCTGGCGGTGCTGGAACAGCGCCGGCTGGTGAAGCCGGAGAAGCGCGGACGGGAGTGGGGGTGGGTGGCGCGAGATCCGCCTGGGCCAGATGGGCGCCAGTGGGATTCCCTCTTGCGCCCCGTCCGCCGGCACTATATACTGAACCGTATGGTTCACTATCAACAAGCCCACCTGGACGCCTCGTTCGCCGCGCTTTCCGACGCCACCCGGCGGGGCATTCTGGAGCGACTCGGGACGGCGGACGCTTCAATTACCGAGCTTGCCGGCAAGTTCCAGATGACTCTCACCGGCATGAAGAAGCACGTCGCTGTCCTGGAGCGGACTGGGCTGGTAACCACCAGGAAGATCGGGCGGGTGCGGACCTGCCAGCTGGGCCCGCGCCGGCTGGAGGCCGAGTCGGCGTGGCTCGCAGGTTACCGCGAGCTGTGGGACGCACGCTTCGACGAACTCGACAAGCTCCTCGATGAACTCAAGCGAAAGGAACAGGGCGATGAACGCAGAAACCGAAAGTGAGGCCGGCCCCGTGAAAAATCGGACCACGGTGGAACGGCAGTCGGATCGCGAGGTGGTTGTCACACGGACCATCAATGGTCCAGCGCGCCTGGTGTTCGAGGCGTTTACCGACGCAGAGCTGTTCAAGCGCTGGTGGGTGCCCAGGTCGCTGGGAATGACCCTGCTGTCCTGCGAGCTAGATGCTCGGGTCGGAGGCAAGTACCGACTGGTGTTCGACTTTGACCCCGAGCCGATGGCGTTCTTCGGCACGTATCTCGAAGTGAAGCCGCATACTCGCCTGGCGTGGACCAATGAGGAAGGTGGTGAGGGCGGGCCTGTCACCACGGTGACTTTCGAAGAGAGGGGCGGCAAGACGCTGGTGGTCCTGCGCGAGACCCATCCCTCAAAGGAATCGCTCGACGCCGCCGGCACCGGAGCGGCCGAAGCGATGGCCGAGACGTTCGACCAGCTGGACGAGCTGCTCGCGACTCTTACCAACTGACGACATCAGTCGACAAATTGAGGCATACCAGAATGCGGATCTCACTTTTCCTGGCAATGGCGATGACAATGGCAACTACCGGCTTGTCGGCGCAGCGGGGCCCAGTGACCGGCTATGCGCCAGTCAACGGACTCAGGATGTACTACGAAGTCCACGGCAGCGGCGAGCCGGTGGTGCTGCTTCACGGTGCGTTCATGACCATCACCAGCAACTGGGAAGGGTGGATCAGCGAACTCTCCAAAACTCGGAAAGTCATTGCCGTCGAGATGCAGGGTCACGGGAGGACCGCGGATATTCCACGAGGCCTCAATGACGAGAACAACGCCGATGACGTCGCGGCGCTGCTCGAGTATCTCAAGATTCCCCGGGCGGACCTCATCGGATACAGCATGGGCGGTGGCGTAGCGATGCAGGTTGCCGTGCGGCATCCAGACAAGGTGCGGAGGGCCGTGATCATTTCGTCAACATTTTCCTCTGACGGCATGGTCCCAGGAGCAGCTGACGCGATTGCGGGCATCACGGCAGAAGCCTTCGAAGGCTCTCCCATCGAGAGCGAGTACAAGCGTCTCAGCCCGACTCCAGACTCGTTTGCGAAGTTCGTGAGGCGGGTGGTCTCGGATCCCAGGGACTTGACTGCGGATCAGCTTCGGTCGACCACCGCACCCATGTTCTTCATCCATGGAGATGCCGATGGCATTCTGCTTCAGCATGTGGCCGAGATGTTCCGGCTGAAGGGCGGCGAGACCCACGGCGACATGGGGCCGCGCACCGCATCGCGCCTGGCCATCCTGCCCAACACCACCCATGTGACGCTGATGGAGCGCATGGCCAACATCGTCCCCATGGTGAACGACTTTCTGGACGCCAGGCCGTAGACAGCTGGACGGCGGGGGTGGGCTAACGAAATGCGCTTCGTTCCCAGGTCCGCACCTCGCCTGGAACCAGGCGAAACAAAGGATGCGGCAGCGGGCGACGCACAGTGGTCAATTGCGTGTAGCGGTCCGGTGCCCGCTGCTCGAGCTTGCGCAAGAGATGCGCCCACTCGGCAGCCAGTTGCCCCGTCGTTTCCGCAATCCGCTGACGCTCGCCAACCCGCCCCAGCTTGCGGGCATCGAAGGCGTATCCCCGGCGACTGGCCTCCGCATGCACTTCGGCCAGGTACAGATTGAGCAGGCCGACCGGGCGCGCCTGCGCCCGGAACCGCGCCAGTTGGGGATGATGACGATAGCCCGTCGTCTCGCCACGGAGCACCGCTCGCGCGAGCAGCGCTTCGCGCCACAGCGCCACGAGTCCGCGGGCGTCGAGATACTTCGGGTGCAAGGTCCAAAGCCGCATTCAAGGTTCTCCGGCTTCGGCCTGACGAACGAAGTGGGCTTCAGCTGCGGGGCGCTCAGGCCCGCGCCCGCACGATCGAATGTTCCTTAGCCGCTCGCCCCCAACTCCCATTCGACGGCCGCGGCTGGCCGCACTTGCAGCCTGATCCGCGAACGGCACCTTGCGCGCTGCCGCGTCGAAGGGCCGCCCGTGTAGCGGGCCACGGCGGAAGGCTTCCGCCCCGCTGATTCAGGTC
>CAMLHP010000154.1 GCA_946479805.1 uncultured Gemmatimonadota bacterium | reverse complement strand
GCAGCTCGGCGATGAGCTCGCGCGCTCCGGCGTTGGCGAACTTCGACAGCACCTCCCGCGCCTGCTCCGGCCGGTCGTCCTCCTCGATCATCCGCACCGTGCGGCCCGGTACCCCGAGGCGCTCAAGTGCAACTGCCGCACGGATGCGCAGCTCGGGATCGGGATCGTCGAGGGCGATGAGCAGTGGGGACTCGGCCTGGGGTCCAATCTGCTCGAGCGCCTCCACGCTCCGCATCCGCACCCACCACGCGGGGTCACCCAGGGCACGCACCAGTCGCTCAATGACGTCAGGATCGTCGAACTGCCCCAGCGCGCCGGCTATGCGGGCACGCACAAATGGAGCGGGGTCGGTCAGGAGGTGCTCAAGCAGGTAGGGAATTGCGCGGCGATCGCCGAGCTTGCCCAGTGCACCGGATGCCTTGGCCCGCACCTCGTCATCGGGATCGCCCAGTGCGCGTATCAGCGACGGGAACGCGCGGTGGGCCCGGACCTCTCCCAATACGCTGGCAGCCCAGGCGCGGGCATGGTGGCGGCCGCCCTCATCCAGCAGCGCAAGCATGGGCGCGACTGCGTCATCGGCATGCCGGGCCAGGATGTCGGCGATGCGGGGCGTCAGCCACACCTTGGACGAGCGGAGAGCATGAACCAGCGGCTCCACGGCGCGGGGATCGGCGATGCGCGCCAGCGCCCTGAGGGCGATCTCTCGGACGTCGGCGTCCTCTGCGCCGGTGGCGGACACCGTGTCGAGCAGCGGCCCCACCGCCTTGGCGTTGCCCACCCGGCCCAGCAGTTCGGCGGCGAAGGCACGATCGCGCCAGCGGCGGGCGTTGCGGAGCCGTTCGATGTACTTGTCCACCAGGCCGAGCCGGTCATAGGCATCGAGCAGCCAGGGAGGCCGCTCGGTGGTGGATCGGGCCTGTTCCTCCAGCACAGCCTCGAGTGCATCGAAGTCGCGGAGTGTGCCCAGCTGGCGAATGGCCGGTTCGAGCAGCTCACGCTCGCGGGTCGCGAGTCCGGCGACCAGGTCCCGGTAGGGACCCTTGCGGGCGGCCAGCCTTCGCTCGAGCCGGTTGAGGATGGCGGTGTAGGCCAGCCACACGATGACCGACAGCACCAGCAGCACCGCCATGGCGAGCGCGGTGTAGAGGATTACACGGAGGAAGTTCATGGCGGCGGAGCCAGCTCGGCCGCGGTGGCCAGAAGCTGTGGGATGTCCACCGGTTTGGTGAGGTAGGCCGAGACACCCACCTGGTCCGCCCAGTACCGGTCTGCATCCTGGTCCTTCGAGGTCAGCATTACGATGGGAGTCGCGGCGGTGCCGGGCTGCCGCCGAAGGCGCCGGCAGGTCTGGAAACCGTTGAGGTTGGGCATCACCACGTCGAGCAGGATCAGGTCGGGTGCCTGCCGCCCGGCCACGTCGAGGCCGGCCTCTCCGTCGCTGGCGAGCAGCACCCGATAACCTGCTGCAGCAAGGCAACGCTGCAACAGTTCACGCTCCACGACATCATCGTCGATAACCAGGACAAGCCCGGCCATGGACCCCTGCCTGCGCTCAGCCCTTCGCTTCGTCGAGGAACGTGAGCGTTGGGCGGTGAAGTACAACGGTTTCAAGTGCGTTGTGCACCGCAGGATCAAGAACCGTGCCCAGCAGGTCGCGCATGCGCTCCACCGCCATGGCGGGAGGCATTTTCTCCTGGTAGGGCCGGCTTGTGGTCAGGGCATCGTAGATCTCGACGGCGCCTATGATGCGCGCGCCGAAGGGGATGGCGTCGCCGGCGATGCGGTCAGGGTAGCCCTGGCCGTCCCAGCGCTCGTGGTGACTGCGGACGAACTGAATCACGCTCTTGAGGTGGACCAGCGGAGCGAGGATCTGGGAACCCACCACGACGTGCTGCTGGACGTGTTCGTACTCCTCGTCGGTGAGGGGGCCCTGCTTGTTGAGGATCTCCTCGCGGATCCCGATCTTGCCGATGTCGTGCAGCCGGCCGGCGGTGCGGACCCGCTCGATATCCTCGTCGCCGAAGCCCATCTCGGCCGCGATGGTGGCGGCCATGTCGGCAACCCGGGCGGAATGGCCCCGGAGATAGGGGTCCTTGGCCTCGAGCGCGTTGACCAGCGCCTCAAGAGTGGCGACCGAGATCCGCTCCAGGTTGGCGCGCTCCAGCCGCACTTCGGCGGCCTTCACCGCGACCTCCTCCTTGAGCCAGCGATTGATCTCCTTGTCCTCGAGCCGCGCATGGCGGTGGTCGAGCGCGCGCTGCATGGCCCGGCCCAGGACCTCAAGGTCGATTGGCTTGGTCAGGTAGTCAGTGGCGCCGCGCTGCATGCAGAGCGCCGCGGCGGTGGCATCGTTGACCGCGGTGAGGATGAGCAGCGCGATGTCCGGCTCAATTTGCATCACCTGCGGCACCAGCTCGATGCCGCTGGCGTCGGGCAGCATCACGTCCAGCAGCATGCCGGTGATCTTCCGCCGTTCCAGCGCCTCGAGGGCCTCGGCACCAGTTGCCGCGGTGACGACCTCGTAGCCGCGGCCGGTGAGAAAGCGCTTCAGCGCGCTTCGGATCGCATCTTCGTCGTCCACCACAAGAATGGCGACGGGACCATCAGCTCGGGCCACGTAAGCTCCAGGCAAGTCGCTGCTTGAAAGTAGGGAATCGGGCGCGCGAAAGACAGATGCTCAGCGCTCGTCCACGAACTCCACTTCGACCCGCTCCGGGATAATCGCAGCGGCCCATGCGCGGTCCAGCAGCTGCCGGACCGCCTGGCGCCCGCGCTCGCCATAACTCACGGTCCACTCGTTGACATACATCCCGACGAATGTGTCGGTGCGCTCGGCGCCGATCCCGCGGTTGAAGCGCGACGCATGCTCCAGCGCGGGCGCCCGGTTGGCGAGGGCGTACTCGATGCTGGCCCGAAGGTCGCGGGCCACCTGTGCCACCACTTCGGGGCCAAGGTCGCGCCGCACCACGTTGCCACCCAGCGGTAGCGGCAAGCCGGTGTCGGTCATCCACCATTCACCCAGATCCTGCCACAGATGCAGTCCCTGATCCTGGAATGTCAGCTGGCCCTCGTGGATCAGCAGGCCCACGTCGGCTTCGCCCGCAGCGACGGCGTCCTCGATGGTGTCGAATGCCATCACCACCGGCTCGAAGTCGGGCTGGTAGAGCTGCAGCGCGAGATACGCGGTGGTGAACTTGCCCGGCACCGCCACCCGCTTGCCGCGGAGCGCCGATTGCCGGTCGGCAGGCGCGGGCTCCCGCGCCACCAGCCGGGGGCCGTAGCCATCGCCCATCGAGGAGCCGGAATCGAGCAGCGCATAGCTGCGCCAGAGGTAGGCGTAGGCGTGGATCGAAACCGCGGAGACCTCGAGGTCGCCGTTCAGTGCCCTCCGGTTGAGGCTCTCGATGTCGGACAGTTCGTGTTCGTAGCGCAGGTCGCCGGTGTCTATGAGGCCTTCCGCCAGCGCGTAGAACATGAACGCGTCGTCGGAATCAGGGCTGTGGGCTACATGAATGGTCTGCATCGGGGTAGAAGAGGTAGAGGAGGTAGAAGAGGCAGGGCGCACGCGGTGCGCCCGTACATGCGCCCGTTTCTAGTTGCCGGCTCGCTGCCGGAAGTCGTCGAGCACGTCCCGGTGGTCGGCGTATTCTTCGCGGCGCTGGGTGATCTCCGTGTCCCACGACCCGAGGAACGCCGTTCGTGCCGCCGCCAGGGCGGCGGTGTTTCCCGTCAGTTCCGCCACGTCGCCCTGGACCACCCGGGCGAGGAGGTGCTTCGGTGCCTCGGCGAGCATGGTATCGGTGAGCGCCAGCGCCTCTTCGAAGCGCCCGACCTGGGCATTGAGGACCGCCGCATGGTAGCGGTCATCCAGCGTGGGCGCCGGAAGCTGGGCGTAGGCGCCGAGCGCCATGGGGGTGAAGTTGACCACGGTGGCGCTGTCGCGCTGGCCCGCGGCAGTCATCACCCGATTGTTGAGGCGAAGGAAGCGCTCTTCCGGCGAGAGCTGGCTGATGTCGGGCGCCTGACCAGTGGCGAGATTCCCGCCGGGATCGGGGCCCACGGTGGCGGGTGCCACATTGCCGGCATTCCCCATCACGGGGGGAGGCGCGGCACTGGTGCCCTTGAACATCCTCCAGCCGATGACGCCCAGCAGCGACAGTACCACAATCGACGCGATGATCCACGCGGTGCGCTCGGGATTGGAGCTCCGCACCGCCGCAGCTCCAGCTGGCGCGCCGCACCGGTGGCAGAAACGGGCCTGGGCCGAGAGTTCGGCGCCGCAGGAGGGGCAGAAGCGGGCTGGCATGGGGGGGAATCTAAGGGGTCGGGGACCAGGGGTCAGGAATCAATCAGGGATCAGGGGTCAGGAAGCAGGGAGAACGTGATATCGTGGCGGGTTAAGGAGTTGCGCCCTACATTCCCCAGTCCCCGATCCCTGACCCCTAATCCCCAACTCCTTGAACTCCAAGCCTCTCCTCGCCGACTTCCCCACCTCCCTCGCCGGCGCCAGCAAGCAGGACGTGCTGGCACTGGTCGAGCGGTTCGAGGTCGATTTCCTGCGGCTGCAGTTCACCGACCTCCAGGGCATCAACAAGAACGTCGAGGTGCCCAAGAGCCGCGTTGCCAAGGCGCTCGAGGGCGAGATCATCTTCGATGGTTCCTCGATCGAGGGATTTGTACGGATCGAGGAGAGCGATATGCTGCTCAAGCCCGATCTTGCCACGTTCCGGATTCTTCCGGGCGAGGACGCGAGCGGGCGAGTGGCTCGGCTGATCTGCGACATCCACACTCCGGACGACGAGCCATTCGACGGCTGCCCCAGGCTGACGCTCAAGCGGCAGCTGGCCCGCGCGGCGAAGCTGGGCTACCAGATGATGGCCGGTTGCGAGGCGGAGTTCTTCCTGTTCGAGCGCGGCCCCGATGGGGCGGCCACCACCGACACCCATGATGACGCCGGCTACTTCGACCTGGGTCCGGTGGACAAGGGCGAGGAAATCCGCCGGGTGATCATCGCCGAGCTGCTGGCGATGGG
>CAMLHP010000153.1 GCA_946479805.1 uncultured Gemmatimonadota bacterium | reverse complement strand
CCGCCTGATTTCAGCACTTCCCTGATTCGTTCCAGCTCGGCCCGGTTGACCTCGTGCAGGTCTTCGGCGCGGATGCTCGCCCAGCGCGCCAGCTGCGCCCGGTCATTGAGCAGGCCGGCCTGGCCCCTGGGCGCCTTTGCCTTCTGCTTGAAGCTCCGGGCCGAGCTGGTGCGGTCCATGATCAGCAGGAAGATCCCCGCGGCGATGTACCCTCCCAGGTGCGCCCAGTGGGCGATTCCGTCCGAGCCCGAGAGCCCGCCACGGAGCGAGAGGAAAGTCATGATCACCACCAGCCAGCGCGCTTCGATCGGGAGCACGCCCCATATCAGGATCTGCACCCGGGGCCAGTAGCGCGCGAAGGCGAGCTGGACCCCGAACGTCGCAGCCGAGGCACCCACGATGAGTGCTGTCGGTGTCAGGAAGGTGAGCGCGGCTCCGCCCAGTCCGCTGATGATGTAGAACGCCAGGAACCGGCTGCTGCCCAGCCGCTCCTCGACCCGAGGGCCGAAGAAGTAGAGCGCTATCATGTTGAAGGCGATGTGCCAGAAGCCGGCGTGGACAAACATGTAGGTGATCACGGTCCACGGCCGGGCCAGGATGCTCGCGGGCTGAAAGGCGAGGAGGTAGCCGAGGTTGGGCAGCCCCATGGTCAGCGCGAACATCGCAACATTGGCTATCAGCAGCCGGCGGACCCACGGCGTCACGAGCCGGTGACTCCTGCCCGCCTGAGGAATCGCTCGGCCAGCTGTTCCAGCCGTTCGTCACCCGACGCCACGGCGTCCTCCAGTATCAGCTGCACCTGGGACGCCAGCTCGGGCGTGCCGAAGATGTATCCGGTGGCCTCTTCCGCACCCGCTGAATCGGCAGCGTCGGCGCCTGCCAGCAGCGCCCGGGCCACGGCCATCAGGTACCCGGGGTCATCCACCGGTGGCAGCGGGTAGCGGTGTTCCGGCAGCGCCTCGCCGCCGGCGTCGTCATTCACGAATGCGCGGGACATGCCTCAAAGTAAGGTCAACGCTTACGTCGTGGCCATGCCGCGCAGCAGCCCTGCCAGGCGGGCCCGGATCCGCGCGGGCGCGAGGACCTCGGCATCCGGGCCGTACTGCAGCACGTGCCGCACCACCCAGTCGTCATCGCCCAGCGGGTATTCGATGGTGAGCGATCCATCCTCCGACGGAATGGCCTCCTCCCGCTCCGCGATCCAGCGCGCCACCGCGGGGGAGTAGCGGATCGTCACGGTCTCTACCGGGTCCTCGGTGTGGAATACCCGCCCTTCCCGCACCACGCTCTCGAACGTGAATGCGTCGGGCGGCTCGAACCCGCCATCGCCCAGCTCGACCTCCTCGATCCTGTCGAGACGAAAGACCCTGAGCGCTTCGCTTCGTTCGCAGTGGGCCACCACGTACCAGCTGCCGGACGAGAAGATGAGGCCGTAGGGGCAGATGACCCGCGCCGACGCGGCTGACTCGTTGGCCTTCCGGTAGGTGATGGTGGCACGCCGCCGCTCTCGCGCGGCCTGGCGCAGCAGCCTGTGGACCTTCGTGGCGGCCGGGTCGAGCTCCGCCAGCGAAGCCATGCGCGGTGCGATATCCCCCGCCGATTCATCATCGGGGAGTTCGGCCAGCGCCTGGCCCAGGCGAACCCGCGCCTGCTCCATCACCGCATGCTCGTCCGGCGTCCGCTCGGAGCGCAGCATCGCAAGCCCCAGGTCGAGCGCAGCCAGCTCCCTCACCGTAAGCCGCATCGGCCGCCGGAAGTGGTGGCTGTATACCGACAGGTACTCATCGTCGAAGGTGATCGACACGCCCTCGATGAACCCGCCCGGCACGTCGGTCCGGTCGGCGAGCGACTGGAGGTCTCCCTGAAGGGTCTTGCGATCCACGCTCAGCCGTGACGCCACTTCGTCGATCCGGTGCTCCTCGTCGTCGGCCAGCTCCGGCAACAGCAGCAGCAGCCGGCGCAGCTGCTCCGCCGCGGTCGCGCTCATCGATCCTCCTGGTAGAGCGCCAGTGTGGCACCGGCAAGCCGCCGCCATTCGCCGGCCACCGATTCCGGCGCCACCGGTTCCACCGCATCCGCCATCGGCAGCAGCCAACGGACGAAGGCATCTATCCGCCTCACCGGATAGCGCAGCACGTCGGGCTGTCCCTCCACCGGGTTTCCCAGCCGGGCTGCAGCTGCAGTCGCGCCATTGTCGCGGAGGAACCGCACGTCCACTACGGTCAGGTCATCGTCGCCCAGCTCCCAGGACCTCCGGGCGCGCGCATGCTTCTGGAGGCTCCACCCGGGCGGGCGCCCGAAATCGGGAGTTCCCGGCTTCGCGCTGGCCTTCACGCCAGTCATCCGGCTCACCCGGAAATTCTTGACCAGCTCGGTCCCCGGCTCGCGTGCCGCGAGGTACCAGGCGCGGTTGAGGAAGAAGATCCCCAGCGGCTCGAGCGACCTTTCCGACTTCACGTCACTTCCGATGCTGTGGTAGGTGCACCTGATCCGCTTGCGTCGCGCCACCGCTTCGCCCAGCGCCGCGAGCGTGGCTCCATCGTGCTGGCTGGTGCCATGGACCAACTCCAGTGCCGTTGCCGCGCCATCCATGGGGAGGTCCACCGCCAGTTTCTTGAGTGCGGTGCGGATGTCCGCCGCCAGGCCCGGGTCCCCCAGCGAAGCGACCCGAGCCGCAGCCTCGGCGATGACCCGCAGCTCGTCTGAAGTGAACTGCAGCAGCGCCAGCTGGCGCCATGGATCGCCGGGCAGCCTGTCGGGTGTGCTGTTGCCTCGCTGTTCGTCCACCAGCTGGAGATACGGGAGGTAGAAGTCGCGCGCCCGGAGGCGGTATCCGGCCACACCGTCGTCGCTGGTGGTCTCTATGGGAATGCCGAACATCTTGAGCTCGTGCTTGTCGCGCTCGAACATCCGTCGAATGGTCTCGTGCCCGGTGCCCTGGTAATCCGGCACATCGGCCGCCAGCTCCTGGAGCGAGGCCGGGCGGCGGTGCCGAAGCAGCGCGGCAATGAGGTCCACCCAGCGCTGCAGCTTGGACGCCATCAGCCGTCCTCCCGCCCGACCCGCACCACCCGTCCGGTGGCACGCCTGCCGGTCTGGTCCTGCAGCATTCGCGCGTAGGCGTCCACCTGCCGCTGGTACTGCACGCGTCGCCCCTCCCACGCCTCGCCTTCCAGGTTGTCGGTCTTCCAGTCCACGACACCCCACTCCCCGTTGACCTGCGCCACGGCATCAATCACGCCCTCCACCAGCCGGGGCACACCTTCGCTCCCCTGCTCCATGACCGCTATCTGCAGCTCCACCGCTGCGCCGCCTTTCGCCTGCATCATGCGGCGCCACTCGGCCGAAGCCCCGTGTTCCAGTACCAGCGCCAGCAGCTGCTCCGCCTGTTCGTCGCGGAGTTCGTGGCTCCGCGCCACCGCGCGCACGAACCGCTCGAGATTCCCGCCGCTCCGCCCCCGGCCCATCGCCTCCAGGCACTCGTGCACTGCCGAACCCCAGTTGCGGCCCATTCCGCGCTTCGCCACCAGCTTCAGCTCTTCCGCCTCGGCGGCTTCCTCCCGCGCGAGGCGGGTGACGGTGCTGCGGGTCCAGCGCGGCAAGCCCGCTCGTGCGCGGCGTGCCGCCGCCGTCGCAGCTATGCCGGCGATCTCGACCGCGCTCAGCTCCACCCTGATGCGACCTGGCGGGTTGTCCATGGGGAGTTCCCGCAGCTGACCCAGCGTGGAGAGAGGGGCCGACAGCCGGGCCCAGAGCGACTTGTCCTGAGCCTTGCCTGTCTTGAGGTCGAAGTCGAACTTGGCCACCCACAGCTCGCGCTTCGCCCTCGTCACGGCCACATACAGCAACCGGTCGAACTCCGCATCCAGGAACGACACCTCCCGCGCATGCATCTCCTTCCAGTCGGCGGGCTCGGCGATGGTGCGGTCGCCGGCACACACGGTCATCCCACCCGATGCGCTGCCATCCTGATCACGGCTCACGTGCACCGGGGCACTGATGTCCCACATGGCCACCGGCGCGGCGAGGATGACCACCCGGGCCTCCAGGCCCTTCGCCTTGTGCAGGTTCAGCACCCGCACCGCATCCTGCAGCCCGGGACGGAGCGACGCCTCGCTGTCGGAATTGTCCATCGCCGCCTCGATCCGCTGCATCACGTCGGCCAGGCTGGCCTTGCCGTCCATGGCCGACCGGCGAGCTACTGCGATGACCTCGGCGATCGCCCCGGCGGCGTTGTCGCCCAGGGTCCCCGAGGCGGTATGCGGCAGCAGCCCGGTCTGGTCGACGATCCGTTCCAGCAGCGCATCGGGCGGGAGCTGTTGCGACGCACGCCACCAGTCGTGCAGCCGCGCGAGCGCGGCGCCGGCGGGACTGGACGTGTCTGGGGGAGCATCGGTGAGGTGGAACCTGGCGCCACGGCGGCGCACATCGAGCAGCTGTTCGGGGGTGAGGCCGGCAAACAGTCCCTCTAGCGCGGCCACCACCAGCACCTCATTGGTGGGGTCGGCGATAGCGCGGAGCAGAATCAGCAGTTCCTCGAGCTCGTGCCCAGCGGTGAGCCCGGCGCCAGTGACGCTCACCGGGATGTTGCGGGCCACCAGCGCGCTGGCGTAACAGGCCAGTGACGCCTTGCCGGTGGTGAGCACCATGAACTCGGATGACTTGCTGCCCGAGTCCAGCCGCCGCCGGATCATCGAAGCGACCTGCTCCGCACAGGTGGCGATGATCTGCGGCTTGTTCGATTCCGGCGGCCGCACCGGATAGCTGAAAACGCCGTCGCCCGGCTCCGTTGCTTTGTCGCTGATGAGCGGTGCGAACGCAGCCTGGACACCGGACGACTCCACCGGAAACGGCCCCGGGAAATGGGCGTTGACCAGCTCGGCGATGGCCTGCACCGAGCGGAAGTTCCGGGTCAGCTGCAGCACTGCGCCAACCCGCGCGATGCAGCGCTTCACCAGTTCGTAGGTGGTAATGTCGGCCCGGCGGAAGCGGTAGATGCTCTGCTTCGGGTCTCCCACCACGAACAGCGCGCCGGGCCGCGGTGTCA
>CAMLHP010000152.1 GCA_946479805.1 uncultured Gemmatimonadota bacterium | reverse complement strand
TGGCATCATCTCGGCTCCCGTTCGTTTTCGCCGTGTCTCATGTCTCCCGCGAGTAACTGCAGCAGCATCGCGCGCACCCGGCGGTCATTCATCATGAAGGTGTGGCTCACTGGCAGCGTGTGGAACTCGTCGCGCCCGCCCGGTGGTGGAACAGCTTCGTCCACCGCGACTACCCCGTCGTTGGGCTCACCGCCGAACGGGAGTCCTGCCCGCTTCCAGCCCCTGGTGCCGGCTATCACGGTACATGGCACGACGCCGGATGGAAGATCCGAGAAGAAATCCGCGCGGGTCAGCAGCTGCCCCGATTGTCCGTTGATCCAGCGATAGGGAAGCTGGCGATGGAACCTCCGGGCCAGCCGAGGCGGGCGGCTGGGGGAGCCGAGCAGGATCAGCCGTTCGGGGAGCGGGACGTCGTGGGGCCAGTCGGCGAGCGCGGCCCTGAGCAGGATTCCGCCCAGGGAGTGGCCGATGGCGGCGTAGGGCCGGCCAGCAGCCGCTGATCCCAGGAGGCGCTGGCGCACCCGGTTGCGGATCCGCCCGAACGACTCAACACCCGGCACGTACCCCAGCAGTTCCGTCTCGTGGCCGGCTCGGCGCAACTGACGAGCGAGCGGCATCATCGACACCGGAGTCCTGCCCATGCCGTGAACCAGGATCAGCCGCATCCGTGAAACCTAGGCGGGGACGCCCCATTTCCTCCATTGCTGCCTCGAACCGGGGTCAGTTGGCCGAAGCCCCCAGCGCATAGCGCAGGATGACGGCGCCGGTGGACACCGGGCGTGCCTCGAGCAGCGTCAGATCCTGGCGGAGCCCGCCCGGCTTGAAAAGGGGAGAGCCGGCCCGAAGCACCACTGGAGCGACGCAGATGCGAAGTTCGTCGAAGAGGCCCCGACGCAGTAGCGAGTCGGAGAGCTCCGCGCTGCCGAACACGAACATGTCCTTGCCGTCGGCTTGCTTCAGCCTGGCAACTTCATCGGCGGCGTCCCCGCCCACCAGCCGGGTGTTGTTCCAGTCCACCGCGCGGAGCGTACGCGAAAAGGCCACCTTTGGAATGGCATTCATGAAGTCCGCGATCGCGCCGGTCGCGGTGCTCCAGTAGCTGGCCATGCCCTCGTATGTTCTCCGCCCAAAGAGCAGCATGCTTGCTTCTTCCAGTTGCTCCAGCGAAAAACGCTCCAGCTCCTCGCCCCAGACGGTCTCGTGGAAATCGAGGTCCCAGGGCTTGGCACCCTCGAAAGATCCATCGAGGGTCTGCAGGTTCCACATTATCAGCTTCATCCTCGCCTCGCTGCTTCAATGGCCGCAACGTCGATCCGGCCCATCTCCAGCATGGCTTCAAATGCGCGCTTGGCGGCCGCACGGTCGGAATCGGTGATCGCCTCCGTCAGGGCCACCGGAATGATCTGCCAGGACACGCCCCACCTGTCCTTGCACCACCCGCAGGCGCTCTCCTGTCCGCCGTTGCCGACGATCGCGTCCCAGTACCGGTCAGTTTCGGCCTGGTCGGCGGTTGCAACCTGGAAGGAGAACGCCTCCGTCTGCGGGAAGATCGGGCCTCCATTGAGCCCAAGGCAGGGAAGACCCAGCACGGTGAACTCTACCGTCAGTACATCCCCCTGCTTTCCGCCAGGGAAGTCTCCCGGGGCGCGGTGCACCGCGTCAACCGATGACTCGGGAAAGGTCCTGGCGTAGAAGTTCGCTGCGTCCTCTGCGTCGTGGTCGAACCAGAGACAGATCGTGTTCCGGGCTTGCCTTGACATGCGGGTCTCCTGTGCCGAATGGCTGGCGTTGGTTCAGGCTGCATCGTGCGGACGGTCCGCAGTTGTGCAGTCCATACCATAGCGTCGAACCAGGGCTCAAGGTTTCGACAGGTACTGCCCGGAAGTCGTAGCGTTGGGGATTCTGTGCCTTGACACCATCCTACATCGACGAAGTCCGGCAGCGGGAGGCGAGCAGCCCGGTGGCTTTTTCGAGGTCCAGGTCCGCCACGAGCAAGCCCTCCTGCCCGTAGGGTTGGTAGCACAGCAGCGTACCATCCGGCCGTGCAATCGCCGAGGTGGTGCCCGAGCCCTCGCTCGCGCAGTTCACCGACGCGAAGTAGCAGGTGTTCTCAGCCGCACGACACAATATCGCCTTCTCATGGAAGGTGTTCTCTGGATCGGCAAATGAGGTGGGCCGGTAGCTCCCGGGTTCGGCGACGTGTGCGTGCGGATGAAACACGACCTGGGCGCCTCGCCGCACGGCCCACCGGACCGTCTCCGGATACCTCCACCCTTCGTGACAGATAACTACGCCAAAGGTCAGGGGTCCGGCGGTAAAGACCCGGCGCTGCCTCGCAACCGCGGGGTAGATGGCCTCCTCCGAAGGGTCCAGCTGTCCCTTGTCCTGCCAACCCGCGACCGTCCCATCCGGATTGAACACGCAGGCAGTGATCTGCAGGCCGCTCGCGGTCATACGTTCAGTACCCAGCACCACCGTGATGCGAGCCTCCGCCGCTGCGGCCCCCACTGCAGTCCACGCCCGCTCCAGGAACGAGGTATTCGGCGGCGGGGGCGTAGTGCCCGGCCATCGGTATCCGGGGATGAAGCATTCGGGAAAGCAGATCACGTTCGCACGTCGTCCGCCCGCCTCGGCGATTGCCGATGTCGCCACGAGGACCGACTCCTCCGGCGTCGAGGGCACGCGACAGTTGGCGAGGGCGATGCGGACTGTGCTCATCTCCATGCTCCGCTACGGGCTTGAAACGGGCGGACGATTCTTCCGGTACGAGTTCTTGACAGCAATCTTGCCGTCCCTGAACGTGAACAGGTCGCAGCCATTGACCTCCACCTGGCTTCCATCTGTGCGGGTGCCCGTGAATGTCCATTCGGAAACGCCCCGATCGCCATGCACGAAGTGGCGAGCGCCACCCCAGTGCGCGTCCGGGAATGTGGCGAACACCTCCGCGTAGCCGGACCTGACTGCCTCGGGCCCCGCGTAACGCGTGCCCGATACTTCCGGACCCGCAGAGGCTTCGAACTCACAGTCGTCCGACATGAACGACATCAGGGCGTCCACGTCGTGACGGTTCCAGGCGTCGGCGAAGGCCTGAAGCATTCTCACCGCAGCCTCTGCGTCCATGTGGTCCTCCCGGGCCGGAATCGGCAGCTGTACTCGCCTTCGGTCTGCAGAATGATACATCCCCTCCGCAACTCCGTTGTCAACTTCAGTGACCGCCTGCCGATGACAGCGCCGTCAACGCGACCGAGCGCCTGAGGCGCACGTGGGCTGCTCCGGAAATCACGACGGCTTTCAGGCAGCCGATTTAGCTTACAACCGATTGCACGACCCAATTGGCACTTCGCGACTCGCTGAAGAATGGAGGCAGCATGGCCCGACTCGTCTTCGGGATGAACCAGTCACTGGACGGCTACGTCGACCACACGGCGTTTGCGCCCAGCGCCACCCTCTTCCGCCACTTCATCGAGGAGGCTCAGCAGCAGGCGGGCAGCGTCTACGGTCGCCACGTGTATGAGGCCATGCGCTACTGGGACGACGATCGTCCTGAATGGGAAGCAGCAGAGCACGCCTTCGCGGCTGCCTGGCGGAAGCAGCCGAAATGGGTCGTCTCGCGCTCGCTCAGGTCGATCGGCCCCAATGCCACGCTCATGGGGGATGATCTTGAAGGCGCGATCCGCGAGCTGAAGGCGGGGCCCGACGGGGAGATCGAAGTGGCTGGCCCGGTCCTGGCGCACAGCCTGACAGAGCTAGGCCTGATTGACGAGTATCGGATCTACCTGCATCCCGTCGTGCTGGGCCACGGCAAGCCGTATTTCGCCGGGCCCCGGCCGCCGCTCCGCCTGGTGACCAATGATCGGATCGAGGATGTGCTCAGGCTGACCTACGTGCCTGCCTGAGTTCGCGCCGGTGCGCATTGTCACTCTCGACTCCGCACGTAGATGTAGTCTTCGTTCGGATCGGTGAGCCGCCATGGGCCTCCGTCTACCGAGGCCTCCTCAACGAACCGGAGGGTATCGGCGGCCGCAATGATCACCTGCCGCAGACGAAGCGCTCGGTCCGCCCCGGAGTTCGTGAGGTACAACATCCAGCGATCGCCCTCGGGTCTGCCCGCATAGCGCCACACTTGGCCACCGGGGAGCACGACCGTAACCGTGTACGTCGAATCCGCCTTGCGATAGCTGTAGATCATCATCTGTTCCCGTGCGCCCCTCGCGGACTCGGTGACCCGACGACAGACCATGTGCCGGCGTCCACCAGCGAGCCATGCGCAAGAATCGCGCGAGGGAACAGAGTCAACACTCGTCCACGTGCCCTCAAACACGGCGAGCCGTTCGTGTGCGGGCGACGGGGTGCTGGGACCGTTCGGCAAGGGCGCGGCAGGTGTGCCCTGACCAGCCACTCGAGAGGATGAGAGAAGAATGGCCGCCATGCTGAAGGCGGCGACACGGAGTGAAGTTGAGTGCATCATGACGCGCGGGAGCCTGGCCAGGGTGTTTCGCCGCGAAGCACGGCCCTGGCCTGAAGGGCCTCACGCCAAGGCGCAACCAAACCTGTTCCGTCTGGGTACCTGGGGTGCAGTGACCATAGCCGCATTGCAGTCAGCCCAGGAGTTGCGGATTGAGCTGCCACACGGAGTAGCAAAGCACCAGAGCAAAGCTGACCCAGAGTAGATAAGGAACCAGCAGTGCCCCCGCCACGAAGCGGACGCGCCAGAACAGAACAAGTGTCGTGGCGATGAGAAACCACAGTAGAAGAATGTCTGCGAATGCCAGGGCTCCCAGGTGCCAGGCGAAGAAAAGCCAGCTCCACAGGGCATTCACGCCGAGCTGCACCAGGAACAAGATCAATGGTATGCGAGCAGCCCGGAACCCTTCCGCGCGCCACACAAGCCAGGCGGCGACGCCCATGAGCGCGTACAGGACTGTCCAGACCGGGCCGAAGACTGACGATGGCGGAGCCCAGTCGGGACGGACAAGCTCCGCGTAGAACGAGCTGGCGCTTATTGAAGCCGCAGCCCCTATGCCTGCTGCGACAAAGCTGACAACAA
>CAMLHP010000151.1 GCA_946479805.1 uncultured Gemmatimonadota bacterium | reverse complement strand
TTGCGCCCCGGCCTCCTGCGGCCGTCTCAGGGCCAACACCGTCGTTGCATGCGATTGCGGAGGCCGCGCCTGCGACCAGGGCCATTCCAAGCAGCGTCCTGAACTTCAGCATGATGGTTCTCCTGATGAGGGTGGGGCGTCGTCAGGGGGAGCGACACCCGGGCGGCACATCGGGGCACGCGCCGCGCTACTTGGTGATCCGGCGCTCGTCACGGTCGCCAAGCGGGGCTGGCGCCGTTGGCGATGATTCGGCCGCGCTGCAGACCGTCCACGCTGACCCAGTCGATCGAACCGGGTGTACTGGCAGACGCGAACGCGATGGCCTGGCCGTCGGGTGACATGCGCATAGGTCGGTCTCCGAAAGGTCCTTGAACGCTGCGCGCGTTCAGCGGCGCCAGCTCGGCGATTGTGCGTCAGACACCAGGGTGGCCCGAAGGCTCCCATCGAGGGACACGTACTTGATCGACCGGCCGGAGGAGCCCCCGCCCACTCCGGCCGGATCGCCAACGAACGAGTAGGCGATCCCGCGTCCGTCTGGCGACCAGGCAATCGAGGCGGGACGTTCTGTGCTGTGATAGACGCCGGTCGAGGCCAGGTCCTTGATGAAGGCACCGTCCGCAGCCATGACCGCAAGCTGGCGTTCGGTGGACTGGCCCTCGATCACAACACCGTGGACGAGCGCGATCATGCTTCCGTCGGGCGCCCAGGTGGGATTCGAGAAGGTTTCGACTGGCCGGCTCGGCCCGGTGTAGCCGTCGGTCAGCCGGACCAGTCCGCTTCCATCTGCGTTGGCGAGATATATGTCCGTCACGCCACTTGTCTCGCCAACGTTCACAATCGCGAGCCTCCGGCCATCCGGCGACCACGAATGATTGCCACCAGTTACTCCGATGATCGGCGTGCGCGTACCATCGCTGACACTGATCGATGCGAGTCCGTTGCCGTCGGGAACAGTCAGGGAAGTGCCGTCGGGATACCATGCGGCCCAGATGTCCGGCCCAGTGGTCAACCACGACATTTCGCCGCCGTCAGCAGTCATGAGACCCAGCCGCGAGTTGTAGTCCTCAGCCTCGGGATCGCCCGACACGAAGGCAATGTGGCTGCCATCGGGTGACCACTGCAGCCAGTAGGCGAGTCCGGGCGTGGGGAGCCCGACGTAACCACTGCCATCCGCGTTTATCAGGGCGAACTCGAGGAAAAAGCCCGCCCACGAGATGAAAGCGATCTGCCCCTTCAGTTGCCCGGGCGGTGCGGCTGCAAACGCGCGAAAGACACCCATCGACCCGTCCGCCACGGCCGCTACCTGCTGCACTCCTTCCTCGTATCCGAGTGTCCACACTCCCGCGGTGGCCTCGCCGTTGGAATCGGTCACGACCGCAGCACCGTCGATCGTGCCGCCGCCAGATGTCACAGTGAACACGACGGGGGTGCCCGCCACCGGATTTCCGAACGCGTCGGTGGCCAGTGCCACGAGCGGTTGGGCGAGCCCTTGTCCAATTCCAGCCAGCTGGTCGTTGCCGGCCGACGTCGTGATGTGGGCGACGTCGCCCGCCGCTGCCAGCACAGTGAACACGACGTCTGCCTCTGACCCCGCGCTCGCCGAGAGCGTCTGGGCACCTGGCGTCGGCCCGAGCGTCCACGTTGAAGGGGCAGCCTGGCCGTCGACACCCGTTGTTGCATAGCCTCCGCTCAGCGTGCCACCTCCGCTCACTACCTTGAACGTGACAGTAACTCCTGCCAGTGGCTGGCTTTTCTCGTCGGTAACGAGAACGGTTGGCGCGGGCTGGACGGCCGCACCTACCGTACCGGCAAGCGAGGTGGGGGTGATGGCGCTGACTCGCACCTCTGGGTTGGGTTCGGTGCTGTCGCCGCAACCGCCAAGCAGCGTGGCCAGGGCGGCGGCAAGGCTTGCGGAACGAGCGACTGACGGGTACATGCGCCGAGCCTCACTAGCGGGATCTGGGCCCAATTCTGAAGATTCTGGAGGACCCCGGAGCGGGAGTGGTGGTGCGCCGACTGGCATTTGCGGCGTCCCCCTGAGCATCCTCTGCATCAGAACACACCGAAGCCGCAGTGCAGGGGCCATTGAGGAGGTAGCGAGGGTGGCGAATGACGATTCAGCCCTGGTCGAGGCCCTCACGGCCGGTGACCGGAAGGCCCTGGATGACCTGTTTCCGCTGGTCTACGAGGAACTGAGCCGGCTGGCACACAGGCAGCGCCGGCGGTGGGATGGCAACCTCACGCTCACCACTACGGCATTGGTCCACGAGGCATATCTCAAGCTTGCCGGGCAGCGTCAGCTGCCGACCGAAAGCCGGTCCCACTTCCTCGGGATCGCCGCCAAGGCGATGCGTCACATCCTCTGCAACTATGCGCGCGACCGGAGCCGCAAGAAGCGCGGTGGCGGGCGCGCGCACCTGGCGCTTGAGGACGCCGAACGCGCAGGGGAGGCCTCATTTGGGCTGTCAGAGGACCAGGCGGACAGGCTGGCCGGCCTTGATGAAGCCCTGCGCCGCTTCGACGTCGTTGCCCCGCGCCAGTGCCAGGTCGTCGAGTGCCGATTCTTCGGCGGACTGAACGTCGAGGAAACCGCCGCCGCCCTTGGCTTGTCACCCCGCAGTGTCAAGCGAGACTGGGCCTTCGCACGGGCGTGGCTGCTCCGCGAGATGCAGCTCACGCTGGCCGGCGGAGACTGACTCGATTGCGCGCCTGCGGCTCACGGCCGCCATGCGAAGCTGAAGCCTTCGGGAACCAGGGCGACCGGCTGTGCAAGGCTGCCGTCCGCCGGCAGCCAGACAATTCCGGCCTCGGTTGAGAAGGCAACCCGACTCCCGTCCGGTGACCATGCCGGGCCCCACGCCGGGACGCCCAACGGACTCAGTCGTGCAACTGTGGACCCGTCTGAGGTCACGGTGGAAATGACGCAGGTGACGTCGTCACAGTTCTGGAACGCGAGGCGCTGGCCATCCGGCGACCAGGTCGGATCCGCGAACCCGCCCTGGGCAGTGGTCGTGAGTGTTGTGGCCTCAGTACCGTCCGCGTTCATGACCCTGAGCATGCCGGCTTCACGCCACTCCACGAAGGCGATCCTGCTCCCGTCCGGTGACCAGGCAGGATCGTACGCGCCCCCGGCTACCAGAACCGGCGGCGTCCCGTCCCCCTCCGCACTGATCACGTAGACCCCGTCGGCCGCGGTCACTGCGAGCCGACTGCCGTCGGGCGACCACGACGGACTGTAGAAGTCGCTAGCGCGAAGGGCACTGTTCGAGCCGTCCGCATTCATGACGAAAAGCTGGGAAGTCTCGTCCAGCCATTCCCAGACTGTAAAGGCGATTCGCTGTCCATCCGGGGACCATGCCGGCTCCGACACCGGGTTGTCCACCAGGGTGGTAACACCGTTGATCTGAGTGAAGAGCGCCCCGTTCTTCGTGTAGAGGAAGTCCCTCCCGCGGCACGGGTCACCGCACGCGAACGCGCCAAAGTGGACCGTCATGCCTGCGGCCGACGTGCGCACCAGCTGGGCGCCGGCGCCACCGAGGATCCAGGTCGAACTCGCGAATCCGGATGAGTCGGTCTTCGGCCCGTCTGCGGCGACCGTGCCCGAACCGAGTACCACCGCGAAGGTAACTGGCACGTCAGGGACCGGATTGCCGTAGCGGTCGGCAAGCTTCACGCGCAAGGGGGCCATCAGTGTCGCTCCGGCGGGCCCCGACTGTTGGTCTCCCATCACTATCTCCAGCGCTGCCGGCTGTCCCGCCATAGCGGTCGCGATGAACTTCAGGTCGGGCACTCCGGCGGAGCGGGCGGTGAGCGTCTGGATCTGAGCCCTTGTGCCCAGCGTCCAGTTTCCGGACGATGCCAGGCCGGCTGTGTCCGTCCGCTGTACCGCGATGTCAATTGAACCACCACCCGCCACCAGGAACCGGACCTCGCGCCCGGGAGCGGGGCTACCGTCCTGGTTCGTCAGCCGCACAACCGGCAGGCCGGCGATGCGGGTGCCCACAACTCCCGTGAGCCTCGTCTCGGAGAGCGCCTCCAGGCGAAGTCCCGCCAGCGGTTCTTCCGGCTCTTCCGGGGTGGAAGGCTCGGTGGACGAGCAAGCCGCAAGCACCAGTATTGCGAGGCATCGCGTCGCCCAGGTTGAGAGCGACGGCAAGCTGCTCCAGCCCATAAAGCCTCCAGAAAGCGCAGGGGTTCGTCGGGCCGTCCAGGCCTTGAGGAATGCCCGACTCGGCGATAGCGTCGAGTCGTATCCTTCAATCCCAGTCACACCAAACCCCTCAACTCGGGGCCATCGGGGATCGATGTCATTGTCACGGGCCGAGCGAGTGGCGGAGCTGTTCGACCAGGCGGTGGCATTGCCGAGGGCCGGGCGAGGGGCGTTTCTGCAGCGCGCCTGCGGCGACGACGGGGAGCTGTACCGGGACTTGTGTTCATTGCTGGAGGCCCACGAATCGGCCGGGGAGTTTTTCGACGGCCTGGCGGGCGAGGTGATCGCACCCGCTGCGGAGGCCATTGTCGCGAGCAGACGTGCCGACGTGCCGGGGGAACTGGAGGCCGCTCTCGAGGGCCGCTACCGGATCGAGCGTGAGCTGGGCGGCGGATCGCTGAGCCGGGTGTTCCTGGCCCGGGAGCTCCGGCTCGAGCGCCACGTCGTGATCAAGGTGCTGCCGCCGGATATGGCTGCGACCACGAGCGGCGAGCGTTTCCGGCGCGAGATCCAGCTGGCAGCGCAACTTCAGCATCCGCACATCGTGCCGCTCCTCGGCGCTGAAGCCGGCGGTCGGCTCCTCTACTACATCATGCCGTTCGTCGCGGGCGAGTCACTTCAGGCTCGGCTGGCTGCGGAAGGCGCCTTGCCGATCCAGGATGCCCTGCGGATCTGGCGGGACCTGCTGGACGCGCTGGCGCATGCCCATGCCAGAGGCGTAGTTCATCGCGACATCAAGCCCGGCAACATCCTCCTGAGCGGACGCAATGCCCTGGTGGCCGACTTCGGCATTGCGCGCGCGATCGAGGCCGCCGGCGAGTTGAACAGCACCGCCCCCGG
>CAMLHP010000150.1 GCA_946479805.1 uncultured Gemmatimonadota bacterium | reverse complement strand
GGGGCACCCCACCGAGACGAAGCGGCTGCCGAAGGAACTGCGCGAGGCACTGCCCTCGGCGTTCGCAAAGAAGGCGCGGCTCTACGCCACCGACCTGCCGCCCGAGCTGATGGACCAGGTGTGGCAGCAGTTCAAGGATGCGTTGGCGCCGCTGGACAGCGCGGGGAAGCTGGGAGCGGTGCTGCTGCAATTTCCGCCCTGGTTCGGGCCGTCGCGGGAGAACGCGGCGGCGCTGCTGGCGGCGCGCGATGCGCTCAAGCCGCTCGCGGCCAGCGTGGAGTTCCGGAACCCGGCGTGGTTTGAGGGACGCACCGGCGAGCGCACGGTGGAGTGGCTCACCGAGCACAAGGTGCCATTGGTCATCTCGGACACGCCGCCGGGAACGCCCCAGAGCGTGCCGAGGCGCGTGGCGGTCACGGCGCCATCGCTCAGCATAGTCCGGCTGCACGGCCGCCGGAGCGAGAGCTGGGCCAGGAAGGGCGTAAGCGTGGCGGAGAGGTTCCGCTACCTGTATGACGAGCGGGAGCTCAAGGAAATCATCCCGGACATTGCCGACGCGGGCCGGGAGGCGAAGCGGATGCACATCGTGTTCAACAACTGCTACGGCAATTACGGGACCACGAATGCGATGGAGCTCTTCTCGATGCTCTGGAAGGGGTGATGATTTCAAGTCGCAAGTCACGAGTCGCAAGTCGCGAGGCTCGTGACCAGGCGACGATCACGGAACCAGGTCCGGTTCTGGCACCGGCACAAACGGGCGAAGTCGCTGCCAATCGTGAAACTGGATCTCATCGATCAAGCCGATACTGCAAGACACGCCTATGTCATCCTGGATGACGCATGGTGCGGTGCCCAAATCATAGGTGGTGATACCTTCAAGGCCGGAGAAGGTGGAGTCGGGATCTGTGGTGTCGAGGTAACCGCCCCAGAAGTCGGGCCCGTCAGGCGAAATGCCGAGGTACCCGAACCAGGCTCCCGACAGGGAGTCCGCCATCTCGCGAAAGGTCGTCGGTTCCACCTGGTCGCTGCCAAATCCAGGCAGCGCGCTGCCGTAGCCCCAGCACGCGACGTGCCGGTCCAGCTGGACGGCACAGAATGAGACACTCGAGCCAGCGATATCGGTGAAGGTCTGTCCACCGCTCACCTGCTGCGCGACGTCGTATGAAGGCACGGTCGTGCCGTTGCCCAGCGCGCCGTGGTTGGCACTGCCCCAGCACCACGCCGTCGAATCCACCTGGGAGAGTCCGCAGGCCGTCATATCCTGGGCAGATTCGGTCGCAACAGCCAACTTCCACAGGGGTGGGGCGCCGGTGATCTCTGCCCCGGTCGCGGGATACTTCTCGCCGCTGCACCACGGCTGGCCCGTCGCGGTGAGGCCGCACACGTATCGTTCTGCCACAGCCAACTGAACCAACTCCGGTGCGCCTGTGACCTCTGCCGGTGAAGTGCCACCTGTCATCGTCGATCTGTCCCAGCACACGGCCGAGCCATCATCGGTGAGTCCGCATGCGTGCTCGGTCTCCACGTCGACGTCAGTGAACGTCCAACCGGCCGCGATGCGCGCAGGGAGGAAAGCATCCGGACGTTTGCTCCAGCACCATACGGCGCCCTGGCGCAAACCACACGCAAATTGATGACCGACCGAGAGCTTCTCCGGCTGGAAGGCCTCAAGTGACGTCACGATGGTCGTCGCTTCCGTGCCCGTCGCGCCGACGGTCAATGTGTGCTGGCCAGCCGAAGGTCCGATGTACCAGGTTCCCCGCGCCAGTCCCTCCGCGTCGGTCTGCAGGTCTGCGGTTACCGAGTCGCCAGCGGTGCCGCTGGTCCAGGTAGCTGCTGCACCGACTACTGGCCCATCCTCGTCAGTGATCCGGACGACAACATCGAGAGCGTGCTCGAGCCCGGCAGCGAGCTCGGCCGGGGGGCGCGTCGTGACGGCGAGGGCAGGATCGTCCGGTCCGGTTCCGTCGCCACAACCCGCGGCAAGAACCGCGAGCACCAACGCGACGGATGCCGGGGATTGGAACATCCGGAATGCGGCTTCTTGCATGGGGAGCCCCGTTGCTCGGTATTCTTTTGACGACGTCGCGAACGTCTCAGGATGCACAGGCTGCGGCTAGGTGTCGCCAGGTTCCAGCGAGACAGACTTCAGTCGCCGTCACGGAATCAGGAAGGGATTCGGAATCGTGACCAGCGGCAGCATGCGTTGCCATGCTTCAAACATGATGTCGTCCGTGAGCCCGATGCTGCAGGAGGTTTCGAGTTCGTATTGCCTGACGCAGATCACGTCGCCGACATCGATCGCCTCCACATCGGGCAGGGATGCGAGCGCGGCCTCGGCCTCGCTGTTCTCGAGGAACTCCCCGAAAAGCCGTGGCCCGGCGGGTGTCGCTGCGTAGTAGCCGAACCAGCCGCCGGCAATGTCGGTTGCCACCTCATCAAAAACCTGTGGCACAGCATAGTTGAGCCCGGGTGAGCCAGGCATGGCCGCTCCAAACCCCCAGCAGGCGATGTGCTGATCCGCCTGTATGGCGCACACGGAAGTCTGCGACGCTGCGATGTCGGTGTATGCCGTCGCGCCGGACACCTGTTGTGCCACGCCGTACGAGGGATCGGCTGTTCCATTTCCTATCGAGCTGTGGGTATTGCTGCCCCAGCACCAGGCGCTTCCGTCGGTCTGCGACAGCCCGCAGACGACCCATCCACCGAATGAGTCGTCGCCACCGACGAGCTTTTCCAGTGGCGGGGCGCCGGAGATTTCCACGGGGCCGGAGGGATAGTCCACGCCACCACACCATGGCACGCCCATCTCGGCGAGGCCGCAGACGTTCTCGGTCAGGGTTGCCACGTCGTACGTCAAAGGGAAGCCGACGATCTCCTCAGGCTGTTCGCCGCCGAATATGGCTTCGCTCTTCCAGCACACCAGGGCACCGGACGTAGTGCCGCCGCACGCGCGAGAGACCTCCAGGTCGAGAGTGTTGAAGTCCCACGCCTCTGCCACCGGTGTCGGGATCCGAGTCTTCTCCAACCCAGCACTCGACTTACCAAGGCAGTAAACCTCTCCTGCGGCGTAGCGGCCGCAGGCAAAGGTCAATCCGACTCTCATCTGGTCCGGGTTGAAGCCGAGCACGTCGATGCCGAACGTGATGGGATCGACGCGAGGCGTTGAGACAGTCACTACATGATCGCCGACGCCTGGGCCGAAATACCAGGTGGCCTGTGCCCGGCCATCGGCGTCAGTCATCTCACCCCCTACCACAGAATCGCCCGGGACGCTGGGAGTCCAGGTGATGGCTGCGCCCTCCACCGGTCCATCGATGTCGGTCAGCCGAACCTCGACCGTCTCTTTGTGCTCAAATCCTGACGACCTGTTCGTCATGTCGCCGGCGGTCAGGACCAGCTGGCCATCCTCCAAGGGCGTCGTGCTGTCACCACATGCTGAGAGAAGCAACAGTCCGATGATGCAGTACCAAACTGCGAGCGACATGCATGGACGCGGCACGCTAAACCTCATCGGTGAACTGGGCATCGAGTAAATGGGAATGCAATCGTCACAGGATAGCATTCCTGCGTATCTTGCGCCATGCGCCTGCACGACGACCAGCATCCGCTCGCCGCCGCCACCGGACCCCTCCTAGCTGCCGCACGCCTCATCTCCTCCAACCTCGCCGCCATCGGCCGGGACGAGCAGACCACCCTGCTGGTGCTGGCAGGGGCCATCGGGGCCGGCGTGGGCTTCGCGGTTTCCATCTTCTACCGGCTGATCGACCTGGTCCAGGGGCTGGTGCTCCGGGGCGCGGTGCGGGCCCCGCTTCCGGAGTGGATTCTCATCCCGGTCTTCGTCGCCATTGGCCTCTCGATCTGCCGCTGGCTGGTGCAGGTGGTTGCGCGCGGCTCAACCGGCGAGAACATCCCGGACGTGATGTACCGGGTGAGCGTCAAGGGCGGCGTGGTGCCGCTCAAGCCGGTGCTGGCCAAGACGGCGGCGGCGGCGGTGATCATCGGCACCGGGGGATCGGTCGGCGCCGAGGGCCCGGTGGTGGTGCTTGGGGCGGGTTGGGCGTCGCAGATCGGGCGCTGGCTCAAGGTCTCACCCAATCGGCTTCGAACCCTGGCCGGCTGCGGCGCAGCGGCGGGTATCTCTGCCGCATTCAACGCCCCCATCGCGGGCGTCATCTTCGGGATCGAGAAGATCAGCGGTGCCGCCGGCGGACTGGCGCTGGCGCCCTACGTTGTCGGCAGCATTCTCGCGGCAACCGTGAGCCGAGCCATATTCGGCAACCGTCCGGTGCTCGCGCTGCCGGCGGAGTACAGTGTGGGGAGCGCGTGGGAGCTGGCGCTCTACGTGGGTTTGGGGCTTGCGGCGGGGCTGGTCGCGGTCCTCTACAACAAGTCGGTATGGCGGGCCCAGGATGTGTTTGCCCGGCTCCGGAGCCCGGCAGCTCGGATAGCTCTGGGCGCGTTGATCGTGGGCGGTCTGGACCTGATCTTCCGCGAGGATCTCTGGGGCCAGGGGCACGAGAGCCTGGACCTCAGCATAGTGGCACAGCGCTCGGCGCTGTTCCTGATCGGGCTGACCGCCGCCAAGCTGATTGCCACCGCGGCCACCTTCGGAGCGGGCGGTACTGGCGGCGTGTTCACGCCGTCGCTGTTCATCGGGGCGACGCTGGGCGGTGCACTGGGCGCACTGGTCAATGCCCTGTTTCCCCAGTGGGGCATCGCGCCCGGTGCGCTGGCGATGGTGGGCATGGCGGGCGTGGTGTCAGGCGCGACCCATGCGCCGCTCACCGCCATCTTCATGGTCTTCGAGATGACGGGAGACTACGGGCTGATTCTCCCTCTGATGCTCACCAGCGTCATAGCCTACATGCTGGCCCGGCGGATACATCCCGAATCGATCTATACCGAATGGCTGGTGCGGCGCGGAGTGGTGCTCACCCAGGGCACCGACGCTGTGGTGCTGGCGCGGGCACGGGTGCAGGACTGTTACCACCGCGACCCGATCACGCTGTCCAGCACACTGACAGTGCCCGAGGTGACCGAGCGGGTCCGGAAGAGCCGGCAGACCGAGTTTCCGGTGA
>CAMLHP010000149.1 GCA_946479805.1 uncultured Gemmatimonadota bacterium | reverse complement strand
CAGATGCTGCAGAAGGTCCGGGTCACCAACCCGGGCGACACCGACTTCCTCGAGGGCGAGACAGTGGACAAGCTCTCCTTCAAGGAGGAGAACGAGCGCGTAGCCCGGAAGAAGGGCACCGAGGCCACGTTCGAGCCGGTGCTGCTGGGCATCACCAAGGCCTCGCTGACGACCCAGTCATTCATCTCGGCTGCGTCGTTCCAGGAGACCACCCGGGTGCTGACCGATGCCGCGATCCGCGGAGCCAAGGACGACCTCCTCGGCCTCAAGGAGAACATCATCATCGGCCACCTGATCCCGGCGGGCAGCGGCATCTACCGCTACGCCGAGATCGACATCGAACCGCCCGAGGGATATGAAATGCCGGAACCGGTGGTGGAGGAAGCCCCGGTGGCGGTGGAGATCCCGGTCGGAGCGATGGCGGACGAGGAGTAAGTAGTCGAGAGCCGAGAGTTGAGAGTTGAAAAGGGGGAACCGGTGCCTGCGCCGGTTCCCCCTTCTCACTTCTCACCTCGCGGGCGGCCTGCGGGCCGCCCCTGATCAGCTCACATAGAACCTGAGCTGCAGCAGCTTGAGCCCGTGATTGTCGTAGTTCCAGAAGTAGTTCTCGAAGCACGGGTCGAAGAGCCACACGTCATACTCCACGGCGGCATCATCCACGTCGGCCGTGTCCTCGGCGCCCAGGCAGGAGGAGAGCTCGGGATCGAGGTCCGGGTCCACCGTGATGACCATCTTGAGCAGGTTCTGGGTAACCTCCACCGCGAGCGACTTGCCCTTGGTACGACCGACCGTGACGCCGTTCGAACCACACCAGACATCGTCGGTATCGTCGAAGCCGTCGCCATCCTCGTCGGCGCAGGTGGTCAGGTCGGCATATCCGCCTGGCGTGCCCAGCGCTCGCGCAAACACGCGGTAGGTCGGCGGAGTTCCGTCCTCCGGGTTCGGGTCTGGAAGCTGGAAGAGGGCGCCGTCATTGTCAGTGGCGTTGGCATCGAGCACCACGAAGTCGCCCGGCTGCAGCAGGATCTTGTTCACCTTGTCGAGGTCATCCCAGCTCTGACCCGGCTTCCACTTGCCGCCGCCATCGGTGACGGTCTCACCCCCATTGAGCTGGACGAAGATCCGGTGGCCACTAGTGCCGTCCATGTCGGCCGTCTTGTCCTTCGGTACACCGATGATGTTGAGCTGGTAATCGTGAGGACCTTGGGGGAAGCCGTTACTGGTGAGCGAGAGCGCGGCGCCTTCATCTCCGGGAGGAGAGGCCAGCTGTTCACTGCAGCCAGTGACGCAGACAACGGCGGCTGCGAGGGCGAGGACATTCCGCATGGGGAGCTCCTGGTGTGGGTGCAAGGGCGGAAGTTGTGCTGCCAGCGGTGTCGTACGCCGCAAGGTCCGCACCCGTTCCTCGGCCGCTCGCAACCAGCTGCCGCGACGACGCTTCGCGAGGAGCGCGGCCGCTGGATGAAACACGTTGCATAGGCAGGGCGCAGCGCAAATGTCAGAATGCCCCGGGCGCATGATTCTGAACACGGGGCACCCTGGCGACCTGGAAACGGCTTCTACCGCCCGAGGCGGCGGGCAGGCCGAGTCGACTTGCGATTCCATGGAGTGCTCGACAGGTTGGGACAGGACCCCCCTTTCAGGCCGACAATGGCCCAACGGACCTTGCCTTGCCCGAAATCACCCCCTCGGCCGACGCCGTATTCGGCCTGGCGTACGATGAGCTTCGCCGGCTGGCGCATGCTGTCAGGCGAAACCGTCCCGACGCGACACTGAGCACCACCGACCTGCTGCACGAGGCGTGGTTCAAGCTGCAGCCGGTGTCCCAGCTCGGCATCGAAGACCAGACCCACCTCAAGCGCGTCATCGCCCGGGCCATGCGCCAGGTGCTGATTGACGGTGCTCGTCGCCATCTGGTGCGGGCAAAGCATCATGAGCGACAGGTCGAAGTCACGGCCGAGATGCAGCGGGAGCACGACCTCGCCGGGGCCCTGGTTGACCTGGATCGGGCGCTCGCCTCGCTGGCCGCGGCAGATGAACGCGCTGCCGCCGTAGTGGAGTGCCGCTTCTTCGGGGACATGGACGTGGAGGAGACCGCGCGGGCGCTGGGGCTTTCGACTGCTACCGTAAAGCGCGACTGGCGCTCCGCTCGGGCCTGGCTGGCGCAGGCGCTGGGAGCGACGGCGTGACTGCGCCCCGGATTCCTCCGCTCACCCCGGCCGGCTGGGAGCAAGTCCGCACCTGGTTTGACCACGCAACTGCGCTGCCACCAAGCGAGCGGGCGGCGTGGATCGGCAGTCTCGCCGGGCCGCCGCATCTACTCGAGACGCTGCGTCAGATGGTTGCCGCCGATGCGGACGGTGCCGGGCTGCTCGACGCAGGCGTAGCTCCTGCCGCGCACCTGGTGCTGGAACCTGAAGCAGTCCTGCCGCCGGGCACCGCGGTGGGGGCGTTCGACATCATCGGTGAGCTTGATCGCGGTGGGATGGGCATTGTGTATGCGGCGCGCGACCGCCACCTCGACCGTGCCGTGGCGCTCAAGTTCGTGCGAGCGCGGGTCGGAAGCGACAAGAGCGGGGCGGAGAGGGTACTGGCGGAGGCCAAGGCGGCATCGGCGCTCGACCATCCCAACGTTGCGACCATCTACCAGGTGGGGGAGTCCGCCGACGGCCGCTATTTCATCGCCATGCCGCGCTACGAGGGCGAAGCGCTGCGAGCGCGGCTGGCGCGTGGTCCGCTGCCGTTGGAGGGAGCGCTGGCGATCGCCCGGGCCGTGGCGTCGGGGCTGGCAGCGGCGCATCGCGCCGGTTTGGTGCATCGCGACGTCACGGCCGGCAACATCTTCCTGACGGCTGACGGGTCAGTGAAGCTGCTCGACTTCGGAATTGCAGCGTTGGCGTCTGCCGGCGATGAAGCCGGCGTTGGCGGAGGGACGCTCCCGTACATGAGCCCTGAGCAATTGCGTGGAGGCGCGGTCGACGCGCGTGCCGACGTGTGGTCGCTGGGCGTAGTCCTCTACCGGATGCTCACTGGCGAGCTTCCCTTTGCCGGCGCGACCAGCGCCGAGATTCTGGCCTCCATTGACGATGCCCGGCGGGCGCCGGTGCTCGCAGGACGGGCGGGCGTTCCGCACTGGCTTGTGGCTGTAGTGAAGCGGGCCTTGGCGAAAGCGCCAGCCTCACGCTACGCCAACGCGGGAGAGATGCTCGAGGCGCTCGAAGCCCCGGAACCCGCGCGACGGAACCGCGGCAAGGGTCTCGCAATTGGAGCCGCTGGGTTTGTATTCGCCAGCGCGCTGGTGATTGCCGCGGTTGGCCGCGATGGACCTTCGACCGGCGGCGCACCCCCCACCGTGGGTCCGCGAACGCTCGCCATCCTGCCACCCGATGCGGCCGATGGCGACTCGCTGTATCGGTACCTGGCCGACGGCATGGCCGGCGAGCTCACGTCGCGGCTGGCGAAGCTCCGCCGCCTCCGGGTGAAAGGCCCCCGCGCGGCCAGCGGCATCGATCCGTCGGCCTCGCCGCAGGCAGTGGGTGAAGCGCTCGGAGTGGATTACCTGATCGAAAGCAGCGTCGCGCGCGCCGATTCGATGACGGTGGTCTCGCTGCGGCTGGTCGATGCCCGGGAAGGATTCCAGCTCTGGGCCGACGAGTACTCCATGTCCTCCGGAGAGTTGCTGAGCCTCCAGGACAGCCTGGCCCGCGACGTGGCGGGCGCCGTGGCCGGCGAGCTCGGGGCAGATGAACGGATGGCGCTGAGGGCGCGGGTGACTTCATCGCCGGCGGCCTATGACCACTATCTGCGCGGCAACTACCTGCTGGGCAAGCGAAGTCCTGCCGCGGTGGGCGAGGCGATCGAAGAGTTCTCGACTGCAGCGACGCTGGACGGCAGGTTCGCCGAGGCGCTGGCGCAGGGCGCGTACGCCCGGGTACTGATGGTTGACTGGGGTTGGGAACTTCCCGGCAGGACGCGTACGGAAATCGTGGACGAGGCCGGTTCACTCGTCGAGCGTGCGGCGGCGCTTGATCCAGGCTCGGCGGCGGTGTGGCTGGCGCAGGCCTACCTGCAGGTGGCCGCGGATCCCTTTCGATTCGAGGGCGCGGTTCGGGATTTCGAGCGCTCCCTGGCAATCGACTCGCTCAATCCGGAGGCCCATCACCAGTACGGCCAGACACTCATGGCACTGGGACGGTATTCCGAGGCCGTTGCGGCATACGAGCGCGCTTTGGAACTGGACCCGGTCCGACCAATGACTCTTGTGCCGCTGGCGGCTATTGCCATGCAGCAGAGCGACACTGCTGCAGCTGTGCGATGGGGGGACAGTGCGGTCGGGGTAGCCCGGCTGGTGCCTGCTCCGTATGCACTTGCGGTCCGGGGACATATAGCCCTCCGCACCGGTGACGCTGAGCGCGCGCTGGACGATGCCAGGCGGGCGCTGGACCTGGATGACAGTTATCCGGCACCGGCTCTGTCGGTTGTCGCAGTCGCACTGTCGAAGCTGGGCCGCCGGGACGAGGCGCGGACCGCTCTCGAAGAACTGCTTGCCTCGATAGACGTCGAGCATCCCACTCCCACCGACGTCCGTTTTGTGTCCAGCGCACTCTTCCAGCTGGGAAGAACCGATGATGCGCTGGCCCTTGTCGAGCGGGCCGAGCCCCGCGGCGCTCAGTACTGGTTCTACCTCCAGAGCACGGATTTCGATCCATACCGGTCGCTGCAGCGATTCCGCATTGTGGAAAAGGCAGCAGACCCGCGCAGCTGAACTCAGCGTGCGCCAGCAGCCGCTTCGGTTCGCACCTGCGCCAGGAATGCCGGCACCTCGAAGTAGATTCTCCCCCGCGTGATCATGCCGTCCTTCATGTCGTAGATGACTGCCAGTGGCACCCGGACTTCGCGGCCAGTCGGAGGAACGCCCGCGAAGTCGCCCTTGTGGGTGCCTACGAAGGTGGCTTCCAGCACTGCCCGGTCGCCGTCGACGATCAGGTTGCGGGTTTCGGCGTGGCCCTCGAAGGCGCCGTGATAGACGAATTCGAGCATCTCCCGGACGGCCTCTCGCCCGACGTGTTCCTCGCCCGTGGCCATGTTGGTGAAGAT
>CAMLHP010000148.1 GCA_946479805.1 uncultured Gemmatimonadota bacterium | reverse complement strand
TCACCGACAGGCCAGCCTGCATCCCCGCCGAAGCCGGCGCGACGAGTACGGTCACCGCCGCAGGAGCAGTGTGAACCTCTTCCCAGACGTCGGTGCGCTTGCCTGCGCCTACCAGGGCACCTATGAACCCGCCCCACAACGCGCCGCCCAGCGCCGCGCCCGGGATGATCTCCGGCCCATATTCGATGAAAGAATCCTCGCCGCTCTGCTCAACCAGCACGGCGACGCCCAATGCCAATCCGATGGCACCGCCAATGAATGCACCGCGCTTGAGGCCCCCGCCAACGTTGGAGACCCGGCCCCGGCTGATGTCCAGCCGCGCGATTTCGGGTCGAGAGACGGATACCAGTCCCGACTCGGTGAAGATGTGGAGCGAGTCGTCGCTGCTCCGGACTACGTTGCCCACGGTCCAGCCGGACTGGCCCGCCTGCTGAACCCGAATGCGTGACTGGGGCTGGATGGCTGCCTGCTGGGCATGTATCGGTGCCGCTGTCGATGAGAGCAGCAGCGCGAGGCAGATGAGACGCGACATGGTGCCGTCCTTCGCTGGGGTGAGCTATCACCAGCGAACCTGCGGGACGGACGTCAAGCGGGAGTCAAGGCGTGGGCTTGGGGCGTGGGTGGGGCGTGGGGCGTGAGGCGTGGGGCGCTATGAAAGCCGAACCAGCAGCGCGTCTGCGAGTCGGCCTGCCGCAGCTGGCATCAGGTCGAAGCTCAGCACCGGTTCAATGAGCTCCAGCTCCATTACGGCCAGGGTGCCATTCACGCGCGCGAGGTCCAGGCGGGCATACAGGAGGTCCGGCGGCAGCGAGGCGTAGATGGCATCGGCCGCGGCAGCATCTGCGGCCGACGCCTCCGCCAGTTCCAGCGTGCCGCCAAAGATCTCCTGCACCCGGAAATCGCCCTTCGCCGGCACCTTGCGCAACACGTGACTCCGGGACCCGTCGATATAGACGAACGACCATTCGCCCTCGGAGGCCACGCTCTCGAGCAGCGGCTGCACCAGAAGGCCGGGAGCGAGCAGGCTCTCGACGTTCTCCACCGCGGCGCGCCGCACCCCGGATCCTCCGGCTCCAATCGCCGGCTTGACCACCGCCTCGCAGGCACCAAACGACTCCAGCCCGGCACGGATCGCGGCTGGTTCGTCGCGGTCCGCCAGCCAGGTTGGCACCGCAGGAATTGCCCTGGCTGCAAGGTCGAGGAGGTACCGCTTGTCGCTGTTCCATCGCACCACTTCGAGGGAATTGAATACCCTGCATCCGGCCGCTTCCATTGCGGACAGGGCGCCGAGGAACCCGTCGTGATCGTCTATGTAGTCGAAAGTGGCGCGGATGACGGCCGAGTCGAAACGACCCCAGTCGGCGCCATTCCCCTTCCAGGGAAGCTGCTCGGCGCGGGCGCCCCGGGCGTTGAGCTCCTGCACCAGTACGGTCTCGTCGGCATAGAGCGAACCGTAGTGAACCATATCGGGGGTGACGTGCGAAGGGAGCTGTGATCCCTGCAGGACCGCGATTCGGGGAGTCCGGGCTTTCAACTCTCTACTCTCTACTCTCAACTCTCAACTCAAGGCCCCACGCTGCCGTTGAGGTCCACCAGCTTGCCGCCCTTGAGCTGGACGCCGAGCGTGTGCTCCTCATCCCACTGGGTTTCCAGCCGGATCTCGGTGGTGAACAGCCGGCGGTCCGGGTCGATGTCCACGTACGTGACATGCAGGTGGTTCCATACGTCACTGGGTTCCACCAGGTCCTCGATGAGCGCCTCCTCGCTTGCCGGCTCGTAGTGCTCAAACAGCGCCTCGGCCACCTGGGACTCGAGCGTCGCGTATATGGAGGGCAGGGCGGCGGCGAGCTCCAGAGCGGCATCGGATGGGGCCTTCCGGTCTCCCGCCAGGTGCAGCTCCACCTTGCCATGGTGCGGAAGGGTTATGGAGCCGATCCAGTCGCCATGCTTGCGGACGAAGGTCCCCAGGCTGTCGTGGGTGAAGGGTTCGGATGCGAGAAAGGCAGCCATGGCGGCCTCGTGGTTTGGGTCCAGCGGCGAAGATGCAGCGCTCTCGGGGAAACTGCAACCGCGAGACTGCAACCGCAGAGCCTGATGCAGTTGTTCGTCAGAACCGGGCAACCAGTCCGAGCCGAACGCCGCCAGCCGAGGATTCCGTGAGCATTGAAAGCGGGGCGGCATCGACAGGAACCCAGACCTCGGTGTGGCTCAGGGAGCCGATGCCGGTGCCGATGATGGCGCCCAGCCCGATTCCGGCCAGCGTGGTATACGGCAGCGCTTCTGCTCCCGGATCAAAGATGCCACCCGTTCCCCCATCGATCGCCTCTGGAAGTCCAACGACAAAGCCGACCGCCCCTCCGATGAGGACGCCATACTTCAGGCCCTTGAGGGTAGCCCGCCTGAATCCCTGCGATACGTCCAGCCGGGAGATTCCGTCCACCGACACCGTCACTTCACCGTCTTCGTGGGAAACACTGATCGAGTCGGAGTCGAGCCGGAGCAGGCGCCCCGTGAGCTGCCCGCCTTCCTTGTAACGGAGCCGAACCCTGGCACCGGGAGTGAGGTCAGCGGACTGGGCGATGGCTTGCGGCACCATCCCGGCCACGAGAATCAGCAATAACCCGGCAACACGAAGCTTCATCTCTGCCTCAAGTCTGAAGTGACTCGCATCGCTGCTTCAGCGGTGTTCCGGGTGCCGCCACCCGCATAAGGAAAGGCTACGCGGCAAGGCGGCGGAGCGGAAGGGCGGCTGGACGGCTCGACGGCTCGACGGCTCGACGGCTCGATGGCTCGACGGCTGGATACACAGACGGACAGGGATCGCAGCTGTCTGCGCTCACCTGTCCGTCCATGCCCCTGGTGAGGGTTGTCAGCGCTGCTGGCCGATCCGCCCCATGTCCGCGTTCACCTTCGACAGATCCAGCTTCGGGATCACCGGGGCATTTACGGCCGTAGCGGGTGTGCTGACCGCGGCCAGGCAGTACGAAACGGGTGCCACGTCGGGCCGGGCGGGAAAGGCGGGGGCGCAGGCTACGGCGAGCAATCCTGCCAGCGGCAAGAACGAGCGGGCATGCATATACCACTCCATCCTGTGGTGACCCACGATGCCATGCAGGCCATGAAGAAGCCGTGAAGCCACCGTGAGGTTCGGGCTATACCTCCCCAAGCTCAATCCGAAGGAGCTTCTCACGGGCGTTTCACCCTGACTTAATCGCCCGGGCGCAATAATGCAGTTGCTGGCCAGACAGCTTCTGGATTCACCGAGGAGGATTGTATGAAAGTCGCCAAGTTGACCAAGGGAAGCCCCCAGGTCACCAACGTCAAGGAGGACATCGATCGGATCATCGACCGCTTCTTCGCGCGGCCGTTCATGACCGAGCCGGTGATGCCGCTTTTCCCATTTGAGCCGATGAACGAGGGCCTGGCTGAATGGGCCCCGCGGCTGGACCTGACCGAAGCCGAGAAGGAATTCGTGGTCCGCTGCGAGGTGCCGGGCATCCACAAGGAGAACCTCGACATCAACCTGTCCGGAAACCTGCTCCGTATCACCGGGCACAGGGACGAGCTGCAGGAGACCACCGACGAGATGTACCTCTATCGCGAGCGGGAAGTCGGCCGCTTCGTTCGCACCCTCAAGCTGCCGGTCGCGGTTGACGAGGAGAATATCGAGGCTGCATACCAGGACGGCGTCCTGACGATCCGGATTCCGAAGCCGGCCGCAGCGGTGTCGAAGAAGGTGCTGATCAAGTAGCCGCTCCCGGCGGTCTTCATCTCCGCTTCGCGCTTTCTTCACCAGCGGCGCGCTAGTGTCGACGGTCAACGTCGGTCCAGCGCGCCGCGCTGTCATTGGCGCCTCCACCTCCATGGGAAGGTGCACCTCCATGGCGCATCCGGCCGTCCAGCCCCTGTCCGGCACCACCCTGGGCCGCTATTCGCTGGCCCAGGCGCTGGGGCTCGCCCTGACCGTCGTCCTCCTGGCCGGGCTCCTTGCCCGCCCGGAATTCACGCTCCATGTGCTGTGGGACATGGTCATTCCGCTGCTTCCAGCGGTCTTCCTGGTCAATCCCATGATCTGGAGGAACGCCTGCCCGCTCGCGACCCTCAACGCGACGGCCGGCCAGCGCATGGCCACACGGCCCCTGGACGGAAGGGCCCTTCGCATCTCCTGGGGACTTGGCATCATCCTGCTCTTCGTCATGGTGCCGGCGCGCCGGTTTCTCTTCAATGGCAGCGGGCCCGCCCTGGCTGCCACCATCATTGCCGTCGCCTTGATCGCGGTGATGGGAGGCATGCTGTTCGCCCGGCGGGCCGGATTCTGCAATTCGATCTGCCCCGTCCTCCCGGTCGAGAAACTCTACGGCCAGTACCCGCTGGTCCGCATGGGGAGCGCCCGCTGCGCCGCGTGCAGCCTCTGCACCCCGTCAGGGTGCATCGACATCGCAGGCGAAAAGACGCTGATGCAGACCCTGGGACCGGGCCGCCGTTCGACCCGCTGGCTGGCAACGCCGTTCGGGCTTTTCAGCGTCGCCTTCCCGGGCTTCGTCATCGGGTACTTCACCAGTGAGAATGGCGCGCTGGCGACCGCGCTGGCGGTCTACGGCCACATCCTGACGTGGACCCTGGCGAGCGCACTCCTCCTGGCCGGGATGGTGCTCGTCACCCGGAGCACGGCGAGGGCTGCTCTGCCGTGGCTGGGAGCCCTGGCCTTCGGCCTCTATTACTGGTTCGGGGCGCCGGCGCTTGCCGAGGCATATGGCGCCGGTGAGACCATTGGGCAGGTTCTCAGAATCGGCGCTGGCGTCCTGGCCGTGGTGTGGTTGCTGAGGGCGGTGGATCGGGCGAGGACGCCGCGCGCCGGCCCGAGTTGGGTCTGACCGCGTCCAGCAGCCGGCGGTTGCCTCGAAACCACGCACTTCGGCCCCACCGCGAACGCTGCTCGAACGAGACCAGTACTCGACGAAGGCAGCAACTGTACTCCCAGTCGCACACCCCGACCCAGAAACTGCAAGAGGCCACAGCATCGTGTTTCGCTGTGGCCCTTCGCGTTCCGCTCGTGGGCTCGATCCGAAGGCCGCGAAGCGGCCGAAGGACGATGCCCCGAAACCATGGCGTGGAGCCGAAGCTCCACGCATTGCCCCTCCTGGGCTCGAACCAGGACTCTCCTGATCCAGAGTCAGGCGTG
>CAMLHP010000147.1 GCA_946479805.1 uncultured Gemmatimonadota bacterium | reverse complement strand
GGTAAGGCGGTAAGGCGGTAAGGCGGTAAGGCGGTAAGGCGGTAAGGCGGTAGGTCTGGGCGAAACCGAGGATGGGCCTCATACGTACCGCGGGGAGGTGAAGGCCGGCCTTCCCGCTTAGCTTTTTCACACACTTCATGCTCAGGAAGATCATGAGATTCGGACTGGTTGTTCTACTCAGCTTTGTTGCGGCGCCGCTTGCGGCGCAGATGACGGCCGAGCGCTCGGGTGGTGCGGTTGCGGCGGGAGCCGCGACTATCACAGAGGCGGACGTGGCGCGCCGGATCGGGATCATAGCGCACGACTCGATGATGGGCCGAGACACGCCAAGTCCGGGGCTGGAGATGACGGCGAAGTACGTCGCCGACGAGTTCAAGCGACTCGGGCTCAAGCCGGGAGGTGACAACGGCGGCTGGTTCCAGCGATACCCGATCATCCAGAGCACGATGAATGTGCCCGCATCGCATATCGGGATCATGCCGGGCGGCGGGCATCAGATGGCGGGGGGAGAGCACCAGATGGCGGGCGGCGGGCATCAGCATGTGCAGTTTGCCACCGACGCCTTCTGGCTGGGCGGCAAGACGGAGGCGGGCGAGGTCGGCGGCCGTGCGCTGGTGGTGAGCGGCACCGCGGACAGCGCCGCCATCGCCGCGGCGGCGAAGGACCGGGTGGTGCTGGTGGTGGCGGACTTCACCAAGCCGGCATCAACCCGGCTTGCCAATTCGGCCAGGAACGCGGCGGCTGCGGGTGGTGCCAAGGCGGTGCTTCGGGTGTCGAACCGCGACAACGCGGTGTTCGAGCGGGCGCTGGGATTCCAGCAGCGGCCGCGCAGCTCGCTGGGACTGCCCGGCGGCAGCCGTGGTCCCGACATCCCCTATGTCGAGGTGCGCGATTCGGCGCTGATTCCGGCGCTGAGCAAGGCGGGGGTGGACGTCGCGAGCCTTCGTGCAGGCAACGCCGCGACGGTGAAGCCGCTGGACCTCATGCTGATGGTGGACGCCAGGTTCACCACCGACACGGCGTGGGCGCCCAACACCATCGGCATCCTGGAGGGCAGTGATCCGGCGCTCAAGAACGAGTACATAGTCTTCACCGCGCACATGGATCACGACGGCGTGGGCACTCCCAAGCCGGGCACGACGGACAGCATCTGGAACGGCGCGGACGATGACGCATCGGGCACCGTCGGCGTGGTGGAACTGGCGGAGGCATTTGCGCAGCAGGGCGCGCGCCCGAAGCGGTCGCTGGTGTTCATGACGGTGAGCGGCGAGGAGAAGGGGCTCTGGGGCAGCCGCTGGTACAGCGAGCACCCGGCGCTCCCGCTCAGGCAGACAGTGGCCAACATCAACATGGACATGATCGGCCGGAACTGGACCGACACGATCGTGGTGATCGGCAAGGAGCACTCGGACCTGGGCAAGTCGCTCAACCGGGTCAACGCTGCACACCCCGAGCTGGGCATGACGGCGATCGACGACATCTGGCCGGAGGAGAACTTCTACCGCCGGTCGGACCACTTCAACTTCGCCCGGAAGGGCGTGCCGATCCTGTTCTTCTTCAACGGGGTGCACGAGGACTACCACCAGCCCTCCGACGAGCCGGACAAGATCGGCGCGGAGAAGGAGTCGAGGATCCTGAAGCTGGCGTATTACCTGGGCCAGGACATCGGGAATGCGGCGGAGCGGCCGAAGTGGGTGCCGGCGTCGTATGAGGAGATAGTCGAGAAGCCGTAGAAGCGGGGCGAGGCCTTCGGCCTCGCCAGCGGGCCTGCATCAGCGGGGCGTTGCCAGAGGATAAACAAGAGCGTGGACGGGAGAACGTTGCCTGTTCACGCTCTTGCTGTTCCCGCTTACGCTTTTGTGTTCCCGTTTACGCTTTTGCTGTCCCTTCCAGTTCTTCCAGCCGCTCCATCGCCCGGCGCAGGTGGGGAATGACGATGCTCCCCCCTACGACCAGTCCCACCGAGAAGATTTCCAGGAACTCCTCGCGGGTCACGCCTTCTTCCCTGCAGCGGATGACGTGGTAGGTGATGCAGTCGTCGCAGCGGAGGACCAGGGATGAGACGAGGCCCAGCATTTCCTTGGTTTTCGATCCCAGCGCGCCCGGTTCGTAGCACTGGTGGTCGAGTGCGAAGAAGCGGTTGATCGTGAGATTGCCAGCGCCGAGTATTACGGAGTTCATGCGGGCGCGGAAGGCATTGAAGTCGGAGAGAGTCATGGGATGGAAGATACTGGCCGCTTCCGCCGATGTCTCCTTTCGGCGCACCTGGCCGCTTCCGCCGATGTCTCCTTTCGGCGCACCTGGCCGCTTCCGCCGATGTCTCCCCTCCGCTTTCGCGCGCGCCGGCCGGGATGGCTCACGCTCGGCTGCCGCGCGCGCGGCACCGCTCCGGGGAGACATCGGCGCTCGCGGCCACGCCGGCATCCAGCCTGTCCGGTTGTCCAGCGGCATTACCGCCTTGCCGCCTTGCCGCCTCACCGCCTTGCCGCCTCACCGCCTTGCCGCCTCACCGCCCCGCCGCCCCGCCGCCAGTGCGGCGAGACACCACTATTCCCGCGACGATCGCTGCGCCGCCGACGAGCTGGGCGACGCCCGGCGTTTCGCCCAGGATCAGCATGGCGCTGGCCATTGCGACCAGCGGGGTCAGGGTCGAGAAGATCGCCGTGCGGTTGGATCCGACCGCCTTGACGCTGCGGTTCCATAGAATGTACGACACCGCCAGCGAGAGGACGACCGAGTAGAGCAGGATAAGCCAGCCAGTGATGGTGGTGGCGCCCCAATCCATGGACCAGAGCTGAGGGAGGCCGGCCACGACCAGCAGCGGTGAGCCGAGGACGATGGTCCAGGTGGTGATGGCCAGAGTAGACAGCGGCAGGTCGAGCCGCCGGAGCCCCACGGTGAAGGTGGCCCAGCAGACGACCGCCCCCAGGGTCAGGATGTCGCCCACGAACGTATCACTGCTGAAACTGACGCCATTTGCGGTTACGACCAGCACCACACCCAGCGTGGCGAGCGCCAGGCCGAAGACCCCGCGCGGCGAGAGGCGCTCCATGCCGATGGACGCGGCCAGCGCAGCCACCACAAGGGGCATCGCCGCCAGTACAAGGGCGCTGTTGGTGGCGGTGGTCTGTGACAGGCCGAGAATGAATCCCAGCTGATAAATGGTGTTGCCCACCAGGCCCAGCGCTGCGAGGGGCACGAGCTGCCGCCAGGGGATCCGGATCGGCGGCTCAATTCGCGCCAGCACCAGCGGCAGGAGCGCCGACGCCATTCCGAAACGGAGCGCCGTGAATGCGAGGGGCGGGAACTCCCGAAGCGCCCACTTGGAAAGCGTGACGTTCAAGCCCCAGATCGTCACGACGACCAACAAGCCGGCGGCGGGAGACAGGCGGCGCATGGGGCGGGAAGATAGCAGCGGCAAGGCGGCAAGGCGGCAGGGCGGTAAGGCGGTCAGGCGGTCAGGCGGTCGTTATATTGACGCCCATGCGCCAGTCCCGAATCCGCAACTTCTGCATTGTCGCCCATATCGACCACGGCAAGAGCACGCTGGCCGACCGGCTGATCGAGGCCACCGGCGCGGTGGCCAAGCGGGAGATGCGGGCCCAGCTGACCGACACGATGGAGCTCGAGCGGGAACGGGGCATCACCATCAAGCTCAATGCGGTACGGATGAGCTACCGGGCAGTCGATGGCGAGGACTACGAGCTCAACCTGATCGACACCCCCGGGCACGTGGACTTCACCTACGAGGTATCGCGGTCACTGAACGCGTGTGAGGGCGCCATTCTGGTGGTGGATGCGTCGCAGGGAATCCAGGCCCAGACCATCTCCAATCTCTTCCTGGCCATGGATGCCGGGCTCGAGATCATCCCGGTGCTCAACAAGATCGACCTCCCCGGCGCCGAGCCCGAGCGGCGGGCCGAGGAGATCATGGAGCTGATCGGCGCGAGGCGGGAGGAGATCCTCGCGGTTTCGGCCAAGGAAGGGACCGGTGTGCCCGAGCTGCTGGAGGAAGTGATCCGGCGGGTGCCCGCTCCAGGGGGAGACCCCAACGCACCGCTCCGGGCGCTGATTTTCGACAGCTATTTCGACCGCTACAGGGGAGCGATTCCCAGCATCCGGGTGGTCGACGGGGTGCTCAAGCCGGGAATGCGGATCGCGTTCGGCGCCCACCCCGAGGACCAGTACCCGGTGGACGAAGTGGGCTACATGCAGATCGTGCCCCGCGAGACACCCCAGCTGGAAGCGGGCGAGGTCGGCTTCTTCGTGGCCAGCCTCCGCGAGGTGAGGGACGCGCGGGTGGGCGACACCGTGCTGGACGCAGACAACCCCGCCGCCGAGCTGCTGCCGGGCTACCGCGAAGTGAAGTCGATGGTGTTCGCGGGAGTGTACCCAACCGATTCGGAGCAGTACGAGAGCCTGCGGGACGCGCTGGAGAAGCTGCGGATGAACGACGCGTCACTGCAGTACGAGCCGGAGTCGTCCACCGCGCTCGGATTCGGCTTTCGCTGCGGCTTCCTCGGCCTGCTCCACATGGAGATCGTCCAGGAGCGGCTGGAGCGCGAGTTCGGCCTCAACCTCATCACCACTGTGCCCACGGTGGAGTACCACGTGTACCTCACCGACGGGGTGATGAAGATCCTCGAGAACCCGTCGGCCCTGCCCGACCCGAGCGAGATTTCCCGGATCGAGGAGCCGTACGTCAAGGCGCGGATCATGGCGCCGTCCGAGTTCATCGGCGGGATCATGAAGCTGGGCCAGGACCGCCGGGGCGTCTACAATGGAATGCACTACATCGACACGTCCCGGGTGGAGTTCGACTTCGAGTTCCCGCTGGGAGAGATCGTGCTCGACTTCCACGACCGGCTCAAGTCGCTGTCCAAGGGCTACGCCTCGCTGGACTACGAGATGGCGGGCTACCGCGCCTCGCCGCTGGTCAAGCTGGACATGCTGATCAACTCGGAGCAGATCGACGCGTTCAGCGTGATCATCCACCGCGACAAGGCGTACGAGTGGGGCCGGAAGGTGGCGGAGAAACTGAAGGAGCTGATCCCGAGGCAGCTGTTCCAGGTTTCAATCCAGGCAGCCATCGGCAACAAGATCATCGCCCGGGAGACCATCAGCGCGTTCCGGAAGGACGTGCTGGCCAAGTGCTACGGCGGTGACGTGTCGCGGAAGCGGAAGCTCCTCGAGAAGCAGAAGGAGGGCAAGAAGCGGATGAAGCAGATTG
>CAMLHP010000146.1 GCA_946479805.1 uncultured Gemmatimonadota bacterium | reverse complement strand
TCAGTGTTTGGCGTCGAGCCAGTTGGGACCGGTGCCGATGTCCACCACCAGCGGCACCCGCAGCTGGGCGGCCGATTCCATGCACTCGCGCACCAGCGCGCTCATCCGGTCGACCTCCGGGCCGGGGACTTCGAAAACCAGCTCGTCGTGCACCTGGAGCAGCATCCTGCTGGAGAGCCGTTCAGCGGCGATCGTGCGATGGATGGCCGACATGGCCAGCTTGATGAGGTCCGCGGCGGAGCCCTGAAGCGGCGAGTTCTGCGCCAGCCGCTCTCCGTAAGCACGGACATTGAAGTTGCGGTCCTTGATCTCCGGAATGTACCTGCGCCGGCCCGAAATGGTCTCGACGAATCCCTGCTGCCGGGCCAGGTCCACCTGGGATGCGAGAAATGCCTTGACTCCCGAGAACCGGGTGAAATAGTCCTGGATGAAGGCTCTGGCCTCATCCTGCGGGATTCCCAGCGCCCGCGCCAGTGAGAACGCCCCCTGACCGTAGATGGTGGCGAAGTTGATGGTCTTGGCCCGGCCCCGCATCTCCGCTGTCACCTCAGCCACCGGAACACCGAAGATCACCGACGCTGTCTGCCGGTGGATGTCGCCGCCCTGGCGGAACGCCTCGACGAACGCCTCGTCACCCGAGAGGTGCGCCATCAGCCGCAGCTCGATCTGGGAATAGTCCGCCACCAGGAAGACGCAGCCGTCGGCGGGAATGAACCCGCGGCGAATGGCCTCCCCCCTGGGCGTGCGAATGGGAATGTTCTGGAGATTGGGGTCGCTCGACGAGAGCCGCCCGGTTGCGGCGCCGGTCTGGTTGAAGCTGGTGTGGATCCGTCCCGTCTGCGGGTTGACCGTGGCGGGCAACGTGTCGACATAGGTGCTCTTGAGCTTCTGCAGTTCGCGGTATTCCAGGATTCGCCTCGGCAGGGTGTGCCCCATGTCGGCAAGCTGCTCCAGCACGTCGGCATCGGTGCTGGGACCGGACTTGGTCTTCTTCAGGACCGGCATCCCTTCCTTCTCGAACAGCACCTGGGCCAGCTGGCGGGGGGAGTTGATGTTGAGTTCCACGCCGGCGATCTCGCCTATCTCGCGCTCGAGCCGAGCGAGGTCTTCGCCCAGCTCCCGGGCCAGCTGGGCAAAGAGCGGCAGGTCGATTCGGATCCCTTCCCACTCCATGTCCACCAGCACCGGCACCAGCGGCATCTCCACCTCGGACAGGAGCCGCTCCATCCCGGTGGCGGTGAGCTGGTCCGCCATCGCATCGCGCAGTTGCAGCACGGTGGCGCTGTCGGCTCCGCAGTAGGAAGCGGCGCTTGTTACCGACACCTCGGCAAAAGCGATCTCGGCCTTCCCCTTCCCCACCAGTTCCTGGTACGTGGTCATCCGGGTGCCGAAGTGCTCCAGCGCCAGCGTGTCGATGGCGTGGGAGCGCTTGCCCGGATCGATCACGAAGCTCGCCAGCATCGAGTCGTAGGCGACTCCCGCGATCTCGACCCCTGAGCGCCGCAACACCTGCCAATCGTACTTGATGTTGTGCCCGGCCTTGGGCACCGCGGGATCGGTCAGCAGCTCGCGGACCGGAGCGAGTGCGGGATCGAGCAGCGGCGGCAGGTTGGTGACGGTGGCGGGCCTGTCCGCGTCGTCCATCAGCGTCGCTGCGGGAGCACGGTGGCCAAAGGGCAGGTACCACGCTTCGGCCGGAGAGATGGCAAAGGAGAGCCCTATGAGGTCGGCCCGGCGGGGCTCCAGCGAGGATGTCTCGGTGTCAAGCGCGACGATGGGCGCGGCCCGAAGCCGCTCCACCAGCGCCGGCAGTTCGGACACGTTGTCCACCACGATGACATTACAGCCACCCTGACCGTCCTGGCCGCCTTGTCCGTCTTGACTGGCCTGGTCATCCGCCGTCTCGAACCGCTTCACGAGGGTGTAGAACTCCAGCTCGCTGAGCAATGCCACCAGCCGCTTCCGGTCGGGTTCGCTCGGGGCCATCGCGTCGAGATCGAGCGCAATCGGCACGTTGCGCTGGATGGTGACCAGTTCCTGCGAAAGGCGGGCGTTGTCGGCCTGGCTGAGCAGCGCCTCGCGGGCACGCTTGCCGGGGATGTCGGCGGCGCGCGCCAGCAGGGTCTCAAGATCGCCGTGCTCGGTGAGCAGCTGCTGGGCGCCCTTGGCGCCGATCCCCTTCACACCTGGCACGTTGTCGCTGGAATCACCCACGAGGGCGAGGTAGTCGATCACCTGCGAGGGAGGGACGCCCAGGCGCTCCGATGCGTTGGACTCGTCCACCCAGGTCTCGTCCACACCGGCCGGGCCGCCCCGCCCCGGATTTAGCAGCGCTACGCCGGGTCCAATCAGCTGGTAGAAGTCCTTGTCGCCGGACACAATCACCGCGGTGAGCCCCTGCCCCGCCGCCTGGGTGGCCAGCGTCCCGATTACATCATCGGCTTCATACCCGGGCACGCCCAGAAGCGGAATGCCGAGCGCCGCCAGCAGCTCACCGGTGCGCTCCACCGCCCGGTCGAAGTCGGCCTGAAGCTCCTCGTCCAGCTTCTCACGGGTGGACTTGTACTCCGGATAGCGCTCCTCCCGGAATGACGTGCCCATGTCGTGGACCCAGCCGATGTAGTCGGGCTTGTACTTCTCGCGCAGCCGGAGGAGGAAGTTGACCACGCCCCACACGGCCGAGGTGTTCTCGCCCCGCGAATTGCGGAGCGGCCGGGATATGAGGGCGAAGAACGCCCGGTACAGGAGGGCGTAGCCGTCGATGAGGTATAGATGTGGGCGTGGATCAGGCATGAAGGAATGGACAGCCACGAGCCTCGAGCCGCAAGCTGCGAGGTCGACTCTCGAAGCTCGCAGCTCGAAGCTTGCAGCTCAGCCCTGCATCCTCCTCAGCCTGGCCCTGATCCGCTCCAGTTCGGAGCGTGACGACGGCACGAGTCGAAACCGGCCGAAGCTGGTCTCGTCGACGAAGAAGAAGCTGGCCCTGAGGCTGAGGTAGTTCCAGCGCAGCACCCGGCCACCCACCTGGCCCGGCGAATTCTCGAAGGTCTCGTCCGGCTCGCCGAGGGTGATGAACACCTCGCCCCGGTCGGTCCGCCAGCCGGGAACTCCCTCACCCCGGAAGCGCTGGTTGGCGATGGTGAGCCGCGCGAAGTAGTTGTTGATGGCCTCGTTCTCGGGAGTGGACGGATCGGGATCCGACTCCCTCCAGAACACCGACCACAGCTCCGGCCGCTCGGCCGAGCTGGCGTTGCGGATCGAGTCGAGCATCCGTTCATGGCCGAAGTAGCGCAGCAGCTCGGTCATCTCCAGATAGTTGGTCACTACCCACGCGTGGGAGAAGGAGACCAGAGCGGTGCTGCTCTGCCTGGCCGCCCCGGTGCCGATGGCGACGCGAAGGACCCCCAGCGCGGTGCTGTCGGGCCGGAACTTGAGCACCTGGCTCTCGACCGGAGAGCCACCCTGGAACCGGAGCGAGTCGCGCAGGATCACGCTGTCACGCTCGTCCCTGATCTCGAGCGGAACACTGGCAGGACCAGGGAATGCGTAACCCTCGATGTAGGCCAGCAGCGTGTCGGCGCCGAACAACACCGAGCCACGGGGATTGAGCACCAGCGCCAACGTGTCCTCCAGCTGGCCGCGGCCACGGGCCTCGTAGGCCAGAATGGGAGCCGTGGTGGTGCCGGGCATGAAGTCGGGAGCCTCAACTGACTTCTCTGCCGTCGAACTGCTGCCACTGGCGGGATCCCGCAGCGACACCGAGAGCTGGTAGGTACCGGCCGGCAGGGTGAATGCCTGCTGGAAGATGATGCTCTCGTCGCTGCGCTGGGTCTCCTGGAACGACCCTACACGCACTACCTCGTCCCGCCGGAGCGTGACTGGAACGCCGGTGGCTGGGGCAAAGCTGACGTCGATGTGATAGCGGGCCACGAAGCCGTCGCCCTCGCGCTGAAAACTGAGCGCGCGGTTCTGGATCGAAAGGCCCAGAAGCGCCAGGACCGAGTCGCCGGTGCTGGCGGCAAACGCCACTTCGCCGATGAAGGGAAGCGGTTCATCGCCCGAAAGCCGGCCGATGCGGTCGTAAAGGGCGCGGGTATCGAGAATATCCGTCAGCTCTTCACTCGCCGGACGCTGGTCCTCGGACCCGACGCGGGACCAGGACCCGCAGCCCGCGAGCAGTCCGGCAGCGAGCAGCGCGAAGCAGAAACGAGGCATGCGTTCGTCCTGGAACAATGGGAAGGGCGCGCGGCCACCAGGTGGGCAGCCAAACACTACCGCGCCGGAACCGGGGGCGTCAAGCCGAGTGCGCGCTTGCTGGCGCTTCCTCCAAGCCTTAGCTTGGCCACCGATGAGCGAGAACCATCTGGGTCGAACCATCGCCGGTTACCGGCTTGTCCGGCACATCGGCGAAGGGGGCACGGCTACCGTCTACCGGGCGGAGCATCCCGAGCGCGGCACTGCCGCGGTCAAGGTGCTGCGCCCCCGGCTGGCCCAGGATCCGGTGGCCGTCAAGCGCTTCCACCGCGAGGCGGAGTTCGGCAAGCGCGTCAGCCATCCCAAGATCATCCGGACCTTCGACAACGGCGAGGACGACGGGATCCACTACCTCGCCCTGGAGTGGGCCGAAGGGGAGCCGCTGGCAAACTTCGTCCAGCGAGCCGGGAACCTGGCCCCCGCCGTGGCCGCCAATATCGTCGAACAGATAGGCGCCGCGCTGACTGCGTCCCACGCGGTGGGGATCATCCACCGCGACCTGAAGCCGGCCAACATCATGTACAACCCGGCAACCCAGGAAGCCAAGCTGCTGGACTTCGGGATCGCCCGCGACTCCGAAGTGGCGCCCGAGGAGCGGCTGACGCGGGCCGGCTTCTTCGTGGGCACCATCCAGTACGTGGCCCCGGAGACGCTTTCAGGCGAACTGGTGGGTGAGCAGGCAGACGTTTACAGCCTGGCCACGATCGCCTACTCCCTCCTGACAGGGGTACTTCCCTTCCCCGGCAAGAGCCCGCGAGAGTTGTTCCAGCAACTACTAAGCATGGAACCGATTCCGCTCAATCAGGCCGTTCGCGGCCTCCGCTTCTCGCCCCAGCTGGAGGCGGTGGTGATGCGCGGGCTGGCGCGGGACTTGTCGGTCCGTCCTTCCACGGTGGACGAGTTCACCACCGACTTCTGCACTGCCGCACGGGATCAGGGCGAGAAGAAGCCGGGCTTCCTGTCCACCATCTTCGGCCGATCGTGACCCGGCTGGAG
>CAMLHP010000145.1 GCA_946479805.1 uncultured Gemmatimonadota bacterium | reverse complement strand
CAGCTGAGCTCAGGGCGCTCGCTTCGGCCAGGAGATGAACCTGCCCGAGGTGAGCGCCCTGAGAGCAGCGTGATGGCGCGACGCCTAAGCCGGCTACTTCCGGGTACCGGCCTCCCCGGGGCCGACGACAACCTGCTCGCCGTTATCCAGCCCCACCCGGCTCTTTACCGCGATCTCACGCGGGCGTGCCTTTTCGGCCTTCGGAAGCACCACAGTCAGAACCCCGTCCGAGATGTCGGCTTCGATCCGATCGGCATCAACGGTGGAAGGCAGGGAGAAGGTGCGCTCGAAGCTGCCATAGCTGCGCTCATAGAGGTGCACCCGATCAGCCTTTTCCTCTATTTCCTGGCGCTTCTCTCCCCGGATCGTGAGGACATTGTTCTCGAGCTGGAGGTTCACATCGTCCGGACGTACGCCCGGCACCTCCATCACGAGCTTGACGCCGTCCTTGTCCTCGAAGATGTCGCATGCCGGAACCCATGCCGCCGTCAGTGCACTTTCAAACCGCTGGCCAAGCGGCCAGTTGACGAACGAGCCACTGAAGGCGTCGTCCAGCACCGACGAGAAACGCCGCAGGTTCTGGAGGCCGTCGCCGCGACGGCGCAATGTCGTCGAAATCATCCTGTCCTCCTTTGCGTATGTGGTTGACTGCCAGCGACTTTTCACTGGCCCGGACGCTGGCCGAAGCAGCCCGCATGCCAGCCCTTCCGGCCGCTTTGGCAACTCCGGATCGGCAGGATTGGCAGCGACCCGATACCGTGTCTGTCAGAAATGCAGACGCGAGCCGGGCTGATGGGCAGGAAGCGGCCAGAAGCGCCGGACGGCCACAGCGGCACGAGCGGCGACAGACCGAACGGAGAAACGGATGGCCACCGCTGCTAGTTTGAAGAATGCGCCTTCGCCTCGCCCTGCTGCCGCTGCTGCTCGTCGCGTGCGCCTCGCGGGCCGACGAGCGCAACGAGGTAATCCTCGCCACGACAACCAGCGCTTACGAGACCGGGCTGCTGGACACGCTCATTGATCAGTTCACGGCTTCCACCGGCATCGAGGTCAAGCCGATAGCGGTTGGCTCCGGCGCCGCGCTCATGATGGCAGAGCGGGGCGACGCCGATGCCACCCTCACGCACGACCCCGATGCCGAGGCACGCTACGTGGCGGCCGGCCACCTGGTCGAAGGGCGCCCGCTGATGCATAACGACTTTCTGCTGGTTGGTCCCGCTGCCGACCCTGCAGGCGTAGCCGGAAACGCTGACGCAGTTGAAGCCATGCGGCGGGTGGCCGCCCAGGGGGCGTTCGTCTCGCGGGGCGACGGCTCCGGCACCGAATCGCGTGAGCTCCAGCTCTGGCAGGAAGCGGGAGTGAACGTCGATTCGCTGGCCCACAGGGTCGAGACCGGACAGGGCATGAGCGCCACGCTGTACGTGGCCAACGACAGGCAGGCCTACACCCTGGTGGACCGGGGCACCTGGCTCACCCTGCAAGGCCGGGTGGAGCTCATGCCGCTCTCCGAAGGCGATCCGCGCCTCCTCAACAGGTACAGCATCCATCTGGTCAGCCCTGAGCTGCATCCGGGAACCCGGGCAGAGCCGGCCCGCAGGTTTCTCGCATTCCTCGTCTCGCCAGTTGCCCAGCGGGTGATCGCCGAGTTCGGCCACGCTCGGCTGGGTGGCCGGCCCTTCATTCCGGACGCGCTCGGTGAATGACCTGACGACCGCGCTGGGTGAGGCCTGGCGCCTGCTGCTGAGTGGCGATGCCGAGGTGTGGGAGATCATCCTCCGCACTCTGGCCATCTCGCTCTGCGCCACGCTGCTGGCGATGGTGGTGGGCGTCCCGCTGGGTTACGCACTCGCGCGCGGGAGATTTCCCGGCAGGACCCTCGTCCTCGGCATGGTCAACACAGCCATGGGAATGCCGCCAGTGGTCGTGGGCCTGGTGGTGTGGCTCTTCTTTACCCGCAGCGGTCCCTTCGGAGGGAGCGGCCTGCTCTACACCCCTCAGGCCATGGTACTGGCGCAGTTTCTCATCGCCACCCCGCTGGTCATAGGCTTCTCCTCGGCCAGCATCCAATCGCTCCCGCCAGCGCTCCCCGACCTGCTCAAGTCGCTGGGCGCGGGGCGGTGGAGGCGGCTGTGGCTCCTCAGCCGCGAGGCGCGGCTGGGACTGCTCGCGGCGGTGATGGCGGGCTTCGGCGCGGTGATATCGGAAGTCGGTGCCTCCATGACCGTCGGCGGCAACCTGCGCGGCTCCACCCGCGTGCTAACCACGGCGATTGTCACGGTAACGGGCCGGGGCGAGATGGCCACCGCCATCGCATACGGACTGATCCTGCTGGCACTGGCGTTCACCGTGACGCTGATCCTGACCCTGGTTCAGCAGCGGCGGGACGCATGAGCGACGTTGGCCTCCACCGGGTGAGCTTCCGCCGCGACGGGCGCAGCGTGCTCGACATCGAGAGCCTCCGCTTCCCTTCCCGTTCCATGACCGCGGTACTGGGCCCCAACGGCGCGGGGAAGACCACACTGCTCCGGCTGATAGCCGGGCTCGAAAAGCCGGCCCAGGGTGACATCACCATAGGCGGCGAGCCGCTTCGAAATGACGGTGCACCCCGCACGGCGCTGGCGCTGTCCGAGCCCGTGTTCGTGCGGGGGACGGTGCGCCGCAACCTGGACCTGGGGCTGGCACTTAGAAACCTGCCGACGGAGGAGCGGCACATCCGGATACATGACGCCGCCGAAGAGTGCGGGATATCCGACCTGCTGGACCGGCCCGCTCGGCAGCTGTCATCGGGCGAGGCCCAGCGGGTCAACCTTGCGCGGGCACTGGCGCTCCGGGCCGAGGTGATCCTGCTGGACGAGCCGCTTGCGGCGGTGGACCGCCTGACCCGGCGAGCCCTGCTGGACGACCTGCCCCGCCTGTTGCGGTCGGCGGGCGCCACGGTGATCCTCGTGACCCACGATCGGGAGGAGGCGTTCCGGCTGGGAGAGCGGATAGTGGTCCTGGTGGACGGCCAGGTGCGGGCAGAGGGAGCGCGCCGTGAGCTGCTGATGGAGCCGCCTGACGCGGACACGGCAGGACTCCTGGGATTCCTGTTGCTGCAGGACGCCGACGGACCAGTGGCGGTGGCCCCGGGCGAGCTCCGCGCGGGCCCCGGTGCCGGCGGCAAGCAGGTGGGCTTCACGATGCAGGTGACCGACGTACTGGACCTCGGCAGGCAGCGGCTGGTGACGGGAACCATCGGCGGGAGGTCGGTGGAACTGACGCTGCCGGAGAAGGCGCCGTCTCCGGCCAAGGGGTCGATGTTCGATGTGCATGCGAGGTCGGTCGTAAGACTCGGATGACCTGCGGAACTGCAACGGCGTGAACAGCAACTGCGTGAACTGGACTGACCGGCACAATTGGACCGTCGTGGTTACAACGGCGTGAACAGGTACCGCGGTGAGTTCCCGTTCACGCAGTTGCAGTTCCCGTTCACGCTCTGTTTGCAGACAGTTGCAGTCACGCCCGGTCTAGCCTAATCTGCTGGCGCAGGCGTGGTGGCCGAGTGGTTTAAGGCAGCGGTCTTGAAAACCGCCGAACGGGTAACCGTTCCGTGAGTTCGAATCTCACCCACGCCGCTAGGGGGCGTAAGGCGTAAGGCGTAAGGCGTAAGGGCGCGGGGCGTGGGGCTTGAGGCGTGCTGTCTTGAGCCAATTTCTTCCGGTGGAGGGCATTGGCGAGATGAATTTGTTGCATCGTATGGCTGTGCTGGTTTGTGCTGGAGTTCTTGCCGGGGCGTGCAAGCCCCGGGGCGCTGGGCAGGCTGCCTCGGATTCCACTCCCCTGCCGCCCCGCACCGCCGACTCTCTGCGGCGCGCTGCAGCATCGCCCGACACGACGCCCCCGGCCGACATCTCGCATGGCGAAGCTCCGGTAGGCGGCCCCGGCTCATCGCCGGCTCCCTTTCTCGCGCAGCTTGCTCCCCGCGAGCAGGGAAGCCTCCACCATGTCCGGATGGAGATGCGTCACGCCACGGTGGAGGTCGCCCCGGGGGTCAAGTATGCGGCGTGGACCTTCAACGGCCAGGTGCCGGGCCCGGTGCTGCGCGTCCGCCAGGGAGACACGGTGGACTTTACGCTCACCAACAAGGCAGACATTCCCCACAGCATGGACTTCCATGCTGCCGAGATCGCTCCGGACAAGTATTACCGGAACCTGATGCCCGGTGACTCCATCCAGTACCGGTTCGTGGCTCGGGTGCCGGGTGCGTTCCTCTACCACTGCGGTACCGCTCCCGTGGCCATGCACATCGCCAACGGCATGTATGGCGCGCTGATCGTTGATCCTCGCACTCCCCTCCCCCGCGCCGAGGAGCTGGTACTGGTGCAAAGCGAGTTCTACCTCACCCGCAACCGGAACCCTGAGGGCGCCTACATGCTCGACTGGTTCGAGATGCTGGGCCAGGCGCCCGATCACGTGGTGTTCAACGGCAAGGCTGCCCAGTACTCCACCCATCCCATCGACGTCGAGCCCAACCAGCTGCTGCGGCTCTATATCGTGAATGCCGGTCCAAACCGGCCATCGGCGTTCCACGTCGTGGGAGGAATCTTCGAGCGGGTATTCCTCGACGGATCAATGGCCAATCCCCTCCGCGGGGTACAGACCGTGGCCGTGCCCGTGGGCGGCGGGTCGATCTTCGAGATTCGCCTCAGGGAGGCCGGCGAGTATCCCTTCGTGTCGCATGCATTTGCCGATGCAACCAAGGGTGCGGTGGGCGTGCTCCGTGCCCTGGATCCCGGCGCTTCGCCGCCCGAGAACCGGCCGCCGATGCAGCACTGAGGCGCCCTTGCGTCCCCCCGCCGGCCCGGCGAACTTGAGGCCCCGGGAGTCGTGGCCGAGAGGCTGAAGGCGGCGGTTTGCTAAACCGTTATAGGGCCCAAAAGCCCTATCGAGGGTTCGAATCCCTCCGACTCCGCTGGTTCGAGATGGGAGTCCAGGGTCCAGAGTTGAGAGCGTGAACCACGACTCTCCTCGCTGGACTTTCTCACTTCTGACTTGTCACTTCTCGCTTCTTACTTCTCACTTTTCAACTCTCCACTCAATGCCCCGCGTCCGCTTCGCCCCATCCCCTACCGGGTATCTCCACGTTGGCGGCGCCCGCACCGCGCTCTTCAACTGGCTGTACGCCAGGAAGACCGGCGGCACGATGGTGCTGCGGATCGAGGATACCGACCGGGAGCGGAGCACCGACGCCCACACCCAGGTGATCCTCGACGGCCTCACCTGGCTCG
>CAMLHP010000144.1 GCA_946479805.1 uncultured Gemmatimonadota bacterium | reverse complement strand
ACACGGGGCGTAGCGCAGCCCGGTTAGCGCGCCTGCTTCGGGAGCAGGAGGTCCCGGGTTCAAATCCCGGCGCCCCGACTGGACAACACGAACGCCGAACTTCGCGGTGGATGCGAGGTTCGGCGTTTTGGCCACCAATGTGCTTCATTCACATGGGACGCTAGCCCAGAGTCATGGCTGGTGACCTTCAGGCCCGGCGCTCAGCCGGATCCGCACCATCTCACCCACAAGCAATGCTGCCGGATAGGAAACCTGTTCTTCGCTCCTGGCATGCAGAGCGAGCGCTTCGGCCAGCGCCGCCACCTCCTCGTTCTTCGCGTCAGTCGCCACTTCACCCATCCGCCTCGTGGCGTCGGCGATCGCGACATGCTCCTCGAGCATTCGGGGCAGTTCTGCCCGAAGCGAATCGGTCAGAGGAAGGACGCGCGCCATCTCCGGGCTGTATTCGCCACGGGCCAGCGGCTCCAGCAAGCCGAGCGGCGGGAGCGCAATCTGCTCCTCGCGCTGAAAATGAGGATGCAGGACTTCCGCGAGCTGCCGCGCTGCATCGCCGACAGGTCCCGGGAGCCGGGTAGCTGCTACCAGTCGTTCATGGATCTCGTGATGCTCCGCCTGTAGTGCCTCAGGAATGCCGATCCCGCCATGGTGTGTCACGTGTTGCTCCTGTCCGTGTGCAAGCCGCGGGGCTGAGAGTACCGCAAGAGCCAGCACGATGAATCCCGTTCGCATGACTATTTCCCAGGTTCGAGTCGAAGCGACCAGACGTAGGCGGCCACCGCCTGAACTTCTGGCTCGCTGAGTTTGGCGCCGCCCAGCGGCGGCATGGCCAGCTTGGTGGCGGAGCTATCGGCGGGGACACCTCGCCGGATCTGAGCCATGATGTCCTCGAAGGTGCCCCTGCTGTGGATCCAGTTGCTGTCGCGCAGCGAGGGAGCGAGCCCGCCCTTTCCGGCATCGCCGTGGCAGGCAATGCAGAGGCCCTTGCCGCTGAAGGTCTTCTTTCCCTGCGTCACCATGGCGGGCGTCACGCCGGCGGGGAGCGAATCGCTTCCCTGTGCCGAGAGGCGGGCGCCGGAGCTGAGCAGGAGTGCACCCGCCAGCGTTAGAATGCCGAGACTGCGCCGAGCGTCCATCGCGCTTCCTCCTGGCTGAAGTCGTACGTCATCTCGCCGGTGATCCTGACGTTGCGCCGGAGCAGATAACCTGCCCCTCCCGACAAGGTCTCGTATCGCTTCACCAGTGCAGGGCCTCCCAGTCGCACGCTCAGCACCGGGCGGTCGGCATCGATCAGGTTGTACAGTCCAAATCCGTGCCAGCGAGAGCCCGACGGTCGCACCAGCAGTTCCACGAAGCCTCCATCAAGGCTCGCAGCTGAATCCCCGGCGGCGTAAAACGGCCGGGAATCGGAGCGGTGCAGGTACTGCATATTGAGTTCGAATGGGCCGTGCGAGATCGTGGCGTCCGCGCCCAGCATTTGGGTCACATCGTGCACGGCTTCGCTGGTGGTGCGTCCCGCGAAGCCGAACGCTCCCAGCCGGATCCCGGGTATCAGGTCGCGGGTGGCATGCAGCGCGAAGGTCTTGCCGGCGTCGGAGTCGAAACGACGATCATCGCCCGCGGCCCCACGGCCATTGCCATTGACCACCTGGCCGCTCAGGGTGAAGCCGCCTACGTCTGCGCTGGCCAGCAGGCCTCGGTCATAGGTCAGGTCGGAAGGAACGTCGCCGAGGCGGGCGCGGTAAACCGCGTAATCCTCGAAGGACAGTCGCAGCTCGCGCTTGAACATCGGATCAGAGACCTGGAACTGTCCCACCATCACGTCCACCGGCGCGCCGCCGATGTCGTTGGCATACAGGTACGCATCCTCGACGCCGCCGACCTCCCCGCGCTCGAAGAGGAACGCGTAGAAGTAGTAGGAGAGCGACGTCGAGAGGGACCCGCCCGAGAGCACCTTGAGGGAGTAGGGAGCCTGAAAGTCGGTGACGGCACGTCCCTTGGAGTAGCTCTGCACGTATGCATCGAGCCGGACGGCGAGCGGCACGTCGCGGGAGAGGGACAGCAGGTCGTCACCCGTGCCGATCGTGTCGGCCGGTTCCTCACCCGGGGCCATGCGGTTGCCGTTACCGGCAAACTGCTCCCCAAAGGGCGTAAGTGCGGGCACCGGGTTGTGGCAGAGCGCGCAGCTCACGCCGTACCGCCGGGCGAATGCCGGAATTTCCTCACCAAAAGCGGGAACTGCCCCGAAGGTCAACAGGGCGCCGACCAGGAGTCCTGGCATGAGCCACCGCATCTGACCAGCCATAAGCCCTCCGCGCGAGTGCTGGAATCTCACACACACGAGAAGGATACCCGTCCCCGTATTAAGACTTCACCAGGAATTCATGAAGAAACCGGCTACCATCAGCGTACTGCGCTACTCGGCTTCCAGAAACTCCGACACACTCTGAACGAATGCCGCAGATGGCAGGATCGTCCGATGCGTCGTGCCGGACAGTATCGCCAGCCGGTTGGGCGACCGCTGCGATCCGTCCAGGCCGGCGTCCAGGCCGCCGCCCAGCAGTTTATAGAACTCCAGAACGTGTTCAGGGCTTACCATGTCGGCATCCGCAAAGATGAGCAATGTCGGCGCCTTGATCCCGGCCATCGCCGCCGACCAGTCGTAGCTTCGGTTGGCGAGCTCACCAGTATTCCTGAACATCTTCTCCCAGTTCACCGAAGGATACTGCTTCGCTAGCGGCGACTCGCTCACGCTGGCCGCGATGGCTGCCGCCGATGAGGGCATCTGGGCAAAGGCCTCGCGAACAGCCGGATAGTATCCCTCGGAACCGAACCCGGCCGAGACGACGATCAGCTTGTAGACCAGCTGAGGATGGCGGATCGCAACCTGGAGCGCGACAAGGGCGCCGCTCGAGTACCCCATCACGCTCGCCTTGCTGATGCCGAGGTGCTCCATCAGCGCGGCAACGTCGTCGGCGAATGCTTCATATGACCAGGGCCGGTCACTGTCCTTGCTGAGGCCGTGGCCCTGGTAATGCAGCGCCACGACCTTGTTCGCCCTGGCCATTTCCGTGAGCGGCGCACCGAGCATCTCCGAAGGATCTACGCCCCCGTGCAGCATGATCAGGGGTGGCCCGTCCCCGTGGACCTCGTAGTAGAGCTCGACTCCATTGACGCTTGCGTAGCCTTTTGATTCGGGAGTACGCATCGCTTGACCTGCCGCTGTCGTGGGTAACGCAGACGCGACCAGGGCCGCGGCCGCGAGGATCAGGATCCTGCACCACCTCATGACTTGACCAGGGTGAGGAGAAGCTCGTCCAGCTGCCCGAACTGCTCTTCCGCCCCACTGGTGCCCGAGCTGCCGGAGGCGATGGCGTCGTCGAGCGCTTTCTTCGAAGGATAGAGTTCGCTCAGGGCCAGCAGCGTCCTGCCATCCTTTTCCTCGAAGCTTACCGTGGTAACGGGACCATCGGCGCCTTCCTCGTTGGTCCAGGTGAGGCGCGCGTTGGGCACCACTTCGGTGTATTTGCCGAAGAACGCCATGGGCTCGGGAAAGTCAGGGTGCTGGAAGACCATCCGGTAGCCGCCACCCACGCGGACATCCATCTCGCAGGAAATCATGGACATGCCCAGCGACTTCGGCACCCACCACTGCTTGAACAGCTCGGGCCTGGTCCAGGCCTCGAACACGATGTGCGCCGGGCCGTCGAAAGTGCGTGTGACGACCAGTTCCCGCTCTGACTTCCGTTCTGCTGTTGTTGAGTTCTTCATGGTGCCGGGCTCGCTTTCCTTCACGTGGTAAGGACCGCTATTCCTTTCCGCCTGCATCCCGTGACTTCTCCCGCTTCAGTTCCTCCAGCAGTCTGTCCAGTTCATTGAAGCGTGCCTCCCAGCGCTGCTGGTACTTCCCGATCCATGCCGCCTCCTGTTCCAGGCGCCGCGAGCCGAGCCTGCAGGTCCGGACCCTCCCGACCTTCTCGGTGGTGACCAGACCTGCCTGCTCCAGGACGCCGACGTGCTTCTTCATGCCCGTGAGGGTCATGCTGAACCGGTCGGCCAGCTCGGTGATCGAGGCGTCCTTCCGTCCCAGACGCTCCAGTATCCCGCGCCGGGTGGGGTCCGCCAGCGCGGCAAACGAGGTATCCAGGCGGGTGACTTGAAACTGAACCATGTGGTTCAGTATATGGGAATGGAAAGAGGAGCGCAAGGGGCCGTGTCAGCTCACGGCACCACCCCTCCCCCCAGCTCCTTCCACAGGAACATGTAAGACAGCGCGTCCATGTGCGCCGCCTGGGCGTTCGTCGCCGAGCCGCCGTGCCCGCCCTCGATGTTCTCGTAGTAGAGGATGTTCTTCCCGAAATCCAGCATCCGGGCAGCCATCTTCCGCGCGTGGCCCGGATGGACCCGGTCGTCGCGGGTGGAGGTCATGAAGAGCGTCGGCGGATACTCCCCGTCGCGGCGGACCAGGTGATAGGGCGAGAAAGTCCTGATGAACTCCCACTCCTCCGGATCATCCGGGTTCCCGTATTCCGCCATCCACGACGCGCCCGCCAGCAGCTTGTGATAACGCTGCATGTCCAGCAGCGGCACTTCCACCACCACCGCGCCGAACAGCTCGGGATACTGCGTCAGCATGTTGCCCACCAGCAGCCCACCGTTGCTGCCACCCTGGATGCCGAGGTGGGCCGGCGCGGTGATGCCGCGCCGGACCAGGTCCTGCGCCACCGCGGCGAAGTCCTCATACGCCCTCGGCCGGTTTGCCTTGAGCGCCGCCTGGTGCCAGCGCGGGCCGTACTCTCCTCCCCCTCTGATATTGGCCACTGCGTATGCCCCGCCCCGCTCGAGCCATGCCGCGCCGACCGTTCCCGAGTAGAACGGCGTGAGCGAGACCTCGAAGCCACCGTATCCGTAGAGCAGAGTAGGCGTCGTACCGTCCATCGCATGGTCCCTGGGCCGCACCAGGAACCACGGCACCCGCGTGCCGTCCTTGCTGGTGGCGAAATGCTGCTCTACGAGGTGCCGGCTGCCGTCGAAGAACGCCGGCATCGCCTTGAGCTGCTCCTTCTCGCCGGTCACCTGGGCCAGCGAGAGCGTCGTCGGGGTGAGAAAATCAGTAGTGTAGAGCCAGAGCAGGTCGCTCTCGTCGCGGTCTACCGCGCCAACAGCCACGGTACCAAGCGTGGGAAGATTGGGCAGCGGCTTCCGCGCCCATCCATCCGCCGGGTCAAGGACGAAGAGCCGGTTCCGCACGTCCTCCAGCACGTTGAGCACCAGAAGATTGCGGGTCCGGGTGTAACTCGATAGCGATGCGGTCTCGGTCGGCTCAAACAGCACCGTGAACTCGCGGCCCCCACCCATGAAAT
>CAMLHP010000143.1 GCA_946479805.1 uncultured Gemmatimonadota bacterium | reverse complement strand
CCGGCTGGTCGGCGGTGTAGACCGGCTGGTCCCCGAAACCGAAGGTGCCGATCTGGGCGCCGAACGTCGTGGTGCCCCCGCTGAAGGGGAACGCCACGCCGGCCCAGCTGTACCGCGTATCCGCCACATACTCGTAGGTGCTGACCATGGCCGAGGGCCGCGACATCAGGGCGGCGCCGGCCGGGTTGTAGTACAGCGAGCTGGCGTCGGTGGATATCGCCGGATAGGCGCCACCGAGCGCCACACCCCGGGCGCCGGCACCGAACAGCAGGAATTCCGCTGCCGTGGTGCCGTATCCGGTGTTGTCCTGGTTCGCGTCCTGGTTCGACTCCTGCGCAGCGAGTCCCGCGGGCAGGAAGCCCAGGAGCGCCACGACCAGGGCGAAGCGTGTTGCGTTGAACTGACTCATAAGCTTCTGATCTCCTGGATGCGGAGGAGAGCGGCGGATGCCGCTCTCCCCCATTGGGCTACTGGGCGAAGTTCACGACGGTGAACCGGCCGACCCGGCGGGCATCGCCCGCCTCGATGTGATAGAAGTACACACCGCTTGCCACAACCTGGTCGTTCCGGTTCAGCAGGTTCCACGTCGCCGTACCGTCCGCGTTGGCGGTGTTGTGCTCAATGACCTGGACCAGGATGCCGCTGGATGAGTAGATCCGGATCGTCGCGGCGTTCGGCAGGTTCACGAACTGGAGAACCTTGTTGTCCGTGGTCTGCTCGAACTCGTTGGTCACATAGTACGGGTCAGGCACCGTGTGGACCCGATCCAGGTCTGCCAGCGTCGGCAGTCCCGCCACGTTGGTGGCGTCGAAGTCCAGGTGCACTTCGGCGCCGACCGCGGTGAAGGGCCGGGGCCGCACTTCGTTGTACACATACGGGCCCTCGTCCCCGGCCGAACCCTGGCCACCGGTGAGGCCGCCACCGGTGTAACCGCGCATGGTCCAGACGGTGCCGTCGGCGGGCAATGATGCCATCTCGAACGTGTATACGTGCCCGGCGATGTACATGACGAAGCCCGGGTTGGGCTGCGGGGCCCGTGCAGCCTGGGCCGACATCGGCGAACCACCCACCACGATCACCTGGTCCAGGGTTGCGACCGGCTTCAGGTTGGTCTGGCCACCGCAGTTGATCAGCGTGCTGAACTGGTTGATCGGATACACGCAGCCGAAGTCGAACAGCGATGCAACCGCCGGCCGAGCGTCGGTCGATGGAGCCGCCGGATCGACGAAGCCCCAGCTGCCGCCGGCGGCGGTATCGAACGGAACCACGACATTGTGAGTGACGTCGATAACCGAGTCAACCACGCCGCCGCCACCCCAGTACACCTTTATATCCGCTGCGCGAGCCGCGAAGCCTATGATGGCCTCGACGTTGCGCCAGGTGGTCTGGGTTGTGGTATACGAGTGAGCCTCGTAGATCGTGGTGACTCCGGCGAGGGTGCCGGCGTTGTTGTAGGACGCGATGTCCCCTTCCGGGAACCCGAAGTCATTGACTTCGAGGTTGCCAGCGGTCGGGTGCGCGGCCGTCTCCACATCTCCGTCGAACCACCGGGAGCCGTTGTAGCTGCACTCATTGGCGCCGTCAGCGTTGGTGAAGCCCTCGGCGCTGTTCACGCAGCCGCGGCTCTGGACTGTGGTCCAGTAGTCGGCCGGCATTTCGGCTGTAATCGCGGCGCCAAGGACGAAGTCACCGTCCACGCCGAAGTTGGCCGCCTGCACCGGATTGACCGCCGCTCCTGCGAAGTTCACCGTGGTGGACTGGGTATTGCCGCCGGTATTGGCCATCGCGAGGTTGAACGAGACGTGCGCCTCCGACGGCTGTCCCGGGTTGATCGTGAGGAAGTACACGCCCGGCACATTATTGTAGGCGCTGCCCAGATGCAGGCTGTCCAGCCGGACCACGACTGCCCCCGGTCCGCTCACAATCTGCTGCACATAGCCGCTGAACTCCGCACTCCAGCCGTTGGCTGGCGGAAAGGCCTTGCTGAAGACACCAGTCGCGGGGTCGATCGTGGGCAGGGCGTTGTCGGTCAGCTCCTCGCCCCGGCCCCAGACTGACGTGCTTGTGGTGATGTCATACTGCGCATTGGTCGCGCTCACACCCGGTGTCACTGACCGCGTGATGCGGGGCGACTCGAGGCTCGACGGGCCCGAGGCGAACGAGTTGACGTCGAATGCCGTGACCGAGTAGAAGTAGCGGAAGTTGTTGCGAACCGCCTGGTCCACGTAGATGAACGGCACGCCGTTGTCGCTCAGCGCGGGGAATCCCGAGGCCAGGCCGGTCACCGCGGTGTCAGCGATGAGAACGAAGGCCGTGCTGTCGGCCAGCACCGTGCGGCCGCCCGACTTGACCTGGATGATCGGTCCATCGGTCGCGACCAGCGGAACCTCATAGGAGACTGTCCGTGCGACACCCGGCGCAAACTCCAGCGGGTCATATGCCGCCGGGCAGTCGGTGAAGATGCCCAGGTCGGGTGAGCAGGTATTCACCGGGTTGATGCTGCCGGTAAAGTCGTTGATGACCGTGCCGGCATAATCGAACTGCGCCAGCAGTGTCAGTGAGTTCGGTGCATCAACCCGTCCCCGGTACACCCGGTACCCTTCCACGTCGCGCTGGCGGTAGTTCGGGTCGTACAACGCGTTGGGAACCTCTGCGCCGCCGCCCGGAGGGGTCTCGGTGGCCTGCGATGCAATGTTGAAGAACGCATCGCCGGTGGCTTCGGAAGCCGATGGCCTCCAGAGGACGCTGACCTGGTCGTCACCCGGCACCAGGAAGAACTCCGGCGCTTCGGGCGCGAACGGCAACAGGAACTTGTTGTCGAACACCGACTGGGCCACGAGTGCCTTGCCCAGCAGCGAGCCAGGAACGACCACGTATTCATCCTGCTGCGCGATTCCGTCGCTGTTACCGTCCGTGTAGTCGAGGAAGCCGGCCAGGGAATCCACCATGTTCGCGCCGATGGACGCAAGCTGGGTCGGGCTGGCAAACCGGAGCGGGTCGCCAGGCTTCTGGTCGCCGCCGGGCACGAACGAAGTGACCGCTACCGGCGGGGCGAAGATGTAGGCCACCACGATGGTTCCGAACTCGCCCGGTCCGAGCTCGAGCGCGGTCGAGCTCTGGAAGAACCGCATGTCATCGCGGTCGCCGTTGTTGATGTAGCAGAGCTTGGTAACCTGCGGCGGACCCTGCTCACACGGCGCGTCGCCTGCTGCCGGGCTGATGTTGCCCGAGAGATAGCGCCACAGCTGGGTAGTGTTGCGGGCGTCGCCGAATGATCCGCCGTTGATGGTGTTGGAGAACAGGTTGATCTCGCCAGCTCCGGTCGGGCTAGACAGGTACTTGACGCCTACGAAGCCCACGCCCTTGAAGAAGGGTGGGGCAAAAATGCCCGGGTCAAAGGTCCATCCGGCCGGCTGGTCAAAGGCGGCCGTATAGGTGTTGCCCAGGGCGAACGGCAGCTGTACGGTCGCGTAGTTCTCGCCCGCGTCACCCACGTCCATGTCAGCGCCGAAGGCGGCGTACATGTCGGTGATGGTGTAGCCCTCATCCGGCAGGTCAATGCCGAACGCCGCGTTGTTGAGCGCGTGGAAGTCATTGGCCCGCGCAATCATGATCTCCCGCATCCCGGGCCGGATCGCAGCGTAATCGGCCTCGTTCAGCGAGGTGATGTTGTAGAACGTGTACGTGAAGTAAATGATGTCTTCATTGCCGGTCGGGTAGTTCCACCCCATGCCCCGCTGCTCCACCGCGATGCCCAGCGGGTGCGGGCGGCCGGAAGCCTGGCCCGGATTGCCTTCCCAGGAAATCCACCACACGTCGCCCTGCGAGGCGCTCTTGCGTCCCTGCAGCAGCGGGAAGTAAAGGTCGCCCACGGCGTCGCCGAACGGAACGTTGGCAGCTTCAGGCCATGCGGCGAAGTCTTCCGGGTTCTGCGAGTTGTAGATCGGCTCGACCTGAAGGCCGTGCTGCGTGGTGCCCTTCGGGTCGAAGAAGAATCCACCGGTCGTGTCTCCGGACCACGGATTGCCCGCTCCCGCTGCCGGGTCGATGATGCCGGCGACCTGGAGGCCCGAATTGAACACGTACTGGTCCGCAGTGCCCTTGGGCCAGAATCCGCCGCCGATGGTGGACGAGTTGTTGGAGTCCACGCAGACCTCGCCGGTGGTGGCGAGACCGCAGTAGATCCGGTTGACCGTGATCGCGCCGAGGCTTCGGGCAAACAGCCGGAATCCCCGCTGCTTGGCGCCCGCCTCCGGAACGGCACTCGCCACAGCCGGCAGCATGACCGCCAGGACCAGGGCGAGAAGACCGCCGATCAGCGCTCCCCTCTTACTGAAACGTGAGTGCATTGCGTCCTCTCCGAATGAAATAGCGGGGAGCCGGGCCCCGCCCGGCCGCAAACCTCGCGGCCGGCCGGTGTCCGTCTCCGGAGACATCAGAAATTGAGCTCGAAGCCCAGCCGCATCCGGCGGCCGTCACCGTAGAACGCGTACTCTCCACGGCCGACTTCGTATGACGCATTGGCCACTCGCTGCTGCTCCGCAACCGTGAAGAGGTGGTCACCATCGCCCCAGCGCTCCTCGGTCCGGATCATGTAGATGCAGCTTGGTGCGCCGCCATTTCCGTTGGTCGTCACGTAGGTGGCGCAGCCGGCGTTTCCGGCACCGTCGAAGCGGAAGTCGATGTCACCGTTGTCAAGCAGGATGCCGTTGGCGGTGGCCTCGGAGTTCCAGCTGTCGAACTGATCGTTGACCGTACGTTCACGGTCAAGCGAGCTGACCACGTCATCGGTGGTCACGAACACCTGGAGCACGTTGCGGAAGTTGAGCACGTTCCGCACGTCGAGGTACGCCGTCAGGTCCAGGCCGCCCAGTGCGAGTCCCTTGGTGAACCGCAGGTCGAACTGCTTGAACCCGGGCAGGCGGGCGGTGTTGAGCCCACCCTCGAAGCCGCCCCGGGCGCAGACGCTGCCGCTCAGGGTGCTCTCGTTGCCGCCGGCGTCCTCGCACTTGGTGTAGGCGGTGCCGCTGGCGAACCGGAAGGTGCCGAACACCCCGAAGTCCTGCAGCAGCGAACCAATCGTGGTTCCTTCCTGGAAGTCATTCGGGAAGGCGATCGAGAACGCGCCCGCGAGGTTGTGCGGACGGCTCAGGTCCGTGGCTGCCGTCGCCTGCGGCGGCGGCTGGTTACCGCCGGACAGGGCATTGAGCACCCGCGAGCCGAACCGGAGGTAGGTGTTCGGGTCGGAACCGGTGTTCTTGGCCGACGAATAGCTGTAGGCGATGGTTCCGTTGAAGATGCTGCCGATCCGGCGGTCAAGCCGGACGTCGATGCCGCGCGAGTTGCCGAAGTCGAAATTGGTGAACTCGCGGAGGTCGGCCGACGC
>CAMLHP010000142.1 GCA_946479805.1 uncultured Gemmatimonadota bacterium | reverse complement strand
CACCGGAGCTCTCAATGACCAGCACACTCCGCGCCCCCGAAGGCGTAACCGATACCTTCCCCATCAACGGCACCGACTACATCGAATTCTACGTCGGCAACGCCAAGCAGGCCTCGCATTACTATCGCGGCGCCTTCGGCTTCCGGCTGGTCGGCTACCGGGGTCCCGAAACCGGCACCCGAGACCGGGCCAGCTACGTCCTGGAGCAGGACAAGGTACGGCTGGTGCTGACCACCGCGCTCCGGCCCGACAGCCCCATCGCCGAGCACGTGGCGCGCCATGGCGACGGGGTCAAGGACCTGGCGCTCTGGGTTGACGACGCCCGCGACGCCTTCAACAAGGCGGTCGAGCGCGGGGCCAGGCCGGCCCAGGAGCCGACTGTCCTCAAGGATGAGGACGGCGAGGTGGTTGTCGCCGCCATCCACACGTACGGCGACACCATCCATTCGCTGGTTGAGCGCGGAAATTACCGCGGCGTCTTCATGCCGGGGTTCCGTCCCGAGCAATCACCCTACGATCCCGGCCCTGTTGGGCTCAAGTACGTGGACCACTGCGTCGGCAACGTTGAGCTTGGCAAGATGAACGAGTGGGTCGGGTTCTACGAGAAGGTGCTGGGCTTCTACAACCTCATCTCCTTCGATGACAAGGCCATCAGCACCGAGTATTCGGCGCTCATGTCCAAGGTCGTCTCCAGCGGCAATGGCCGCATCAAGTTCCCGCTTAACGAGCCGGCCCAGGGCCGCAAGAAGAGCCAGATCGACGAGTATCTCGAGTTCTATCAGGGAGCTGGCTGTCAGCACATCGCCATCGCCACTGACGACATCATCTCGACCGTTCGGCAGCTTCGCACCCGAGGCATCGAGTTCCTGCGGGTGCCCTCGACCTACTACGACACCGTGCTGGACCGGGTGGGGAAGATCGAGGAGGACATTGCCCCGCTGGCCGAGCTCGGCATCCTGGTCGACCGCGACGATGAGGGCTACCTGCTGCAGATCTTCACCAAGCCGGTCGAGGATCGCCCCACGCTCTTCTACGAGATCATCCAGCGGAAGGGTGCCAGGAGCTTCGGCGCAGGCAACTTCAAGGCGCTGTTCGAGGCCATCGAACGCGAACAGGCGCTGCGGGGCAACCTCTGATGCCGATCTACCACACGCTGGGCGAGATCCCGCGCAAGCGGCACACGGTGTTCAGGCGTCCTGACGGAGGACTGTACGCCGAGGAACTGATGGGGCACGAGGGGTTCACCGGTACCGCCTCCCTTCTCTATCATGTCCATCCACCCACCACGGTGAAGTCGGCCAGCAAGGTGCGCGACGTCGTGTGGGAGAAGGACGACGATGTCTCGCTCCGCCATCGTCATTTCCGCACAGCAGGGGCCAGGAAGGGCGGGAGCCCCACCCTGGACCGGACCCCGATCCTGTTCAACGCCGACATCGCGATGCTGTATGTCGAGCCCGACGAGCTCGATGCCCATTTCTATCGGAACTCCCAGGCCGACGAGTGCGTGTATGTCGCTGAAGGCTCGGGGGTGCTCGAGTCGTCCTATGGCGACCTGCCATACCGCCAGGGCGACTACGTGGTCATCCACCGGAACATCCTGCACCGCTGGCAGCTCGACCAGGCGGCCGGGCCCACCAAGCTCGTGGTATTCGAGAGCCGGGGCCATATCCGCTGGCCCAGAAGGTATCGCAATGAGTTCGGCCAGCTGCTCGAGGGCGCGCCCTACTCCGAGCGCGACATCCGTCGTCCCGCCGAGCTTCGCACCCATGACGAGAAGGGCGATTTCCGCCTGCTCGTCAAGCAGTACGACGCCATCAACGAGCTGATTCTCGACCATCATCCGTTCGACGTGGTTGGGTGGGACGGATATTTCTATCCCTGGGCATTCAGCATCCACGACTTCGAGCCGATAGTGGGACGGATTCACCAGCCCCCGCCGGTGCACCAGACTTTCCAGGGCGACGGGTTTGTCATCTGCAGCTTCTGCCCCCGGCCCTATGACTTCGATCCGGCGGCGGTGCCGGCGCCATACAATCACAGCAACGTGGATTCCGACGAGGTCCTGTTTTATGCCTCGAGTGAGTTCATGAGCCGGAAGGGCATCGAGTACGGCAGCATCACCCATCATCCCGACGGGCTGCCGCACGGGCCCCATCCCGGCCGGGCGGAGGCCAGCATCGGCGCCAAGGCCACCAACGAACTCGCGGTGATGATGGATTCGTTCCGGCCGCTCCATGTGGCAAGGGCGGCCACTGACTTCGAGGATCCCGCGTACCACAAGAGCTGGCTCGACCAGCAGCACGAGCAGTTCAATCCGCCGACCAGCTGAGTACCGTCAGCCGTCCGGTCTGGACCCCGTCCCCCGGGCGCATCGCCCGCGCCAACCTCACTGGCTTCGCCCGTGAGGTGAAGGCCGCGGGCGCTCATGTCTCCGGCGCCCATGATCTCTACCAGTGGTCCATATCAGATCCAGCGGTGTTCTGGCCCGCCGTATGGAATTTCTGTGGCGTAATCGGCGACGGACCCGGGAGGGTGGGCCCGGGGCTCGAGGCATGGGACCAGGCCTGGTTCCCCGAGGCCCGACTCAACTTCGCCGAGAACCTCCTTCGCTTCCGCGATGACCGGGACGCAATAGTCTCGTGGGACGAACGCGGTCGCCGGCGGAAGCTGTCCTTTGCTGAACTTCACCAGGAAGTGGCTCGCGTCGCGAGCGCGCTCAGGGATCTCGGCATCCAGCCGGGTGACCGGATTGCCGGATTCCTGCCCAACATCGCCGAAACCGTCATCGCCATGCTCGGATCGGCGATGGTGGGTGCTGTCTGGTCTTCCTGCTCGCCTGACTTCGGCACCCAGGCGGTGCTGGACCGGCTGGGGCAGATCCAGCCACGGGTGCTCTTCGCCGCCGACGGCTACCGTTACGCCGGCAAGGAGCTCGACGTGCTGGACCGGGTTGAGGGCATCCGCGCTGCCATCCCCTCGATCGAGCAGGTAGTCATCGTCCCCTGGCTCCGCGACGACCCCGACTTGTCCCGGGTCCGAGGCGCAACCTCCTGGGCCGGCTTCTCCGCCGAGCCGTCGAGCCGCCGAGCCGCCGAGCCACCGAGCCGTCGAGCCGTCGAGCCGACTCGCTTCCCGTTCGACCACCCGCTCTACATCATGTACTCGTCCGGAACCACCGGCTTGCCCAAGGCCATGGTTCACGGCGCTGGCGGAACGCTGCTGCAGCACCAGAAGGAGCACGTCCTCCACACCGACCTCACCCGCGACGACCGGATTTTCTACTTTACCACCTGCGGCTGGATGATGTGGAACTGGCTGGTGTCGTCGCTTGCGGTGGGCGCCACCGTGGTGCTGTACGACGGTGCGCCCATGGCGCCGCGCAAGGACATCCTGTGGGACCTGGCGGCGGCGGAGCGGGTAAGCGTGTTCGGCACCAGCGCCCGGTACCTCGCGGCGGCGGAGCAGGAGGGGCTTGCACCCCGGCGCACCCACCAACTCACAGCGCTCCGAGCCATCCTCAGCACCGGCAGCCCGCTGGCGCCCCACTCCTTTGACTACGTCACGCGCGACATCGGCGGCGACATCCACCTCGCCAGCATCAGCGGCGGAACCGACCTGATCAGCTGCTTTGCGCTGGGGGATCCGACTCGGCCCGTCTATCGCGCCGAGATCCAGACCCGCGGACTCGGCATGAAAGTCGAGATCCTGGACGACGGGGGCACTCCCGTCGTCGGCCGGCCCGGCGAGCTCTGCTGCACCATGCCCTTTCCCAGCCGGCCGGTGCGATTCTGGAATGATCCTGACGGCAGCCGCTACCGCTCGGCCTACTTCGAGCACTTCCCCGGCATCTGGCGCCATGGTGACTGGGCCGAGCTCACCAGGCACGGCGGCATCATCATCCATGGCCGGAGTGATGCGACCCTCAATCCCGGCGGCGTGCGCATCGGCACCGCCGAGATCTATCGCCAGCTCGAGGAAATGCCGGAGGTGGTGGACAGCGTGGTAGTGGGGCAGGATTGGCAGGAAGACACCCGGATCGTACTGTTCGTACAGCTGCGAGAAGGTCAGAAGCTGGACGACGCGCTGAAGGACCGGATCCGACGGCGCATCCGCGAACGGGCCAGCCCCCATCACGTTCCGAAGGTCATTTTGCAGGTTGCCGATGTCCCCCGCACCGTGAGTGGCAAGGTCAGCGAACTCGCAGTGCGCGAGGCCATCCACGGGCGGCCAGTGAAGAACGCCGATGCGCTGGCCAACCCGGCGTCGCTGGAGCAGTTTCGCGGCATCGTGTAGCCCCCATGGCACACTTGACGAACCACCTCAGGAAACACCGTGGGGGAATCGTGAGATGTGCGTGATCGATCCGGACGGCAGCCGACTTCGTTTTGGCGGCGCAAAGAGTGCCGCCTGACCAGCAGCTGATGCGCAAGTCCTTAGGTGGCAAGAATGCGTGCTTGGAGCTAGCCTCTCCGTATGGTCCATGTCGAACGGCACCGCACTGCGCACATCGGATGGCTTCGCGCCGCCGTCCTCGGTGCGAATGACGGGCTGATCTCCACGAGCAGCCTCGTGGTGGGCATCGCTTCGGCCCACGCCGAGCGCGACGCCGTCGTCCTGTCCGCCGTGGCTGGCCTGGTCGCCGGCGCCCTCTCAATGGCCGCGGGTGAGTACGTCTCCGTCAGCTCCCAGGCGGACACCGAACAGGCCGACTTGGCGCGAGAACGCCGCGAACTCGCCACCCAACCCGAGGCAGAGCACACCGAGCTCGCGCAAATCTACGAAGCTCGGGGCCTGGCGCCCTCCCAGGCCGCCGAGGTCGCGAGTCAGCTGATGGCCCATGATGCCCTCGGCGCTCACGCCCGCGATGAGCTCGGCCTCTCCGAAATGACGCTCGCCCGCCCGCTCCAAGCCGCCCTCGCCTCGGCCGGGTCCTTCGCGGCAGGCGCGGCCCTGCCCTTGGTCGTCGTTTTGCTACTCCCGGTCGCGGCCGTCGTACCGGCCACGATTGCCGCATCCCTCGTGCTCCTCGCCGCCCTCGGGGCCTTGGCCGCTCGCTTGGGCGGAGCACATCCCGGCCGCGGGGCGCTTCGCGTGACGTTCTGGGGAGCCGTGGCGATGGGAGTCACCGCGCTGATCGGCCGGCTGTTTGGGACGATAGTGTAGCGCGCAGCCACCTGTGATGGCACTTGGTACGGATGGCACCGCCTGGAATCTGTTGCGATCAGCGCGCGGTAGCGTTCATCCCAGCGGAATCTTCCCGGCGTTCACTGCCAGCCACTGGTCGAACGTCTGCAGCTCTGGCGCGAATTGCCGAGAACGCGCGACGTCACGCATATCGTTGCAGACCTTCTCGAAGTCGCGATAGAACTGGAACATGTTTCCCAGGTCGTCCGCTCCGGGAAACCCGAAGCTCC
>CAMLHP010000141.1 GCA_946479805.1 uncultured Gemmatimonadota bacterium | reverse complement strand
TCGCTGTCCTCGCCCATGTGCCACTTGCCCACGTAGCCGGTGTTCCAGCCGGCGGCCTGGAGTTCCTCAGGGAAGAACGACGTGCCCTCCGGCACCGGACTGGTGTTGTCGACCACGCCGTGGCGATGGGCGTACTGTCCGGTGAAGATCGACGCCCGGCTGGGCGAACAGAGCGCGGTGGTCACGAAGGCGTTGGCCAGATGGGCTCCTTCCGCTGCCATCCGGTCGAGGCCCGGCGTCTCGAGCCATTCCGGCGCGCCCGGCATGAAGCCCATGAAGTCGTACCGGTGGTCGTCGCTCAGGATCAGGATGATGTTGCGGGGAGTGGCAGCGGCCGGGCCTGGACCGGGCACGCCGGACGGGCTCGCCAGGAGCAGGAGCAGGGCGGGGAGAACCGGAGGCCGGGGGAACATTCCCTACGGTAGGCTCCGGGACCGTCAGGCGAAAGGCCCTCCCCTTCCGCTCGGCGGGATCGGGGGTAGGATATCCTCGATCATTCACCCCCCCCATGGAGCGCCCCATGACTTCCCGGCACAGGTCTCTTCGCACAGCCGCACTTGCAGTCGCAGTTGCACTGGCCGCCCCTGCCGCACTGGCGGCACAGGGAATCCCCGCCAACGCCCCCGCGCTTCGCACGGCGATGTCGGATCTGGCGACCCTTCGTGCCACCTATGTCGACGCCTTCAACAGCAAGGACGCCGCTGGAGTGACCGCACTGTACGCTGACGACGCCGTCGTCATCATGGATGATGGGCGGATGCTGTCCGGCGGTCTCGAGATCCGTGCCGCCATGGCCGAGGAAGCCCCCACGTGGCCCCACGCCGTAATCGAGTCCGACACCACCCGGGTGTATGGAAGCACGGCGGTGGACCTGGGGACCTGGACGGTACATCCGGCAGATGGCGGCGAGCTGAAGTTCCGCTATGTGACCCTGCTCCGCCGCGGAATTTCCGGATGGAAGATCATCCATGTGTCGCTGGTGCCGATGAAGTAGCGAAGTAAACCGGTAGCAGAGGTAGCAGAGGTAGGAGAGGTAGAAGAGGGGATTCCCCCTCTACCTCTTCTACCTCTCCTGCTTCTTCCAACCTCGTTGTCTCCCCCCTGTGGTATGTTGGGTCATGCTTCGCATCCTGACACATCTGAAGCAGCTCGACGCCTCCTGGCCTGTGGCCAGGAAGATGCTCGTCGGCCCCGACCTCCGTTGGGGTCGCGAGCTGCTGGCCACGCTGGCGCGCGAGGCCGGTGGCTGGGTGGGTTGGGAGGCGGTGACGCCGAAGATGCTGGCGGGGGAGCTGGCGTTTACCAGGATGTCCGAGCGGGGCGTGCGGCCCGGCGACGACCTCGAGATCGCCGCGGTGTCGGAGGCGGCGTTCGAGGCGGCGATAAGTGAGGGATCCGTGGAAGGACGGCTGGCCGCGCTGGCCGGCCGGCCGGGGCTGCGGGTGGCGGTGCACGACTCGCTGCAGAGCCTCCGCGCCGCAGGAATTGGCCCGGCGGAGATTGCCGAGCGGGCCCCGCGCGACAGCACCGCCCGCGATCTGGGCCGCATCCTGGCACACTACCTCCGCCTGCTTGACGAGCGTCGAATGCTGGACCCGGCTGGAATCTTCCTGCTGGCGCTCGACGCCTTCGATGAGGAAGCGCCGTTCGTGCTCGCGCCGCACCTGGTGCTGGCCGGGGAACTCTCGCTGCGTGGCCTGGCCGGACGGCTGGTGGCACGGGTCATTGACGGTGGCGCAGTGCTCAGCGCCGAGGTGCTCGACGTCGAAGCTGGAGATGGAGCCGTGCCGCGGACCATGGTGGCCAGCCGGGCGCGCCAGCCGGGCCATGGCGTGGGGCAGGCGCAGGGGCATGCGGACGGCGATGCCCAGGCAACGACTGCGGCCCCGGTCCTCTTCTCCGCCACGACTCCCGCCACCGAGTTGCGCGAGGTGCTGCGCCGCGCAATCGCCGCCGGCTGGGCCTGGGGCGACATCGAGATCGCCGCCACTGACGAGGACCGTTACGGCGTCGAGCTTCACGCGCTCACCTCGCATCTCGACGTTCCCTGCACCCATCACAACGGCCTGCCTTTCGTGCACTCGCGGATCGGCCGCGCCGTGTCGCGCTTCCTCACCTTTCTGTCCGAGGGCCTTCCGGCCGACACCCTGCGCGAGGCACTCGAAGCGGGCGAGCTGGCGCCGCCCGACAACGAGTTCTCGCCGGCCCAGCTGGCGCACCGGCTGCGCGAGGAGCGGGTGGGATGGGGCCGCGAACGCTTTGAGCAGGCATACGCCCGGCTGGCAGATCCGGCGGCTACCCGGGTCCGGCAGCGGGACGACGAGTCGGCCGAGGAGTTCGAGTGGCGCCTGGGGCAGCAGCAGCGCGAATCAAGGGCGCTGGCGTCACTGCTCCGGCAGCTGCTTGACCTGCTGCCGCCAGTGCCTGAGCGGGGAGACTTCACCGAAGTCACCACATCCTCCAGCGCGCTTGCCGGCGCGGTCCTGCGCTACCTGGACCTCCTGGTGCAGCCCGCCGAGCCATACGGCGGCGAATCCCACCTGATGGCCCGGCTCAGGACCCAGTTAAAGTTGCTGGAGGAAGTGGGCGAACGCGATGTCGGCTTCGCCGGTGCACTGGCGGAGCTGGATCAGGTGCTGCGGGACCTTCGCACCTGGCCCGACCTCCGCGGTGGCAGGCCTGGGGCGTCGGCGGGAGATGCGCTTCACTTCACCGACCTGGTGCACGCGGGAGTCACCGGCAGGAAGGCGACCTTCGTCGTGGGCCTCGACGCGGACCGGACCGGCGGGGCCAGGATCCAGGACGCGCTGCTGCCCGATGCGGTGCGCGGTGCGCTCGATGGCGATGCGCTGCCGCCGGTGGCGGTGCGCCAGGAGGAGCGCGCGTGGCGGCTGGGCCGGGGGCTGGCGAGGCTCAAGGGCAAGGTAACGCTCTCGTACGCAGTGCGCGGCTCGGACACGGGCAGCGTGACCGGCCCCTCGCTGCTGCTGCTCGAGGCATACCGGCGCAGCAAGGCCGACGACACACTCGACTACGACGCGCTGCGCGAGCACCTGGGCGAGCCGGTGTCGGCGGTTCCGGCGAATGCACTCAGCTGCCTGGATGATCGCGATGCCTGGCTCGCTGCCATGTCTCGTGGCTCGCTGCTGCTGGATGGCAGGGCGCAGCTGCGCGATGGCTTTCCGGCGCTCCAGTGCGGACTGGACCTGCACGCGTCGCTGGCGGCCGACGAGTTCCTCCCGGTGCACGGTCGCGTTGCTGATCCGGCGGGCCTGGATCCGTCGGAAAGCACTCGACCGGTGTCAGCCTCGCAGCTCGAGACCCTGGCCCGCTGTCCGCTGGCATGGCTTTACCTGTACGGGCTCAACCTCCGTCCGCCGGAGGAGCCCGAGTACGATCCCGACGCCTGGCTCTCCGCCGCCGACAGGGGCTCACTGCTGCACGAGGTGTACGAGCGCTTCGGCAAGGAGTACCAGAGCCGGCGCGACGAGCTCGGCTCGAGCGCGGCGCTGGAGCGGGTCAAGGCCATCACCAGTGAGCGGATCGATGAATGGCGGGAGAAGGTCCCGCCACCCAGCGAGGCGGTGTTCATGGCCGAGGCCGAGGAGATCCAGCGCGCAGCGGTCGAGTTCCGGGCTTGCGAGATAGACGACTACGAAAGCACCGGCGCGGAGCCGTTCGAGTTCGAGATGGGAGTGGCGTGGCGCGACGCGCTGCCATTCAAGGTCGGGAGCCGCTCGCTGCGGGTGTTCGGCAGGATCGACCGGGTGGACCGGCTTCCCGATGGCAAGCTTCGCGTGGTGGACTTCAAGGCGGGCAGCTCGTGGTCGTACCAGAAGGACGACGATGGGCCGTTCGACGGCGGACGCCACCTGCAGGCCGGCATCTACGCCGCCATCGCAGAGTTGCAGCTCGGCGCACAGGTGGAACGCTTCGAGTATCGCTTCCCGACACCGAAGGGCGCCAATCACGTGCAGCCCATCACCCGCGAGCAGCTGGCGCTTACGCGGGACATCGTCGCGGGGTTGCTTGAGCATCCCCAGTCCGGCGCGTTCGTTCCCACCACTGAGAAGGACGACTGCCGCTACTGTGATGCGGCGCCGATCTGCCGGATCAAGAACGGCGACCGCTACGGCGTCAAGTCGGCCCCGCGCGCGGAGTGGGCGGCGGCCCACTCGGCATCGCTGGACGTGTTCAGCAGCATGCAGCAGCGGCGAGGCAAGGAATGAAGCCATTGCAGGATGCTGCCGCGCGCACGCGCATCACGAGCGACCTCGACGCGAACCTGCTGGTGGAGGCCGGCGCGGGCTCGGGCAAGACAACGATGCTGGTGGAGCGCATGCTTGCCCTGGTGGAGCGCGGCACGCCGGTGGAGCAGGTCGCTGCGGTGACGTTCACCCGCAAGGCTGCGGCGGAGCTGCGCGAGCGGTTCGAGAACAAGCTGGAGCGGCGGGCCGCCGAAGCAACCGACGCGGAAGCCGCGGCCCGCCTGCGCGTGGCCCGCGACCACATGGACAGGGCGTTCCTGGGCACCATTCACTCCTTCGCAGCCCGGTTGCTGCGCGAGCATCCGCTCGAGGCGGGACTCGATCCCACCTTCGTCGAGGTACCGGAGGAGGAGTGGCCCGCCATTCGCGCAGGGTTCTGGCGCAGCTGGATCGAGCGCTGCCGGGTGGAGAACGATCCGTCACTGGATACGCTGCGGCGGCTGAACCTGGATCCGCGCGAGCTGTTCGAGGCGTTCGAGGAGCGCGCGAAGTATCCCGACGTCACATTCCCGGCTCCCAGCGTTCCGGCGCCCGACGCCACCCGATGCCGCGCGGCGCTCGACGCGCTGCTTGATCGCGCCAGGGAGATGATGCCGAGGGACAAGCCCGACGGGGGGTGGGACCAGGCGCAGGCGCTATTCCGTCGGCTGGACCGGCTACGGCGGGGTCCCGACTGGGATGACCTGGCGCGATTCGCGGATGCGATGTCGGAGAAGGACGACATCAAGTTCACGATGATCCGCTGGGGCGTGCGGGCCCGCAAGGACACGCCGGTGCACCAGTTGCGCGAGGACCTGCAGGACTTCCAGGCCACACACGTCATCCCGCTGATCCGGGCATGGCGGGCCCATCGCTACGCCCCCGTGATGCACTTCATCGAGCGTGCGGCGCGGGCGTTCGCCGAGCAGCGGCACGCGCGAGGCACGCTGGTGTTCGAGGACCTGCTGCAGCTGGCTGCTCGGTTGCTGCGCGAATCCCCCGAGGCCCGTCGCCGGCTGGGTGAACGCTACCGCCGGCTGCTGGTGGACGAATTCCAGGATACCGACCCGATCCAGGCCGAAGTCTGCTTCCTGCTCGCATCCGAACCGGAGCAGGGAAACAATTGGACCTCGGTGACACCGCGGCCCGGCGCGCTGTTCGTGGTGGGAGACCCGAAGCAGAGCATCTA
>CAMLHP010000140.1 GCA_946479805.1 uncultured Gemmatimonadota bacterium | reverse complement strand
ATGACGAATTCCTTGCCACCCGAATGCTTCCGCGCCAGCACCGTGGTGAGGAGTATCCCGGCCGTCCCGGTGAGGTAGCGCCCGGGCTCCATCACGATTGTCTTCCCGCTCTCGGCCAGCTGGGGCAGCACTGCGGCTGCAAACTCCGTCGGGGACAGCGGCGACTCGTTGCGATACCGGATGCCCAAGCCTCCCCCGATGTCGAGCGCCGAGATGGTATCGATGCCGGCGCGCTCAAGTTCCCGGATCAGCTCCAGCAGCCGGGCGATCCCCGCCTGGTACGGGGCCGGATCCAGCAGCTGGCTCCCCAGGTGCATCGCGATGGTGTCGAGCTCCAGCCATTCGGCATTGGCCACCTCGCGCGCGAGTGGGAGCACCTGGTCAGACGGCACCCCGAACTTGATTCCGCCCTGCCCGGTCGAGATGTACGGGTGGGTATCTGCGGTGACGTCGGGGTTGACCCGGATGCCGACGCGCACCTTCCTCCGGTGCCTGGCCGCCGCGGCCGCGAGCAGGTCGAGTTCGGTCGTGCTCTCGAGGTGGACATGCCCCACGCCGGCAGCCACTGCGAGGTCGAGTTCAGGCGCGGTCTTGCCGACGCCGCTGAACACGATGCGATCGGCCGGGAAGCCAGCCACCAGGGCCCGCTGCATCTCACCGCCGGAAACAATGTCGGCACCCGCGCCGAGCTCAAGGAAGATCCGCAGCACCTCGAGCGACGAGTTGGCCTTGACCGCGAAGGCAATGCGGTGCGGAACCGGCGCAAGCGCCGCATCGAGCTCCGCGTACCGCTGGCGGATCACAGCGGCATTGTAGACATAGGTGGGCGTGCCGACGGCGGCGGCGATCTCCGGCAGCGGTACCCCGTCGAGCACCAGCACGCCGTCCCGCCGCACCAGGCCGGCATCTGCCAGCAGCGCGGCGCGCTCCCCGGAAGTGGCCCCGACCGGGCCGGCCCCGTTCAGTACGCTTTGGCCCACACGGCCTCCGCCACGCTGGGTGCCTCGCACCACATGCATCTGGCGGGGGGCTCGGGCGAGCGGAACTCGGGGTCAGGCAGCACCCGAATGGTGGCCTTGGTCTGCTCCTTGATCTCGGCCTCGCACTTCGGAGAGCCGCAGAACCCGCCGTACACGAAGCCGCCAACTCCCTCCATCCGGGCGATGAACTCGTCCTTGCCGAGACCGCGCGCTGTGGCCGCCTCGCGCCGTGCGAGGGCGGCTTCAAGCAGCGAACGCTGCATCGCCTCCATCTCCGCCTCGATGCGCTTTGGCAGTCCCACCAGCGAAACCGGCTCCTTCTTGCCGCCGGTGCGGCGGGCGAGCATCACCGACCCGGCAGCCACATCGCGCGGGCCGATCTCCAGCCGCAGCGGCACGCCCCGCGCCTCCCACTCGAAGTACTTGGCGCCGGGTTTCATCCCCTCGCGCGCGTCGAGGTGGGTGCGGATTCCGGCCTGGCGGAGCTCCTTCATCACCGAAGTTCCCATCTCGTGCACCGCGGCGCGGTCTTCCTCGGTCTTCCAGATGGGCACGATCACGACCTGCCACTGAGCCAGTCGCGGCGGACAGATCAGTCCGCTGTCGTCGCTGTGGGTCATGATGAGCCCGCCCACCAGCCGGGTGGAGACGCCCCACGAAGTGTTCCAGACGTGGTCGAGGGTGCCTTCGGCAGTCTGATAGGTCACGTCGAAGGCGCGTGCGAAGTTCTGGCCCAGGTTGTGGCTGGTGCCGGCCTGCAGCGCGCGGTTGTCCTGCATCAGCGCCTCGATGGCGTACGTCCGGAGCGCGCCGGCAAACTTCTCGCTGTCGGACTTGCGCCCGGTGAGCACCGGCATCGCCATCCATTCCTCAGCGAACTTGCGGTATAGCCCGAGGATCTTCAGCGTCTCCTCCTCGGCCTCGGCCTCGCTGGCGTGGGCAGTGTGGCCCTCCTGCCAGAGGAACTCGGTGGTGCGAAGAAAGAGCCGGGTACGCATCTCCCAGCGAACCACGTTGGCCCACTGATTGATGAGCAGCGGCAGGTCCCGGTAACTCTGGATCCACTTCGAGTACATCGCATAGATGATGGTCTCCGAAGTGGGACGCACCACCAGCGGCTCCTCCAGCTCCTTGCCACCGGCATGGGTAACCACAGCCGTCTCGGGCGCGAAGCCCTCGACGTGCTCTGCCTCGCGGGCCAGGAAACTCTGGGGGATGAACAGCGGGAAGTAGGCGTTCTGGTGGCCAGTGGCCTTGAACATGTCGTCCAGGGCGCGCTGCATCTGCTCCCATATGGCGTAGCCATTGGGGCGAATCACCATGCAGCCGCGCACCGGACTGTAGTCAGCCAGTTCGGCGCGCTGGATCACCTCGTTGTACCAGGCGCTGAAGTCCTCCGCCCGGGTCACCATCGCCTTCGTGTCAGCCATTCCCCTGCTCCGCCATCGTGATCACCGCGCCGCGGCGATTGTCGCCGCCACCGCTTCCCGCCTCACCGACTGCTGGCCGTCGCCCGCCAGGTCCTTCAGCATCACTTCGCCCTTCGCCCGGTCATCGGGTCCGATTACCACGGCCCAGCGGGCGCCGCGTGCGTCTGCCAGCTTGAGCTGCTTGCCCACCGCCTGCCCGCCCATGGCGAATTCCACGCTGAGGCCGGCGTCGCGCAGCTCGTGCGCGAGGGCCAGCACATGGGGCTCGTCATCCGGCGTAATGCCGGCGATGAACAGGTCGAGCCGCGCTGCGCCGGCCGGCAGCAGCCCCCGATCGCTGAGGAGCTCGCCCAGGACAACATCACCCATTCCGAACCCGGCCGCTGGCAGGTTTACGCCGCCCAGCGAACCGAGCAGGTCGTCATAGCGGCCACCGCCGCAAATGGCGCGGAGGGTGCGCCCCGCATCGAACAGCTCGAACACCGTGCCGGTGTAGTAAGCCAGCCCTCGCACGATGCTCAGGTCCAGGTCCACGAACTCCGCCAGCCCCTGCGCCTCGAGTGCGGCGATGGTGTGCATGAGCGGTGCTCCAGCGGCATCACCGCCCGGAACAGCCGCCAGCGCCGACTTCACCGCTTCTGCGCCCTTGAGCGCCGCCACCTCGAAGACCCGGTCCCGGGCGGCATCGGAGAGCCCCGCTGCGGCAAGCCGGGAGGCGAGTTCCTCTCGCGGTGTGCGCTCAGACTTGTCGATGACCTGGAAAGCCGCCTGCAGCTGCGCCTCCGGCACACCGCCACCCAGCAGCAGCGCCGTCAGCACCCGCCGGTCAGACAGCCGCACCCGCACTGCATCGGGACCCAGCCCGAAGGCGCGCATAACGTCCACGGCCAGCGCGATGACCTCGGCATCCGCCAGTGGACCCGGCTCGCCAATCAGGTCGCAGTTCAGCTGGAAGTGCTCGCGCAGGCGGCCCCTCTGCTGACGCTCGTAGCGGAACAACTGCGGAACCGAGAACCAGCGGATCGGCTTCTTGAGCCCGTTGGCCCGGGCTGAGACCATTCGGGCCAGGGTCGGCGTCATCTCCGGCCTCAGCGCCACCTGGCGGTCGCCCTTGTCGGTGAAGTTGTAGAGCTGGCCCACTATCTCGTCGCCGCTCTTGGCGGTATAGAGCTCCAGCGGCTCCAGCGGCGGACCGTCATACTCCTCGAAACCATACCGGCGCGCGACCTCCCGCCACACCCCTTGGATGTGGGCCCGGCGAGCGTATGCAGCCGGATCGAAATCGCGAAATCCCGGCAGCGGTTGGGCGGTCATGGGCGGGAAACTAATGGGCGTGGGGCACAGGGCGTAGGGCGGCAGGAAGGAGTGACGCGTGAGGCGCGGGGCGTGAGGCGTGGGGCGTGAGGCGAGGGGCGTGAGGCGCGGGCCGGCCCCAGGCCCTACGCCCCAAGCCCTATGCCCTTCATTACATCCCCCACCGTGTGAAAGCTCCCCGTCACCAGCACCGTACCGGCACCCTCAGACGCCTCGCCAAGCGCCTCCTGGAAGTCGGGGACCAGCTTCCACTCGGCGTGTGCGGGCGGCCGGTCGGGCCGTTCCAGCCAGCGGGAGAGCCACTCCAGGTCCCAGCGCCGGCCCTCGGCCGAGGGCGCGACCGTCAGTATGCCGCGGTCCACCACCTGGTCCAGCGCCACCAGCATCGAAGGCCACTCCTTGTCGCCCAGTATCGACACCAGCGCATGCACCGGACCCGGAGGCGGCTCCGCGCGGAGCGCGGTCACCAGCGCTTCGACTCCGTCGGGGTTGTGGGCGACGTCAAACAACCAGCGCCCTCGCCGGTCCAGCCGACCCGGAAGCCGGGCACCAGCGAACGCCTCGGCGGTGTTCTCAGGCGATGGCCGCCACCGGGCCGGCAGCTCCGCCAGCACCGCATCTGCCACAGCTGCATTCCGGCGCTGATGCGGTCCTGACAATCCCAGCGGCAGCCCCCAGGTCCGGCCCGGTTCCACGATTCGCGCGGCCGCAGTTGCACCGGCCTCCTGCTCGTGCACTGCCGCGGCAGCGGCTTCGGCCAGGAGCGCGGCCAGCGCCGGGTCCGATTCGCCGATCACGAAGGGCGCGCCTGGCTTGGCGATTCCGGCCTTCTCCCGGGCGATCTGCTCCAGCGTGTCACCGAGGTACTTCATGTGGTCGAGCGCAATGTGAGTCACGGCGCTGACCAGCGGCGTCACCACGTTGGTGCTGTCGAGCCTCCCGCCAAGCCCCACCTCCACCACCGCAATCTCGGCACCGCGTGCGGCGAAGTCGGCGAAGGCGATCGCGGTGGTCATCTCGAAGAAGGTCGCGCTGGTTTCGTCGGCGAGAAGGCGCAGGTGTTCGGTCCAGGTCGCGACCGCGTCCCGGCTTATTGGAATGCCATCCACCCGGATGCGCTCGCGGAAGGAAACCAGATGAGGCGACGTGTAGAGTCCGACGCGATGACCCTGGCGCGCCAGCGCCGCCGCGACGAGCGTCGCCACGCTCCCCTTGCCGTTGGTGCCGCCGATGTGGACGGTGGCGAAAACCTCGTGCGGATTGCCCAGTGCCGAGAGGAGGCGCCGGGTGGTGTCGAGGCCGAACTTGATGGTGGTGAGGCGGGGGTAGAGATAATCCAGGGCGCGCTGGTACCGCTCGGCCACGCCCAGGTCTGGAACCGCGGTCAGGTCGCCTCGGCGTCGGGCTGCGCCTTGTGGCGCTGCATGTGACGCAGCAGGCGCGCCGTGGTCTCGCGCAGCGACGGGCGCGGTACGACTTCATCGACCTGGCCGTGCTCCAGCAGAAACTCCGCGGTCTGGAAACCCTCGGGAAGATCCTGGCCGATGGTCTGCTTGATGACCCGCTGCCCCGCAAAGCCGATCAGCGCACCCGGCTCTGCCAGGATCACGTCTCCCTGCATGGCGAACGAGGCCGATACGCCGCCGGTGGTGGGGTCGGTTAGCACGGTGATGAACGGCACCGCCTCGCGGTACATGCCGGCGATGGCGGCGGACGCCTTG
>CAMLHP010000139.1 GCA_946479805.1 uncultured Gemmatimonadota bacterium | reverse complement strand
CCTGCGCGCTTGAGGCCCCTCTGAATGGCCGGGTGCTGGCGCAGCAGTTCCCAGATGAGGCCCGAGCGGTGGTTCTCGATGGCGAGGAGGGTGGGTCCCACGTCGATGCCCAGATAGTCCCCGTCAAACCACCCCACGCCGGGGACGATGGTGCCGTGCTTCAATGCGGCATCAAATGTGAACGACTCGTTGTACGCGTCGAGAAATCCGTACTGCTGGAAGAGATGGTCGCCGAAGCGCTCGCGCATATTGACCAGCGCGGGGACTGTGATCTCGGGCGCGAAGGCGATCGAACCCCCGGCGGCGTGGGGCGTGATGGTGCCGTCGTCGCGAACCTCGGTGAACGACGCCCCCCGCGCCGCATAGCTGAAGAAGCGCCTGTCGCTGCCGCCGAATGGAAGTGTGGCATCGGCCGGGCCGTCGCACGCGGTCAGGCCCCAACTCAGCTCGCCGTAGCCCTTCCAGCCATTGGGATTGTCGATGGCATACGCTTGCTGGGCATAAGTTGCCCGGCGCGAGTTCTCGAAGTAGTCGATGCCCCTGCCCCGCATGTACCCGTCCTGTATGCCCCGGAAATCGATCCAGAGATGCGAGAACTGGTGGCCGAACAGCGGCGCGAAGCCGACGTGGCCCTGGCCGTAGTACTCACCCCACTGGTAAGTGGAGGTCCAGGCGGGCCAGACGTCGGGCTCCACCGGATGCGTGGGAGAACCCAGCGCCAGGATGTACAGCATCATCGACTCCACATACCCACGCCAGTCATGGTCCAGGAATCCTTCGCCGGGCTTCCATCCCATGGTGACGAGTGGGGCGCGCGGCTGGGCCCACGCCCAGTCCACGCGGCGGTAAAGCGAATCGGCCAGAGCACGAATCTCGGCTTCAGCTGCGTCGGACCCATCGAAGTACTGCTGGCAGGTGAGCACCCCCATGAGGAGCAGCGAGGTGTCGATGGTCGACAGCTCGACGTTCTCGAACCTGAGCCCACTGCCGTATTGCAGGAAGTGATAGAAGAAGCCCTTGTGCCCGGCGGTGCCCGTGGCCTCGGGACCCTGTGGCAGCTGCCAGAAAAACCGCAGCGTGGCGAGGGTGCGGTCCCGCGCTTCGGCCCGGGAGACGTAGCCCCGCTCTGCGCCTATCACGTAGGCCGTGAGGCCGAATCCGACGGCTGCGATGCTGGAGAATGTGCGGGAGGGCCACCTGTCGGGCGTGAGGCCGGTGGCAGGATCGGGAGTTTCCCAGAAAAAGTCGAAGCTGCGGCGGGAAAGGGTGTCGAGAAAGGCGGTCTCGCGCAGCGTCAGCGGCCGCTCAAACTGATCCGGTGCGGACGGCGGTGAGCAGGCCGCGAGGCCCAGGGTGCCCGCGGCAAAGAGAAGGGCGCCAGTGCCTCGCATTGGCCGGTCCTCCAGCAGTAATGCAGCGAAACCCCGCCCGCCGGAAGGCGGACGGGGCTCGCGCTGATCAAATTTAGAAGTCGTATTCCAGGCCCAGCTGCAGTCTCCTCGGGTCGGTGATGATACAGCCCGCCTTGCCGTAGTCCGGATTCACGCTGCCGTCGCCGTTGACGGCGGTCGTATTGTAGCATCCGAGGTTGGTGGAATTGAACGCATTGAACACGTCCGCGATGACGCCGAACCGCGCGCCCCCCATGCCGCCCGGGAAATCCTTCCGGAACCGAAGGTCGATGCGCTGGTAGAACTCACCCCGGGTCTGCCCGAGGATTGAACGCTGGCCACCGGCGAACGACACGCTGTCCACCGGCGTGCCGCTGGCGAGGGTGGCGAGGCCGCTGAACTGGATGCCCCAGACCCACGGCAGGTCGAGGATCCAGTTGGCCACCACCTTGTGGGTCTGATCGGAGCCGGTCGGGTGTCGCGGCTGCAGGGCCACCTGCGGAAAGCTGAACAGGTCATTGCCTTCCTGCTCCGCCCACGACAGGGTGTAGGCCACCCCGGCACCCCAGCCGACCTCACCATCGAGTCCGGCGCGGTAGGGCCGGTCCACCTGCACCGCAACCGCATCGTACCATGTCCGCACGTCGTTGTTGGCCACCAGGATGTTCTGGTAAGCCGACTGGTTGATGCTGACGCAGCAGTCGTTGGTGGCGGGATTGAAGCTCAGGTTGGCCCACTCGAACGAGAAGCCGTTCCTGCCCCGCACACCGTTGTAGCTGACGGAACCGTTCCAGCCGCCGAAGTCGTGCCGGATGCCGCCAGTAAACTGGTAGGACTTGGGCGGCTTGACCTCGTTGGGCAGCAGGAAGATTTCCTGGCGAGGCACCGTGCCCGATGCCAGGATGCCCTCCAGGCCTTCCCGGCTCAGGTATGAATCATCCCAGATGATCCGGTCGTTACCGTCCGGCACCCCGTCCTCGTCAAAGAGGAAATTGTAGTTGGGATGCTGGGCCCGGTATGACTCATCGATGAACGAATTGAAGTTGATCCGGTCGTAGAAGATGCCGGCGCTGCCGAATATGACCGTAGAGCCTGCTTCGCCCAGGGCATAGGAGAAACCGAGCCGCGGCTGGATGGCTCCCTTGAAGGCGGAGCGCTGGGTGCCGTCGGTGAAGAACTCCGCCGGATCGACGTCCACGAAAAGCGAATCGCGAAACATGGTGACCGAATCGACGATGTTCGCCGGCGTCACGAAGTCGAGGTTGTAGGGCCCGGACTCGAGATCATAGCGCACGCCTGCATTGATCGTGAGCCGGGAAGTCGGCGACCAGTCGTCCTGGGCGTAGATGCCCCACTGGGTATTGGAACCCTCGACCAGCGGGTTGCCGAAACCGAACCGGGCCTCGATCGGGGTGGCGTAGTTGTTGACGGCGTCGAAGATGAAGAACGGATTCTCGTTGAGTTGCTTGTTCAGCGTGTAGGACGCGAAGTCCACGTTGAGTCCCATCTTGACCACATGATCGCCGCTCATCTTGAGGCCGGTGAACGTGATATCGTCCCGGATCGAGAACCGCTTCTGGGAGATATCCTGGCGGGAGTCGCGGCCTCCGATCACGCCGAAGCCACGATATTCGCGACCTACAGTGGTGAAATCGGTCGGGTCCGGGTTCCAGTTGTAGTACTGGTAGGCTACGAACGCCTCATTGACCCAGTTGTTTCCCAGGAAGGTGTGCTTCACCCGGCCGGTGGCAATATCCTGCTTGAGGTTCTCCGACGCCGAGAACGAACGGTCGGGCCCCGAGAACTGGTTGCCGAATCCGCGCGTGTCCGTCTCATGACGCCAGTCGCCGGTGAACTCCAGCAGCTGGTTCTCGCTCATGTTGTACGTCAGCTTGCCCAGGAAGAGGTTGGACCGGAAGTTGGCCGGGTTGGTCTCACCCTCGAGGGCGGAGATTTCTGCAGGCCAGGCAGCCGGCGTGCCGTTGAAGTGCACAACCCCGTCCCGGTTCTGGAAGTTGCCCTCCCACGACCCGAAGAAGAACAGCTTGTCCCGGATGATGGGGCCGCCCGCGCTCAGGCCCGCCAGGTATCGGCTGAAGGCCGGTTCCTCGAAGTTGGCGTCGGCGGTGTCGCGGATCCGGTTGATCGAGTCGAGCGCCACCAGACCTTCATTCTGGAGGGTAAAGAAGGCGCCGCCCTCCCAGGTATTGGTGCCCGACTTGGTGACCGTGGTGATGATGGCACTGGATGCCTTCTGGTACTCGGCCTTGAAGTTGTTGGTAATGACGCGGTACTCCTGGACGGCATTTCGCGGGAAGGGATTGCCGCGGCTGGCGTCCTGCCCCACCACGCCGCCGTTGATCACGTCGTTCTTGTAACTGGCCCCGTCCACGAAGACGTTGATGTTGTTGGCCGGCAGCGCTCCCGACTGGAAGGTCTTGCCGGTCCCGTTGACCCGGTCCTCGGAGACATTTACGCCCGGCGCGAGAGCCGCGAGATCCAGGAAGTTTCTGCTGGCGGTCGGCAGGTTTTCGATCTGGGCTTCGCTGACGTTGGTGGCTGCTTCACTGGTGCGGAGCTCGACCGTGGGCTCCGATACGATGGCAATGTCCTCCAGCTGCACTATCGAAGTACCCAGCTGGAAGTCGATTGATATGACCTGTCCAATGCCGACCGTGGCCAGCCGGGCCTGGGGCCCATAGCCGATCCGGCGCACCTCGATCCGGTACTGGGCCGGCGGCAGTGCTGGAAGGTTGTAGGAACCAGACGCGTCAGTCTGCGCCGTGCGACGGAGCCCGGTGGATGTCGATATGGCAAGCACGTCAGCCTGGCCGACGGGCGCGCCGGCCGAGTCGGTGACGACGCCTGTCACCCGACCGGTGGTCGTCTGGGCCATCATCGACCCGGGCAGGACGGTCAGGAGCGCGAGGGCCGCGAGCATTGCAAGTGGCGCTGGCAGCCGGACCCAGACAGGGACTCTCATGAAAGACTCTCCGGGATGGTGGGACGCCACGCCTCGGGATTGCCGCAGGAGCGGCGCACCATCAGGGTGGCGGGAACGATCTCGACGCCCGAGCCGGACGGCCCGTTGCCGAGATGAGATAACACTCGATTGGCAGCGCGCGCGCCCATGGCACTGATATCGACGCGCACGGTTGTGAGGGGAGGATCGAGGAACTGTGCCATGGGAATGTCATCGAAGCCGGCCACGGCGATCTCCGACGGTACGCTCACGCCTTCCGCCCTGAGCGCCGCGAGCGCCCCGATGGCCATGGCGTCGTTGAGGGCGAATATCGCGGTGGGACGGGGATCGGAGCGAAGCAGCTCCCGGGCTGCGCGGAAGCCCGACGTTTCGCTGAAGTCACCCGCCGCCCTGAGCAAGGCGTCCTGACCCAGGCCGGCATCTGCCAGCCCGTCGAGCACCCCCGCAATTCGCTCCTCCGCGTCGGAGTTGCCGGCCGCACCGGAGATTACCCCGATGCGCCGGTGGCCCAGCGACACCAGGTGGCGCACCATGGCCCTGGCGCCCTCGCGGTTGGCGATGACTATCGCGTCCCCATCGCCATTGTGGGGCGCTCCTCCCAGCCTGACCAGCGGAAGCCGACTTGGTGCCAGCGGGACATGTTCCTGCTTCCTGTCAGGCAGCATCACCACCACTCCATCCACCCGGCCCCGCATCAGGGCCATTGCGGCATCGACCTCGGCGCGGTCGGCATGGGAGCTCGAAACCAGCAGGTGGTAACCCTGGCTCCGAACCGCGTGGTCCACTCCCCGGATCAGCTCGGAGAAGAACTCGCCATAGAGGTCGGGAAGGATGAGGCCGATGGTTGCGGTGCGGCGGGTGATGAGGCTCCGGGCAGCGCCGTGCGGGGAATAGCCCAACCGGGCGGCCACCGCCCGGACTTCGCGCCGGGTATCGGTCGCAACCGCGTCAGCGTTGTTGAAGACGCGGGAGACGGTAGCTATGGAGACGCCCGCCTCGCGGGCCACATCCCGGATGGTGATCATGCTGCGGTCCCGCCCATCGGACGGAGTTACTGTAAACGTTTACAGTAACGGGGAGATCTGTCAAGACCGGGCGTGGGGCGTGGGGCGTGG
>CAMLHP010000138.1 GCA_946479805.1 uncultured Gemmatimonadota bacterium | reverse complement strand
GCGCGCTGGCGCGGGCCGAGGCCGAGGCGTTTGACCTGATCCTGTGCGACGTCCGGATGCCGGAAATGGACGGGCTGACCTTCCTCCGCCGCTACCGCGGTGCGGGAGGCAGCGCGCTCATAGTGATGATGAGTGCCTACGGCAACGAGGACGCCGCCATCGAGGCGATGCGCGAGGGGGCCTACGACTACCTGGCCAAGCCGTTCCGACCGGACGAAGTGATCCTCACGGTCCGGAAGGCCGCCGAAAGGGAGCGCCTGACGCGGGAAGTGGCCACGCTGCGCGCGGCGGTGGGTGTCGAGCAGATGAAGGACGAAGTGGTGGCCGAGAGCAGGCAGATGCGAAACCTGCTGGAACTGGCGGCTCGGGTATCGGCGCACGACACTACCGTGCTGCTCACCGGCGAAAGCGGCACCGGCAAGGAAGTGCTGGCGCGCGCCATCCACCGGCTGAGCCCCAGGGCCGACGGCCCGTTCACCGCCGTCAACTGCGCCGCCATCCCGGAGCAGCTGCTCGAGAGCGAGCTCTTTGGTCATGTGCGGGGCGCCTTCACCGGTGCCACCGACGACAGGGTCGGTCTTTTCGAGGCCGCGAATGGCGGCACGCTGCTGCTGGACGAGATCGGCGACATGCCCCAGGGGCTCCAGAGCAAGCTGCTCCGGGTGCTGGAGGACGGCCACGTACGGCGGCTGGGAGCGCGGGAGACCCGTCCGGTTGACACGAGGGTCGTCGCGGCCACGGCTCGGCCCCTGGAGGAGATGGTGGAGCGGGGTGAGTTCCGGGAGGACCTCTACTACCGGCTCAACGTGGTGCGGCTCCACATCCCGCCACTCAGGGAGCGGCCCGAGGATGTGGCTGCGCTCATCACCCACTTCGCACGGCACACCGCGCAGAAGCTGGCGCGGCCGGTGAGCCTTACGCCGAGGGCGCTGGTGGCGCTCACCGAGCGGCAGTGGCCCGGCAACGTGCGCGAGCTCAGGAATGCCCTGGAGCGCGCGGCGGTGCTCAGTGCGGACGGCAGACTCGATGCAGTGGACTTCAGCGTGAGTGATCAGGCTGTGAACGGCGCGAACTACAATAGCATGAACAGAAACAGCAACGGCGGGAACTACAACAGCGCGAGCGGGAACAGCAACGGCGTGAGCGGGAACGGCCACGTGAATGGCAACGGCGTGTACGGCGACAGCAACGCCGTTAACGGGAACGGCACATACCTCCTGAAGCCCCAGGTTGAGCAACTGGAGCGGGCCACGATCCGGCGAGCACTGGACTCGACTGGCGGCAACCGCCGTGACGCTGCCCGCCTGCTGGGGGTGAGTCTCAGGACGTTGTTCTACAAGTTGCGGCGATACGAACTGGAGTGAGTCGCAAGTCACGAGTCACGAGTCGCGAGAGACTTGTGACTCGAGACCCGTGACTTGTGACCGCAGTTTCCTGCACTCCCCGCCGGTTTCTGCACTCCCTTTCACTGCACCTCCCGCCGTAAGTCCTTGTGCTGCAACGCCGATTTACATGGTATGGGCCGTGCACGAGGGCAGGTATCTCGGGGCCGGTGGCGTGCCGGCACGTCAAACTCCAGTGGGGCGGACTCATGCGCAGAAACGGTTTCACGCTCATCGAAATGATGATAGTCGTGGTGGTGATGGGGCTCATAATGCTGGTGGCCCTTCCCCGGGTGCGCTCGGGGATGATCAAGTCCGCCATCCGGTCCGCCCGCAGCGACATCATCGCCATGCATTCGCAGGCGCGGAATGCCGCCGTTCAGCAGGGCAAGCCGACGCAGGTGTCATTCAACGGGGACCGCGCGGTGGTGCTGATGGAAGTGGCACCTGGCAGCGCGTCGTGGGCCGATACGCTGAGCGGGGTGCAGGACATGTCCGACAAGTACGGGGTGCGCCTCACCGCCAGCCAGGACTGGAAATTTGATCCGCGGGGGTTCGGCCTCCAGGGTGGCACGGTCCGGATAAGCCGTGGGGGATACGCCGACACAGTCACGGTCAGTGGCTTCGGGAGGGTAGTCCAGTGAGCAACGAAAGGGGATTCACGCTGGTCGAGCTGATGGTCGCGGTGGTGATCCTTGCTGTCGGGGTGCTGGCGCTGGTGGGATCGTCCGCCTCGGTCACGAAGATGATCGGCTCGGGCAAGCACACCACCAACGCCACGCTGGTGGCGGAGCGGCGGCTGGAAGCGCTTCGGCACGTTGCACTGGGAAGCAGCCCGGTCTGCAGCACACTGGCGAGCGGCAGCGCGACTGGCGTGGGATACACCGAACAGTGGACCGTGTCGGGAACCGGCGCCTCGCGGACCCTTGTGGCGCGGGTGATATACACCGACCAGCCTGGTATCGACACGCTGGCGCTTACTACCATCATCGGGTGCAACTCATGAGGCAGACATCGTGGCGCGGCCGGGGCGGCTTCACCCTGGTCGAGGTGCTGATCGTCCTGGTGATCCTGGGGATCGTGGGCGCGGCGATGATGCGCTCGATGCTCACCATGCAGCGGGGCACCGAGCGGCAGACCCAGCAGGCCGACATGCAGAGCGACCTCCGCGCCAGCGCCGGGCTCCTGCCCGCCGAGCTGCGCGAGCTCGCCGCCGGCATCGACATCCTGGCCGCCACACCCGACAGCATCGCCTACCGGGCAATGCGCGCCACCGGCTTCGTCTGCGGCATATCGGGCCTGGACAAGGTCGCGGTGCTCAACTCAAGTCTCTACAAGTACCGCGACATCGATGAGGACCGCGATTTCGTGTTCGTCTACATCGAGGAAGACCCGGCCGAGACGTCAGACGATCGCTGGGACGTGTACGACATCGAGTCCACAACGCCCGCCGTCTGCGGCGCCGGGAGCGCAACCCTGCTGGACCTGGCGACGAACCTCGCGACGACGCCGCAAGCCGGGGCACCGGTACGCACCTTCGAGACCATGACGCTCAAACTGTACACCTCGGACGGCCGCGGCTGGCTGGGAGCCCGATCCATGAGCGCGGGCGAATCCATCCAGCCGGTGCTGGGTCCGCTGGATGCGACCACCGGCCTGCAGTTCGTTTACCGCGATGCGGCGGGCAATGACCTCGGAGCGGCGCCAGTGCTGGCGGACATCCGCGGCATCGATGTGGTCGTGCTGGGCGAGACCGATTACGCGGTCTCCACCGGCTACGACAGCCGGGCGATCCGGGAGGACTCGATCACGGTGCGGGTCCGTCTCCGCAACGGCTACTGAACCCGAAGGACGAGGAGCATATGCGTACTCCCGAGGTGCAGAACGAGCGGGGCGTGGCCCTGGCCATGGCGGTCTTCGCGCTGGTGGTGATCGGTGCGCTGGTGGCCGGCACCTTCATGGCCGGCCGTCTGGAGCAGCGCAGCGGCCAGAACTCGATTCACCAGGCCCAGGCGTTCGAGGCGGCAGAGGCGGGGCTGGCCCAGACGGTCGCCCTGTGGAACCCTGACTGGAACGACATGGCAGTGGGCGACAGCCTGGTCCTGGCCCAGACGTCGATCGGGGGCTCGGTGGCACCGGGGGTGTACTACCAGCCGACCATCGTGCGCACGGGAGACCAGAACTTCCTGGTGCGTTCCACTGGAATGCGGACCTTCGGCCTGGGCACGCTGGCCCAGAGGACCGTGGGCCAGCTGACCAAGCTGATCCTGGTCGGGGTTCCCATCCGCGCCGCGCTGACTGCCCGGGGCGATCTCGAGGTGCGCGGCACCGCGGACCTCTATGGCGCGAATGGCGATCCGCCGGACTGGAACACCACCAGCGAGGAGCGCGACGCCTGCCCCTACGACCCCACGGTGGTGCCATCGGCCGAGGTCAGCGGCGAGATCCGGGTGAGCGGCACGCCCACCATGCTGCCGCCGCCGGTCGACAGCTCCGAGGCGGTCGGTGATACGGCGCTGTACCTGGAACCCTACAACGACCTGGTAGAGATGGCCACGCTGGTACTGGGCAATGGCACGATGAGTCCGGCGCCGGCGGCCACCCTGGACTCGATTCCGGCCTGCCGCACCGACCTCAGCACCAACTGGGGTGAGCCAGCGGGCACGGTGGTGGCGTGCAAGGACTACTTCCCGATCATCTACCGGCCGGGGAACCTGCGCATCAGCAACGGCCGGGGCCAGGGGATCCTGCTGGTGGATGGAGACCTCGAGCTGGCGGGCAACTTCACCTTTGCGGGCATCATCATGACGCGGGGAGCATTCCGCGCCAGCCACGGCACCAACGACGTGTACGGCACGGTGCTCGCCGCAAACGCGCTGCTGGACGACATCAACCTTGCCGGTACCCCGCAGGTGCAGTTCTCCACCTGCGCCATTGCCCGGGCGCTGCAGCGATCGGGCAGGGCCAAGCCGCTGCTGGAGCGGGCGTGGGCGCAGTTGTACTAGGGCTTAAGGCTTAGGGCTTAGGGCTTAGGGCTTAGGGCTTAGGGGCAGGGGTTCGTCACCCTGAGCGAAGCGAAGGGGTCGTAACCAGGCAATGCCCACCCCTGCCGCAAGCTGAAAGAATGCAAGCAAAAGGGGGGTCCGGGCGGTTGCCCCGACCCTCTTTTTTGCACCCCACTGACGTAGGTAACTGGTTGGGATAGCAGGACTTGGGATAGCAGGTGCGGGCACTGGCACATCGGTTGCTCCCCAGCGCGTGCAATCCTTTTCGCTTCCGGCTGCGTGATTCGGGTTGTCACTCGGCGGGGCGAATACCACAGGTTGGCAGATCCAGGCTTTCACCTCATCCAGCAGGCACGTATGGCACTGTTCGGCCGCAACAAGACGACGGTCGCCCTCGACATCGGCAGCGGGCTCATCAAGCTCGTGCAGATCTCGCACAGCTCGGGTGAGCCGATACTGACCAAGGTGGCCACGACCCAGGTGGTGGATGACGCCATCGTCGAGGGCGAGGTCATGGACAAGGGCATAGTGGCCGACGCGATCCGCGGGCTGCTGGCGTCGTCAGGCATCAAGACCAAGCGGGTTGTCACCGCTGTGGGCGGCCGCGACGTGATCATCAAGAAGATCACCATGGACCGGATGAAGGAGGCCGAGGCGCGGGAGGTGATCCGCTGGGAGGCGGAGCAGCACGTGCCGTTCGACATGGACAATGTCGAGCTCGACTTCCAGATACTGGACCCCGACTCTGACGGACTCCAGATGACGGTGCTCCTGGTTGCGGCCAAGCGCGAGCTGGTCGAGACCAAGATGGCGCTGCTGGCGGACGTCGGGCTCGAGCCCTCCATCATCGACATCGACGCCTTCGCGCTGCACAACGCCTTCCGGGTCAATCATCCGGACACGGCGCGCGGCGTGGTGGGCCTGGTCAATGTGGGCCACGAGACCACCAACGTGAACATCCTGGACGACGGCGTCCCGGTGCTCACGCGGGACATCATGATCGGGACGCGGCGGCTCAGGGAAGACCTTCAGCGCGAGCGCGGGCTGTCGGCCGACGAGGCCGAGCGGATGCTGCAGGCGCCCGAGCTGGACCCGGCGCTCAAGCCCTA
>CAMLHP010000137.1 GCA_946479805.1 uncultured Gemmatimonadota bacterium | reverse complement strand
CAGGGCGCCTGTCACCGCGAACATGAGACGATACATCAGATCACTCCTTGCGGACGGGCCGCGGGACTGGGCATGACTTCGGCATTGATGCGGGTGAGGAGATTCACCGCATCCAAGCCGTCGGTAATGAGCGTTGGATCTGCGCGCGACCCTTCGGCCGGCAGCTGCGCGATCTGGACCAGCAGGAGCTCGACGTCCTCCAGCAGGTTCCGGAGCTGCGGATCATCAGCCGCCGGCGACGAGAGCAGCAGCCGGTTGCTCACCAGCAGCTCCCGGGCAGATCCGGTGGCAGGCACCGGACCTTGTCCGGTCGCCGCGTCGCGAAAATCGGCGAGGAATACGCCGGCGCTCTGCAGATGCCGGGTGGCGGCCACCCGGTAGACCCGCGAGTCCCCATCCGAGGTGTCGGCCGCGGAGGCCGACGTGGCGACGGCGCTGCCGCCAGCGACCGGCTGGCCACTGGCGCTCCAGCGCCCAACGGCGAAGGCGAGTGCCAGAACCGCGGCCAGCGGCAATGCCACCCGTACCACCCGCCGGAATGCGATGGTCCGGGCAGGAGCTCGGCGCGCGGCGCTGATCTGCCGCCACATCTCTTCCCGGGGCGGCGGTGGCGGCTCGTGGTACTCTGCTGCGAGCCGAGCCAACTCGGGATCGAGCGGCGCGTCGGCGTCGGGCCGGTGTCCCAGTTCATCCATGGTTGTTCTCCGGCGCGAACGCACCCAGCTCGGAACGGAGCCGGGCACGGGCGCGCGACAACTGGGCCTTCGAGGTGCCGGGTGCGATGGACAGCGCCGCACCGATTTCCTCGTGGGTATATCCCTCGACGTCGTGCATCAGGAACACCGTTTGATATCCTTTCGGCAGTGCATCGATTGCCGCATGCAGCCGCTGCTTGAGGTGCGGGTCTCCGGTGCAGGCATCTGCGCCGGGCTCCGGCCAATCCTCGATTGACACAACCTTCGCACTCCGTCGCTTGAGCGACCGCACCGCATTGAGCGCAGTGGTGATCGCGATAGACCCGATCCAGGTGGCCAGGGATGACTCGCCCCGAAAGCTCGACAGCCGGCTGAACGCCCGGATGAATGTCTCCTGGACACAGTCCGCCGCCTGATCTGCGTCACCGACGATCCGGTACACCAGCCGCCACACCCGGTCCACGTGCGCGTCATACATCGAGCGCTCCGCCGCCGCGTCGCCAGCCAGTACTTGTGCAATCAGGTAGCTGTCAGTCACTCGGCTCCAGACGCTCCGGGGCGGGTGGCGGTTCCAATCGTCTGACACCGCGTACCCCTGGGGGGTTGCGTGTCACCTGAAAAGCGGAAAAGCAGCGGCGTAAACGGAACTGCAACTGCGTGAACGGGGCTGCAACGTCGTGAACGGGAACTGCAACAGCGCAAACGGGCAAGTACAGCGGGGTTACGTCAGCTGAAGTCTTGAGTTTGGTGCGGGAGGGTACTGCGCGGAAGGACCGGGAGGGGGCGCTAGTGCTCGCCCCTCCCGTCTTCGCCGCGAATCAGCAGGACTGTCCGGCCGCCGGGGCCGCTCTCCGGACCGGTGCGGGGGGCGACGACGATGCCCACCGGCCGGCCCCTCGCGTCCTTGAGCACCACGGTGGTGCTGGGGCTGGGGGTGTGATAGTTCGCATCCATTGCGCTTCTCCTCGATCGTGACCTTCACGACATCAGATGCTCCCGGGGCGGGAAAGGTTGCCTCGGGCACTGGACGGATAGACGGACAGACGGATAGACGGATGGACGGATCCGCGACAGTAACGCGTTGTCATGCATCTCCCTCCCAACTTCAGCCTGCGGAGTTCCCCGTGCGCAGCATCGTCGCCACCGCCATCGTCGCGCTGGCCGGTATACCTGCATCTGCCTGGGGCCAGACGGTCCCGGTGGGTTCCCTGGGCCAGCCGACCGCCTCATTCGAAGAGCCGTTTGACCAGGTGACAGCGGTTCGGGAGCTGGCCGACGGGCGGGTGCTGGTGGCCGACCTGCTGGCCCGGGCGGTCAGCCTGACGGACTTCGGACGCGGCACCGCCTCGGCGGTGGGACGCGAGGGGCAGGGGCCCAGGGAGTTCAGCTTCCCCATGGGACTGGTGGCGCTGCCGGGCGACTCTACCCTCCTGGTGGACCCGGGCCAGCGGAGGCTCCTGATGATAGGGCCCGACGGCGCGCCGATCACAACCATTCCCTTCCCGGCTGAATTCTCGGGCCCAGTTCGGATCAAGGGTGCGGACCGTCAGGGCCGGGTCTACGCCGAGGGGTCGGCGTTCTCGTTCGGGTCGGGGGGGCCGGACCTGGGTCAGCAGACCCTTCCCGACAGCGTGCCGCTGTTGCTTTGGGACAGGGCCTCCGGCCGGGTGGACCGGCTGGGCAAGATCAGGATCCCGGAGATATCCATGGCGGTGTCGGGTGGTGCCAACTCGCGCGCCGTGACGATGCGGCAGCAGCCGCTGCCGATGGCTGACGCCTGGTCGGTGACGCCGGAGGGACGGATCGGGATTGCTCGGGTAGGGGACTACCACGTGGACTGGTGGGGTGCGCCCAGGGCCATCGGCCGTCCGGTGAAGTACACGCCGGTCGAGGTCGGCGAGCGGGACAAGGAGATCTTCCGGGAGCGCACCAGCGACCCGCGCGCCAGGCTTCAGGTGACGGACGGTGGGCCGGCGCGCCCCGCTGGCGGGACCCCGCCGCCCAGGCCGCCGGACCTGCCGGAGCCCGAGTGGCCCGAGTTCAAGCCTCCCTTCGTGGCCAACAGCGCGATGGCCACTCCCGGTGGCCAGCTCTGGGTGGAACGGTCCCAGCCGGCCGAGGCCGGCAGGCTGTACGATGTTTTCGGCCGCGATGGCAACCTCATGCGGCAGGTGAAGTTATCGGCTGACCGCCGGATCGTCGGGTTTGGCAAGGGGACGGTGTACGTCGCGAGAAGCGATGACGATGAACTGCAGTACCTCGAGCGCTATGGCATGCCTTGAGTGTCTGACACCAGCGTGAGCGGGAACAGCAACTACGTAATCGGGAAACGCAACAGCGTGAACCGGAACTGCAACCGCGTGGACGGAAGCGCCAAGTCCTTTGGGGGCAAGGAGTTTCCGTTCACGCTCTTGGCAGTTCCCGTTTACGCTGTTCTGGCAGTTGAATGATGGTTGAATGGCGTGGTGTAGCATGTTGTCGTGACACGCTCCGCTCCCCTCCTTCTTTTGCTGGTCGCGGCCTGTGCCGGCCGAGACGCGGCGACGCTACGGCTGGCCGACGGCCGCCTCGTGGCCGAGCTGGCTGTGGCCGACAGCACTGCCCTCCTCCTGTACAACCCTTCCGCCTGCTTCAGTTGCAGAACCACGCTGCCCGAGTGGGTGGCGTACCGCCTCAGCCACCCTGACCGGGTGCGACTGGTCCTCACCGGCAAGCCTACGCCGGGCGAGGCGGCCCAACTGCGCGCTGGCCGGATCGTGGTGGATGGAATAGCGCCAGGCGGAAAGGCGCTCACTCGCGCCAAGGGATACCGGGTGAGCCTGCTGGTGGGTGGACGCGAGGCGTGGAGCGGTACGGAGTCACCAGACGCGCTGTTCGCTCCTTCCTCCTTCACCTCGAGGTGATCCCATGAGACGTATCTGCCTCACGCTCCTCTCGCTGCTGGTGCTCACGCCGGTCGCCGCCCGGGCGACCTCCGCCGAAGCGACCGTCTGGTATTTCTACGAAGACCGAACCGGCACATGCATGAAGCAATGCACGCTTCTCCCGATCTGCTGTCCCTGCCGGATCGAGATTCCATTCCCCTTGATCCTCTAGCTGAAGTCTTCTTCGCCGAAATCGAGGCTGAGACCATGTCAAGAATCCTGTCGCTGCTCCTGCTCGGCTTGCTGCTGTGCGTGCCGGCGAGGCCAGCCCTGGCCGCAGAGGCGGCCGTTCCAGTGCCCACATGGTGGTGGCGGGACCGCTGCCTGGGCTGCAACGAATTCTGCCTCCAGGGCATGTACGACTGCCCCTGCTGGAAGTACGTCTGGGTAAATACCGGGTCATGAGATCGCTCGGTCTGCTGCTGCTCACTGCAGCCTGCGCCGGTGGCGCGGAGTCCAGTCGTTCAGGCGACTCGAGTTCACCAACCATCCTGGTCGCGGACAGTGTGGTCCTCGAGGAAGACGACTCACTCTACCTGGGACATCCGGCCTACCTCGCGACACTCGCAGATGGTGGTTACCTGGTCACGGACCGGATGCAATCCCGGGTTCATCAGTTCGATGCCCGGGGCAGGCGAGTGGGGGTCATCGGCCGCAAGGGCAGGGGTCCCGGGGAGTTCATATCTCCGTTCCTGGCCGTCGAGCGCAGCGACGGCTCGCTCGCCATCGTCGACGATGAGCTCAAGCGGATAAGCGTGTTCGGACCGACGCATGAACTGATGTTCGACGTACCGAGCGCTGTAACGATTCGGGATGCGGCCCTGATCGGAGCTGACATCTGGTTCGGTGGCCACAACGGAGCTGAAGAGACCGGCTTGACCCGGTGGACGGAAGACTCGGTCCTCCGCTCATCCTTGCCGGTTCCCGACACATACCGTGCTGTTCCATCGCTGCTCGGGATACACCACGCCGTAATGGTGGACGCATGGGCCGACAGCCTGCTGGTGGCGTTCAGCGGCACCAACGAGTTCATGGTGACTGGGGCTGACGGTGTGCCCGTCGCGGAAGTAACGGTACCGGCGGCAAGGCGGAAGGGTGTCACCCGGGAGGCGCTGCAAGCGATGGCGAACCCGGCGACACCCTTTCCTGAGATGTTCTCGGCGATCAGCTCGCTCTTCGACCTTCACCGGAGGTCGGACGGCAGCATCGTGACGGTGCACTTCGACCAGATCCTCGATGGCCAGGCCATCGAATCGCAGGTGTTCGTCAGCCTGGTATCGGCTGACAGGTCGAGTGCCTGCGTGGACGGGCAGGTCGACCTGACCGGCGACATCCAGCCGGTGATCTCATTCCGGGGTGACACGCTGCTGGTGCTGGAACAGCTGACGCAGCAGCAGCCGGTGGTGTCGGTGATCCGGAAGTTCCTGGTGGAGGACGATGACTGCAGCTGGCAGCCGATAAAGGAGGACTGAAATGACCCGAGCCGGCATGGCGGGGTTCATCGCGGTGGCACTGGTGCTGGGCAGTGGCTGTGCACGAGACGTCACGGACAGCGGCGTAACTCCTGTGGCGGTCGTGGGAGCGCCCGATAGCGCCTCGCAGCGGGAGTATGGCTGCCTCGCGAACCGGATGCTGACCCGGCTGGCCGACGACCCTGACGCGCGGGGCTACCAGAACAAGGACCCGGTACTGCTGGTGGTGGACGGTATCCCTCTGGGACGGGTGCACCGCATTGCTCGCGACTGCCCGGCGCTGGAGGAGCGGGTGCTGGGCCGGGTGACCGAGCTGCGGGTGATGCTGCCGCCGGTCTCCCGGAACCACAACCCTGATGCGGCCAACGGGATGGTGATGATCGAAACCCAGTAGGAGTGCAGGAGTGCAGGAGTGCAGGAGTG
>CAMLHP010000136.1 GCA_946479805.1 uncultured Gemmatimonadota bacterium | reverse complement strand
GCACCAGGATCACCGCCGCAACGAGCAGGATATGGAGCAGGCCGCCCATGGTGTATGAAGTCACCATTCCAAGCAGCCAGAGAACGAGCAGGATTACGAAGATGGTCCACAACATATTCCCTCCCGGGGGTTGAACTGCCCTTCCACCTTACTCCCGGGGACCGTTTCGTGTCGTGACGCGGGTCACGCTGGGCGCTTCAACGAGTTGACGGCGGCCAAGGCCGCCGCTCGGCTCTGTCGCTAAAGCGACGCCATCAGTGATCTCGACGCGCCAAGCCGCTTCAGCGGCAGAGCCGAGAAGCGGCTTCAGCCGCTGGAGCCGCTGGAGCCGCTATCTGATCCTGCAGAATGGAAGTAGCTTCCCCCATCCCAACAGGATCTCCCGATGTTGCCCAGGCTTCCCGCTGGTCCCGCCTCGGCGGTGCTCGTCTGCCTCCTCCCAGCCGTGGCATCCGCCCAGGGGCAGGCCAGCCCAGGGGAGCCGCCTGCCGAACGCCAGATCGCGGCAGCCGTACTGCCCCTGCCCGAAAGCAGCCGGCCGGGCGCCACCGTGCTTGGGTATCGCGCTGGGAAACTGACGGTGCTGCGGAAGGGGAACGGCAATTACACCTGCCTGGGTGACAACCCCGCCACCGAGGGGGTCCAGCTCAGCTGCTACCACAACAGCCTCGAGCCTTTCATGGCCCGCGGGCGAAGCCTCAGGGAGCAAGGCGTCACCGGGCGCGAGGCGGTGGACTCCGCGCGACGGGCGGAAGTCCGCGCTGGCATCCTCGAGATGCCGGCGGGACCGGCGAGCCTGTCATCCATCTTCGTCAAGGCCGACTCCATTGACCCTGCCGCAGGCCCGCCGGACGACGCAGGCTATCTGGACGTGATCTACATCCCGTTCGCCACCGGGGCGAGCACCGGCATCCCGGAACAGCCGAGCGATACCCGCCCCTGGCTCATGTTTCCCGGCGAGCCGTGGGCGCATGTGATGATCTCGCGCTAGCGACTCGCGACCCGTGACCCGAGACTACCCGGCAAAACAGTAGGCGCACCCCAGCTCCTGGGCCCTGCCCACCGCCATGACACCCGAGGGAACCAGCTGGATGCCGGGATACAGCGCCGCCACCCACTCGGCCCGCACCTCGGCCGGGTCGGCTTTCATCTCCTGCGCCACCATCGAACTGTACACCGTCATCGCCACATCACACGCGCCGAACAGCACGCCATCCTTCAACAGCGGAACGATTCCCAGCCCCGGCAGCGGCAGGTTGGTGATGTTGGCGTAGGGGTTGGCCGTGGCCGGCTTCCCGTTCGAGTCGTTGACGTTGAAGATCTTGCCGAAGTTGTACTTGCTCCACACCGTGTCATTCATGGCAAGGCCCAGCCCGCCATGGCGCAGGATCACCACAGCGCTCACCCCGTCGGCCTCACCGTAGGTGGCATTCATGGTGTTGATGTACACCCGGGGCCAGATCGCGGCCATGCCGCTGTTGGGCTCCGGGGTGTCGAATACCTGGCGGTGCTTGCCGCTGATCTTGCCAAACCACGCATCGAGCTTCGGATCGCGGGATGGCGTGGGCGCAGACATCGCGGCCAGCTCGGCGGGCACCATCGTGCCCAGGCCGGCCACGGCCGCGACTGCGGCTGCCTTGCCCAGAAAGTCTCGACGGGGATTGCGGGGATCTCGGGGGGAGTGCATGACCGCTCCTTGCTGCAGGATGGGTTAAGGGACGTAGCCAACTTACAGATCGGACTTCAGTCTGGAAAGACGACACCCTGATTGGGACCGGCCCGCCCCGGCCACTTCCGGCCCCTGCAGGGGTGCCGTAGTTTCAGCCATCCTTTCGAAAGTCGGCCGCCGGTCCCATGGCGCAGGCCCCGGATGCTCTTGCAGATGCCCTGAGCCAGTCCTACCGCATCGAGCGCAAGCTCGGCTCGGGCGGCATGGCTACGGTGTACCTCGCCGAGGACCTGCGCCATCGCCGTCAGGTGGCCATCAAGGTGCTTCGCCCGGAACTCGCTGCCATCATCGGCGGCGACCGCTTTCTGGCCGAGATCCGCACTACTGCCAAGCTCCAGCACCCTCACATACTGCCGCTCTTCGACTCGGGCGACGCAGCCGGGCTGCTCTACTACGTGATGCCGTACATCGAGGGCGAATCGCTTCGCGACCGCCTTGACCGGGAGAAGCAGCTTCCCGTTTCCGATGCCGTGCGCATCGCATCTGAAGTCGCGTCGGCCCTCGACTACGCCCACCGCCACAACATCATCCACCGCGACATCAAGCCCGAGAACATCCTGCTGCACGATGGCCAGGCGCTGGTGGCGGATTTCGGCATCGCACTCGCCGTGAGCCAGGCCGGCGGAAGCAGCCGGCTCACCGAGACCGGCATGAGCCTCGGCACGCCAAGCTACATGTCACCCGAGCAGGCCATGGGCGAGCGCGAGATAACCGCGCGGTCCGACGTCTACTCCCTCGGTGCGGTGACGTATGAGATGCTGCTGGGTGAACCTCCCTTTACCGGACCCACCGCCCAGGCGGTGCTCGCCCGGCTGCTGAGCGAGGACCCTCGTCCCCCTTCCGGCGTGCGCAAGAGCATACCGCCGGAAGTGGACGACGCAGTTCTCACCGCGCTGGAGGAGCTCCCGGCCGACCGGTTCGGCACCGCTGCCGAGTTCTCAACGGCACTCCAGAAGGGAAGCTCCGGTGAACGCCGCTCGGTCAGCGCGGCCGGTCGCAGGTCCGCGCCACAGCCGGGGTTCCGCTCGTCCGCCCCGCTATGGACCCTGGCCGCGGCCGCCGCGCTGGTCCCGGCGGCGTTCTGGCTTGGCACCCGTACCGCCTCCGCGGGGCACGTCCCCGTGCTGGGCGCTGTCACTCCCATTACCTGGGATCCCGGTCTCGAGGTGCTACCAGCTATCTCGCCCGACGGCCGCACCGTGGCGTACGCCGCGGGCCCCACGCCCACTGGCCTCCGGATCTACGTCCGGCCCATAGCTGGTGGCCGCCCGGTGGCTGTCACCGACGAACTGACCTCCGGCCAGGCGGCTCCACGCTGGTCGCCCGACGGAAGCAGGATTCTCTTCCTCGCCCGGAACGGTGCCTTCAGCGCCCCGGCATTCGGTGGCCAGGCCCGTCCCGAAGTTCCCTCTCGGCCCCAGAGCCCGGTCAGCTCGGCCGCGTGGAATCCGGCGGGTGATGTCATCGCCTGGACCGCCGCCGACACCTTGTTCCTCCATGGCGCCGACGGCACGAGCCGGGTGCTCGCCGTCTTCCGCGAGCCGTCGCTCTGTGACTGGTCGCCGGACGGGAGCCGAATTGCCTGTGCCAGCGGCAACCGCGAGTACGCCCGCACCAGCTGGCTCTTCGGCAACCTCTCGCCCAGCTCCATCGCCGTCGTACGGGTGTCGGACGGTCACGTCGCCATGGTGACGGATGCCGCGGGCAAGAATCAGAGCCCGGTATGGGCCGGCAACGACGAGCTGTATTTCGTGTCGAGCCGCCACGGACTGCGTGACATCTATCGGGTCAGGGTCGATGCTTCCGGTGCTGCCGACGGGCCCGTCACGCGGCTGTCCACCGGACTTGGTGCCCACACCATCTCGATCGCCGCGGACAAGTCGCGCCTGGCGTTCGCCAACTTTTCGGCCATGGCCAACGTCTGGCGGCTGCCGATTCCCGCCCGGCCGCCAGCGTCCGCCTACGACGGCACCCAGATCACCTTCGGAAACCAGCTGATCGAGATCATGGCGCTCTCGAACGACGGCAAGTGGCTGTACTACGACTCGAACCTCTCCGGCAACGGTGACATCTACCGGGTGCCGGCAGGCGGTGGCACGCCCGAAAGGCTCACCACCGATCCGGCCGACGACTTCGGGCCGTCGCCATCACCTGACGGGACCGAGTTCGCGTTTCACTCCTGGCGTAGTGGAAATCGCGACGTCTTCGTCCAGCCCCTCGACGGGCGGCCGGTGCAGCAGGTGACCGAGACTTCTCGTCAGGAGGTAGTGCCAAGATTCACTCCCGACGGTTCGGCGCTCACCTATTTCGATTTCCTTGCCGATTCGGTCGGAGGCGGCGGCTCGTGGATATCGCACCGCAAGCCGGACGGCGGCTGGGAGCAGCCCGACACCCTGGTCCTGGGCGCGGTCTGGCCCGTGGTTTCACCGGACGGGCGGCAGCTGGCCTACGGGATATCCGTGTCCTCGCCCCGGATCTATCTTCGCGCCCTCGGGACGTCGAACTCGAGAGTGCTGCTGTACGATGCTGCGCCCACCCAGGGGCCCGCGGCCGAGCGGCTCGAATGGAGTGACGACGGACGGCATATCTACTTCAAGAGCCATGCGGAGAACGGCGAGGCCTCCATCTGGGAGGTCGCGGTCGACGGCGGCCCGCCCAGGCTGGTGGTGGCCTTCGATGACCTCAGCCGAACTTCCGCGCGGCTCAACTTTGGCGCTGGCGCAGGACATCTGTACTACGCCATCGAGGAGCAGCGCAGCGATGTCTCGGTGCTGGAGATAGACGGAGGTGAAAAGTGACCGGCACGCCGCTCGACCGCCTCACGGCAAGTCTGGCCGACCGCTACAGGATCGACCGCGAGCTGGGGCAGGGCGGCATGGCCACCGTGTATCTGGCCGACGACCTGCGCCACGGCCGCAAGGTCGCGATCAAGGTGCTGCGGCCCGAGCTTGCCGCCGTCATCGGTGCTGAGCGTTTTCTGTCCGAGATCCGGACCACCGCCAACCTCCAGCACTCTCACATACTTCCACTCCACGATTCGGGCACGGCCGACTCGTTCCTGTTCTACGTCATGCCGTTCATCGAGGGAGAATCCCTCCGCGACCGGCTGTCCCGCGAGAAGCAGCTGCCCATCTCTGACGCGGTGCGCCTGACCACCGAAGTCGCCTCGGCCCTCGACTACGCCCATCGCCACGGCGTCATCCACCGCGATATCAAGCCCGAGAACATCCTGTTGCACGATGGCAGCGCCCTGGTGGCCGATTTCGGCATCGCCCTCGCAGCCAGCAAGGCCGGCGGACGGATGACCGAGACTGGCATGAGCCTCGGCACTCCGCACTACATGAGTCCGGAACAGGCAATGGGCGAGCGTGACATCACCGCCCGCTCCGATGTCTATGCCCTGGGATGCGTGGCTTACGAGATGCTCACCGGCGACCCGCCCTTCACCGGCAGTACCGCGCAGGCGATCGTCGCCAAGGTGATGACCGAGCGGCCGGCTTCCATTCGGCGCCAGCGCGAACGCGTCCCCGCCTCGCTCGAGGACGCGGTATTCACAGCTATCGAGAAGCTGCCCGCCGATCGCTTCGCTTCCGCAGCCGAGTTCGCCGCGGCGCTCACCGAATCATCGAGCGGACGAGCTGCCGACTCGCCGAGTCGTCGAGCCGCCGGGTCACCGAGCCGCCGGGCCGTCTTGCTCGTGGCCGCTGGCGCCGCCACGCTGGCGCTGGGAGCCCTGGGCGGTTTCGCACTGCGACCGGCTCCCGAACGTCATGCCGCGCCTGTCCGTTTCGACGTCGCCGCGGACGGCCGCATGGTCATGGTGCGTCGTACCCAATTGCCCGAG
>CAMLHP010000135.1 GCA_946479805.1 uncultured Gemmatimonadota bacterium | reverse complement strand
GCGCGCTGCAGCGCGCCCGAGTAGTCGACGTAGCACACCTTGGTCTCGGAATAGAACTCGAACACTTCCCACCCGCCCTCGCGGTGGCCATTTCCCGTGGCCTTCACCCCGCCAAACGGGAGGTGGGCCTCGGCGCCGATGGTGGGCGCGTTGACGTAGGTGATGCCGTTGTCGAGGTCCTGGAGCGCGCGAAACGCGGTGTTCACGTCGGAGGTGTAGATCGAGCTCGAAAGCCCGTACTTGACCCCGTTGTTGACCTTGACCGCTTCCTCGTAGGAGCCGACCCGCACCACGCTGAGCACCGGACCGAAGATTTCTTCCTGCTCCAGCCGGGATCCGGCCTTCACGCCAGTGTACACCGTCGGCTGGAAGAAGTAGCCGCCGCCGAGGCGCTTGCCACCGGGTCGCTTGCCGCCGGTCACCAGTTCGGCGCCCTGCTCTTCCGCGACGCCGATGTAGTGCTCCACCTTGCGGCGGGCGTCCTCGTGGATCAGCGGCCCCACGTCGGTCTTGTCCTGGCGGCCATCGCCCAGCTTGAGCGCCGCCGCGGCATCAGCCAGCCGGGACACAAACCTGTCATGCACCTTGCGGTGGATAATGAGCCGGCTGGTGGCGGTGCAGCGCTGGCCGGTGGTGCCGAACGCGCCCCACAGCACGCCGTCGAGCGCGAGATCGAGGTCGGCATCGTCCATTACGATCATGGCGTTCTTGCCGCCCATCTCGAGCGAGAGCCGCTTGTGCATCCGGCCGCAGGTCTCGCCGATGATGGCGCCGGTGGCGGTCGATCCGGTGAACGAGATCACCGGAACGTCGGGGTGCTCCACCAGGGCGCTGCCCACGGTTTCGCCCCGGCCATGCACCAGCTGCACCACCTCGGGCGGCAGTCCGGCCTCAAGCAGGATCTCGACCAGGAGGTGCACCGTGTGAGGCACGTCCTCCGACGGCTTGATCACCACGCTGTTCCCGCAGAGCAGCGCGGGGAACATCTTCCAGGTGGGAATTGCGAGCGGAAAGTTGAAGGGCGTGATGAGGCCGGTCACGCCGATGGGTCGGCGGTAGGTCATGGCCCACTTGCTGGCGAGCTCGCTGGGCACCACGTGGCCGAAGAGCCGCCTGCCCTCGGTCGCTGCGTAGAAGGCGGTGTCGATGCCTTCCTGCACGTCGCCCCGGGTCTCGGCCAGCACCTTTCCCATCTCGCGGGTCATGGCGTCGGCCAGCTTCTCCTTCCTCGCCACCAGCAGGTCACCCACCCGCCGGAGCACGTCGCCCCGGGCGGGTGCGGGAGTACGCTTCCAGAGTTCGAAGCCCCGTTTGGCGCTCCGTACCGCCGCTTCCAGGTCGGCGCGTCCCGAATCGGGGAAGCGACCGATAAGGTCCGACCCGTCGGCCGGGTTGCGGTTCTCGAAGTAGGCGCCGTTCCGGGGTTCGACCCACTCGCCTGCTATGAAGTTCTTGAAGGTCTTGGCCATGGTCCAGGGATCAGGAAACAGGAAACAGGAAACAGGGATCAGGGATTGAGGGTCAGGGACTCGGGACTTGCGGGCCGGCCGGCTGCACGTCCGTCGGCTGCGGCTGCGGCTGCGCGCCAGTGGGCTGCGTGCCGGAAGGTTCCACCTGTTGCTGTGGCTGAGGCCCGGGCGCCGGGCTTGCCTCGGAGCTCGGAGCTTGAGGCGCGGAGCTGGCAGCTGGACAGGTCCAGCGCGCTGCCTCGCGGGCGTAGCCGATGCGCGGGAGCACTTCCTGCGCGGCCAGGACCAGCGAACCGCCTATTGCCAGCAGCGACAGCGTGTGGGCCAGGCCCTGGTGCCGCCGCCATGAGGCCCGCACGCCGAAGAGTCCGGCGACGAGCAGCGCCGCGATGACAGCAAGGTAATAGAGGAGACCCAGACCGCAGTCGTTGGCGCGCGGCCAGAGCACGATCAGGGTGGCCAGCGCACCAGCAAGCACTACCCACACCCATGTCGCAGCGCGGTCGCGCGTCCGGGCGGGGCGTGCAGGAACATCGGGACCGGGTCGGCCGGGCATCGGCGGCCGCGCGCCGGTGCGCTGCGCGGGAATCGAGCCCGCGTGGGGCGCAGCCGGCGGCGCGGCAGGCTGCCTGGCGATCAGCTTGTCGATGTCGGCCATCTCCTTGTCCCAGTCGCGCGGCTGGTCCGCCATCAGTTCTCCCGGCGAAGGCTGTAGCGTTCGATCTTCTTGTAGAGATTGGAGCGCGGCATCTTGAGCGCGCGCGCAGTCTCGGAAACGTTCCAGTCGTTCTCGCGCAGCTTCTGCACCAGGAAGTTCTTCTCCGCTTCCTGCTTGAAGGTCTCGAAGGTGTGGGGCTCGCCCGACACACTGTCGCCCATGCTGCCGCCTTCTCCGCCACCCGGAAGGATCCGGTCCACATCGTCAGGTGTCACCACCTTGTCCGACGCGAGGATCAGCAGCCGTTCCACCGCGTTCCGCAGCTCGCGAATGTTGCCGCCCCACTGCCTGCCCTGCAGCCGCCGAACTGCTTCGGGACTGAACTTCCGCCCCGCGAGCCCCGCGCCAGACACCACCTGCCGGGTGAAGTGCTCGACCAGCGCCGGAATGTCCTCCACCCGGTCGCGCAAGGGTGGCACGGCAATCTCCACCACGTTCAGCCGGTAAAGCAGGTCCTCACGGAACCGGCCCTCGGCGATTTCCTCACCCAGGTCCTTGTTGGTGGCGGCGAGCACCCTGACGTCCACCTCGATCGACTTGGAACCGCCGATACGGGTGACGACTCCCTCCTGCAGCACGCGGAGCAGCTTGGCCTGGGCCGGCAACGCCATGTCGCCCACCTCGTCGAGGAAGAGCGTGCCTCCATCTGCCTGCTCGAACTTGCCGCTCCTGTCGGCGAACGCACCGGTGAATGATCCCTTCATGTGGCCGAAGAGTTCACTCTCGATCAGTTCCGACGGGATCGCGGCGCAGTTCACCTCCACCAGCGGCCGGTTGCGCCGGGGCGAAGCCTCGTGCAGCGCCCGCGCCACCAGCTCCTTGCCGGAGCCGTTCTCGCCGGTGATGAGCACCCGCGCGTTGGTGGGGCCCACCCGGGCGATGAGTGCGCGGGTCTCGGCCAGGGCCGCGCTGGTCCCCACCATCTCGTAGCGCCTCAGCACCGTGTCGCGGAGGCGGGAGTTCTCGCCCACCAATTCTGCATGGGCCAGCGCATTGCGGACCGTTACCAGCAGCCGGTCGGCGTCGAGCGGCTTCTCCAGGAAGTCGAACGCGCCCCGCTGGGTGGCCTGCACCGCAGTGGTGATGGTGCCATGCCCTGATATCATCACCACCACCGCACCCGGATCGAGATCCCTGAGGCGTCCCAGGGTCTCGAGCCCGTCGAGGCCGGCCATCTTCACGTCGAGGAACACCACCTGGGGCCGGAACTCGGGATACATGGTGATGGCCTCGCCTCCGGAGCCGGCGGTGCGGACCTCCATGTCCTCGTACTCCAGCACCTGCTTGACCGCCTGGCGGATGCCGGGCTCGTCGTCCACGATCATGATTCGGTTGCTCATCGCGCGTTGCCATAGAGGGTGACGCCGTCGGCCCGGAGCCGGATCCCGCGCACTTCTTCCGGAAGCCTCACCGGCACGGTACGGGTGGAGTCGCCCGATACTCTCTGCATGATCGCGGGCACCGCATCCCGCGGGAGCGGGATGTCCCGGAACGAGATCCGGTCCACCTGCCACTGGCCCTCGCCCGGGGCCCCAACCCGGAGCGACCCTTCGGCGGTGATCGGCTCGTACTCACGCAGCGCCATGCCCAGCGGCCCCATCATTCCGCTGGGCAGCCGGGAGGTCCGCACCGTGGCGGTGGCGGCGATGGCGCCGTCCCTTAGGCGCACCTCGAGCGAGTCCATGGTTCCGCGGGTATAAGGATCCAGTCCCGCCCGCAGCAGCGACGCGACCTCGTCCGCGCCCAGCACCACCGAGTCGGCGCCGCCCAGCTGTTCAATCTTCTGCCGGGCCGATGCCAGTGCGTCCTCCGAAGGCGCTCCGACAACCGCTACCGCAGCCGGCTCGTTGCGGAAGTCGCGCCATGCCTCCCGGCCCCATTCACCGAGACGGTCGCGATAGAGAAAGCCAAGCACCAGTGCGGCGATGAGCACCAGGAACGCCAGCATCTTGAAGGGAGCGGTGAGGCAGCCAATCATGTCGCGAGCGGAATGGTGAGGCGCGGGGCGTATTCGGCACCCTGCGGCGTGAGCGTGCTCTCGAACAGTACTGCCTGATCCACCATGAATGGCTCGAATGGCGCCGAGGGCCACTGCTCCAGCGCACCGGCCGGGAGCCTCTGGCCCTCGCGCACCCGCCCCAGCGTGACGTGGGCCTTGAACGGAACTCCTTCCGGCGCGATCCCGATTCCGTCTGCCAGCCGTTCGACCCGGTCCTTGAGCAGCTCCAGTGCCGGCGGCGCCTCCAGCCCCAGCCAGATGACTCTCGGCCGGCGAAAGGTGGGAAACGCGCCGAGCGAAGTGAAGCGCAGCATCATGGGTCCGGTGCCTGTCACCGCCTGGGTCAGCGCTTCCTCGATGACTGCGCGCCGCTCGGGCAGGACTTCGCCGTAGAACTTGAGCGTGACATGAGCCAGGTCGTCGCGGACCCAGCGCACCGGCCAGTCGGCGCCGCGCAGCTCAGCAAGCATCCGGGCGAACTCGCGGCGGGCGGCGGGCGGGAGCGGCAGCGCGGCGAATAGCCTCACGTGCGTCCCTGCCCAGCCAGCTCGAGCAGCGCACCCCGGCGATAGCCTGCGGGATCGAGCGTCACCGCGCGAAAGCCGAGCGCCAGAAGTTGCGGTTCGAGCAGAGGCCAGGAACCTCGCAGCAATGTCAGCTCCTCTTGATCGACTTCTACCCGGGCGGACTCGCCCAGGTGACGTACACGGAGATTGCCGCAAATCCCGGCGCCGCGTAACAGTTCTTCCGCCTGCTCCACCTGCGCCAGCCGCTCTGGCGTTACCCGGACCCCGTAGCGTATTCGGCTGGACAGGCAGGGCGCTGCCGGTGCATCCCAGATGGGGATGCCCAGCTCCCGAGCAGCCGCCCGGACGTCAGCCTTGGTCCAGCCCAGATCTGCCAGTGGTGCCCTCACCCGGCGCTCCTCGGCGGCGCGCAGCCCCGGGCGGTGCTCGCCCAGGTCGCTGGCGTTGGTTCCATCGATGATGACGTCGAAGCTCTGCTCCAGGGCCACTTCCTCCAGCCGGGTCCAGAGTTCGGTCTTGCAGAAATAGCAGCGGCTGGGGGCGTTGGCGAGGTAGCGCGGATCCGCCATCTCGCCGGTGTCGACCTCGATGAGCGGGACATCGAAGCTCGCCGCGAGCTCCAGCGCCTGGCGGTACTGCACCGCGGGATACGACGCGCTCCGGCCTATCGCGGCGAGGAAATCGCCATCGGGCAGCGCGCGCCGAGCCACGACCGCCAGCAGCGACGAATCGACGCCGCCGGAATAGCCCAGCAGCACCCGCCCGTACGAGCGGAGATGGCTGGAGAGAGCGGCGAGGTCGGGCATGTCTGAAAGGTAACCGGAACCCGAGCCGAAACTGCAGTGACCGAAGCGAGGGAACTGAACCGCAACTGCAACCGCAACTGCAACCGCAACTGCAACCGCAACTGCAACCGCCACTGCAACCG
>CAMLHP010000134.1 GCA_946479805.1 uncultured Gemmatimonadota bacterium | reverse complement strand
GCTGCACCGTTCCCTCGAAGGGGCGGCCGGCCAGCACCTGCACGTGGGCACCCGGCCCGGCGGCGATGTCCCCCTTCCGGTTCTGGGCCTTGATTCGCACGCTCGAATCCAGGCCGTAGAGCCCCGGCTGAACATTGAGGTCCAGCTCGAACTCCAGCTCGAACGGTCCCGACGGTGGCAGCTTCACCTCGCCATGATCGGAGGTGACTGCCGCGAGGGTGCGGCCATCCTGCAGGTTCCTGAGCGACAGCACCACCAGTTCATTGCCGGTGGCGCGGTCGGGGTTGACCCGGCCGGCAAGGCGCACCCTGACGCTCTCGCCGGAGCGCGCCTGTTCGCCGCTCTCGAGGACAATCTGCTCCAGGATCACGGGGCTGTCAGGGTCGCTGGGGACCTGCTCCACGGCGAGGTACCGGCGGATGGCCTCGAGGGTGGGGCCGGCGAACCGCACCTCGCCCCGCTCCATGAACAGCACGCTGGTGCAGAGTTCGGCCACCCGCTCCAGCTGGTGCGACACCACCAGCACCGGGATGCCGCTCCTGGCCAGCTCTTTCATCCGGCCGAAGGCGCGCTGCTGGAATTCGAAGTCGCCCACCGAGAGCACCTCGTCGATAATCAGAACATCGGGCGAGAGGTGCGCCGCAATGGCAAAGCCGAGGCGGGCGTTCATGCCGCTGGAGTAGCGCTTGACCGGGGTGTCGATGAACGGCCCCACGCCAGAGAACTCGACGATGTCGTCGAAGCGATCGCGGATGAGGCTGCGGGACATCCCCATGATGGCGCCCTGAAGGAACACGTTCTCCTTGCCGGTCAGGTCCTGGTGAAAACCGGCTGCGATCTCGATCAGCGCGCCCACCCGGCCGCGGGTTTCGGCCCGGCCCAGGGTGGGCGGGATGATGCGCGTGAGGGTCTTGAGGATGGTGGACTTTCCCGCGCCATTGCGGCCGATGATGCCCACGACCTCTCCCGGGCCCACCGTGAAGCTCACGTCCTTGAGGGCCCAGAACTGGTTGAGGCCGAGCTCCGCCGCGCTGGGACCGCGTCCCATCAGCTGGCGCGCCAGCGAGGGGATGAAATCGCGGAGGCTGTCGTGGCGCTCGCCCCGCTGGAACTTCTTCCAGACGTGGTCGAACTCGATCCCCGGAGTCACACCGTTATCAGACATTTTCCGCGAACGCCGACTGCGAGCGATGGAAGATCACGGTGGATATCAGGAGACCGGGAATGGCCCACGCCGCCGCGTAGAGCAGCGCGACTGGCCGCCATACGTCCACGATGGCGCCGTCCTTGGAGACCGTCGTGAGCGGCTGGAGCAGGTTGTGTCCTTCCACCACCGTGAGCCGGAGGCCCTCGAGGATTGGCGTGAGCGGATTGAGCCACATGATGATGCTGCCCCTGGCTCCCATCATCGCCGGTTCGTAGAACACCGGGGTGAACAGGATGCCGAAGGTAAGCACCACCTGCACGATGTATTTCACGTCGCGGAAGAAGAGGTTGGCGCAGCTCAGGAAGATCACCACGCCGGCGGTCAGTACCCACAGCAGGGCCAGCAGCAGCGGCAGCCAGACCAGCGTGGAATGGAGCCCGACGCCGAGGAAGGGCATGAAGAGAGCCAGAGCCACGAGCCCGATGCCGGTGTCGAAGGTCTGGGCCAGCACCGCTGCGACCGGCAGCACTTCACGCGGGAAGAAGACCTTGGAAATGAGGTTGTGGTTGGCGGTCAGCACCTGGGTGCCGAAAGTGATGGCCCCGGCGAAGAACGACCATGCGACGCCCTTCAGGGCTATGCCCGCGATGTCGGTCTGCCCGATTCCGGTGCCAGCTGCCTGGCCCATGGCGTAGCGGATCATCACGCCCGAAAGGACGATGAGGATCGGCATGAAGATGGCCCAGCCAAAGCCCATCACCGCCTGCTTGTAACGGATCCTGATGTCGCGGCGGGCAAACTCGAACATCAGCTCACGGTGCTGCCGCACATCGCGCACGGCCTCGCCAAAACTGCGCAGGAATCCGGGCGCCCTGGCGGGCGCCGGCAGGACGGGGCTGGTCAACGACGACTCCATTTACATGCTCCCTGAAATGATGCAAAAGCTCATTCGGGGCCAGCTTTGCGACGATCATGCCAGCATCCCACGACCAGACCGGCGAACTCCCGCAGCCGCAACTCCTCGGAGAACGCTGCAGCTGCCGGGGTCGCATCGCCATTCTGGCGGAAGGGGCCCAGCAGGTACCGCCTGAGGCTTGCAAGCGCGATCCGTACCCGGAACCGGGGGATCCCGGCCAGGTGCGGTACGTGACCCAGGTGACGGCTGGCGAGAACGCCCTGGGATCGGCCATGGGAGAAGGCCCACCGCCGAAAATAGCCGCGGGTGAGCCGCTCGGCCGGGATATAGTGCAGAATGACCAGGTCCGGCCGGTACTCGCCCCGGGCACCGACGTCGAGCAGCTGCAGGTACATGTCCACATCCTGGGCCCGGCGGAGCCCGGTGTGGTATCCCCTGGTGCGATTGATCGCATCTCGCCGGATCACCGAGTTGCCGCCGGGCAAGACCGCGGGAAAGTCGCGGGAATAAGCTGCTGGTTCGTCGCCCGGATTCAGGATGCCGAGGATGGCGGGAGAGACGTCTGGCAGCCAATCGGGAAGATCCCGCTCCCACCTGCCCCGGGTGGGACCACCGATGAACTCCAGGCCCGGATCAGCACTGAACGCTCGCTCGACCACTTCCAGCCAGTCGGGCGCAAGCTCCTCGTCGTCGTCGATCATCCCCAGCAGGTCGGCGCTGGAGGCGGCCACGCCGGTGTTGAGCGCGTATGACTTGCCCTGGTTCGGCTCGAACAGGTAGCGAACCGGGAAGGGCGCGCTGGCGGCGAACTGCTCAACAGTGTCCCGGGTCCGGTCGGTGGAGTTGTTGTCCACCACCAGCACGCTCAGCCCGAGACCGGCTGGGCGGCGCGCGGCCGAGATACTGGCAAGGGTGCGGCCCAAGAGCCAGTCGCGATTGTACGTCGCGATCAGGATTTCCAGCTGGATCATGGGCCTCATCGTTGACTTCGGAAAGTGCAAGTTCCGTGCGCCCGGGGTCGCCCGCTGTGTCAGGCGTGCAGCGGTCGGCTATGGAAGGAACCCAAAACGTCGAGGTGTCGCAACAGGATGTTGCGATGGCGCGGCGGGTGTAGTCAAAAAGCCCCGTTCAGGTACTGCGGCCCGAAGCCCCACGTGACCGGCGGGCCCATCGCTGCACGGCAGGCATCCGGTCGTATAGCCATGCCAGCGCACGCCACGCGGGGCGCTGCAGCCGGATCCGTCTCCGCCAGCGGGCCGCGATTGGCCCGGAATCGGGCACGAACCGGTTCAGGGCGAGGGTGCCGTGGAGGATGCTGTCGTCGCGCTCGCGCCAGGCTGTCTCGAGGTCTGATTCCCAGCGGCGCCGCAGCAATTCGTTCAGTTGAGCCTGTCCGGCCGGGTCTCGCCGGAGCAGGCGGGCCGCGTGTTCTGCGCGGGCTTCCCAGGCACCCTGGTACATCCGCGCCGGTCGGGCGGTGGTCTGGCCAGGATGGGTGCGGTACTCCACTGTAATGGCACCGGTGGAAATGAACTTCGAGGTCATTGACAGCCGGAGCCAGAACTCGAAATCCTCGGCATAGCGGCGGGCCTCGTCGTAGCCGCCCGACGCGAGGAGCGCGGCCCGGCGGGCCACGGCCGAGCTTTGCAGCACGTGATTGTGGTTGAGCAGCTCCAGGCTGAGGTCCAGGGCCCGTCCCGGCCCCAGCTCTGGAGGACATTCCAGCTCGGTCTCGCCGAACAGCCGAAACCCGCTGAACGCCACGTCTGCATCGGGGTGCTGAATCAGGCAGCCAACGCTACGCTCGAGGTGGTCCGGGAGCCAGCGATCATCGGCATCGAGAAAGGCAACCAGCTCGGCGGTTGCTGCCTTGATGCCCCGGTTTCGGGTGCTCGATGGGCCGCGATTGACTCCGTCGGCAATCACCTCGGTGGCTCCGTACCGGGCCGCCAGCTCGGCGGACCCGTCGCTGGAGCCGTCGTCCACCACGATGATCTCGGCGGCCGCGAGCGTCTGCAGCTGGACCGACCTTATGGCCTCAGCCAGCCACCGGCGGGCATTGAAGCTGGGGATGACCACCGACACCGATGCCACGCAACCTCCTTGACGAGGCCCACTTGAGGGCGGGCATCCGGCCTGATCGGCCTGCAAGTTGCAACCAGTCGCGGCCTCGTTCAAGGCCGAGCCACGATTACCTTTCGACCTGATGACAGAGCCGCTTACCTGATGCTGGAACTGGGCCTGGCCGCGCTGGCGGTGCTGTTGTTCGTCTGGTGCGGCTATCCGCTGCTCATGCGGCTGGCGGCCCTGGGCCGACGCCGGCCGGGCAATCGCATGGCGGGCGACTGGCCACCGGTCAGCGTGATCGTCGCCACCAGGGACGTCGCCGAGGCGATCACCATGCGGGTGGCCAACCTGCGCGAAGTGGGACCGGCCGACAACGGCTTCGAGACGGTGGTCGCGGTGGATAGCGCATCAGCGGACGCGGTCGCGCAGGTTGCGAAGGCGCTGGGCGATTCAGCCCTCGTGGTGCCGGCTGATCCGGCCGGCGGCAAGGCGGCAGCGCTAAATGCCGGGGTGCGCGCGGCCAGCGGGATCGTGCTGGTGTTCACCGACACCCACCAGCGTTTCGATCACGACACGATTCCGCACCTGCTCGGCGCACTCGGCGGCGGGCCCTACGACGCGGTCTCGGGTCAGCTGGAGCTGCCTGAGGGAACGAGGCGCTCGTGGGTCGAGCATTACTGGCGGATGGAGCGCCGGCTGAGGGCAGACGAGGCGGCGGTGCATTCGGCCATCGGGGTGAGCGGGTCGGTCTGGGCCATGAGGGCGGAACTGTGGCGGCCGCTGCCGGACGGCCTGATACTCGATGACCTCTACACCCCCATGCGGCTGGCGCTGGCGGGTCACCGGGTGGGTTACTGCTCGGAGGCGAAGGCGTTCGACCGGCGCCGCACCAGCGCCACCGGCGAGTACGCCCGCAAGGTGAGAACCCTGACCGGCAACTTCCAGCTGCTGGCCTGGATGCCGCAGCTGCTGCTGCCGGTTCGCAATCCGGTCTGGCTCCAGTTTGTGTGCCACAAGCTGCTGCGGCTGCTTACACCGTGGCTGGTGCTGCTGGCCGCGGTCGGATTCGCCGGGTGGGGGCTGCAGGCTGGGGGCGCCCGGCTCCTGCTCTGGGTCGTGGCGGTTATCGCGGGTGGCGCCTTCATCGCCGCGGCGCTGGGGCAGTGGCCCCGCCTCCGGGGCGCGGCTCGGTGGTTCATTCTCATGCAGGCGGCCATCGTGATGGCCACTGTCAACGGGCTGACCGGGCGCTGGGACGTCTGGAATCGCCGCTCATAAGCCAGGGAATTCATGCGACAGGTGCTGCGGAAGGGCTTCAAGGACATCGTGGTGGACGAGGTGCCGGATCCGGTGCCGTCATCGCATCACGTGCTGGTACAGCCCCGGTACTCGCTCATCAGCGCGGGAACCGAGACAGCCAGCATCAAGAAGGATGGCGTCCTCCGGGAAGTGGCGCACAACCCGTCGCACCTGCAGAAGGTGCTCGACGTGATGAAGGCCAACGGACCCTTCCGCACCATGCG
>CAMLHP010000133.1 GCA_946479805.1 uncultured Gemmatimonadota bacterium | reverse complement strand
ACCTGCAGAAGGTGCTCGACGTGATGAAGGCCAACGGACCCTTCCGCACCATGCGCGAAGTGATGGCCAAGTTCTCCGACTACGCGGTGCTGGGATATTCGGGCGCCGGCGTGATCGTGGGGAAGCACCCGACTGTCACGGATCTCGAGATTGGCGACCGGGTGGCGTATGGCGGTGAGGGCACTGGCCATGGTGAATGCATCATGACCGGCCGGAACCTGGTGGCCAGGATGCCCGACAGCGTTGGATTCGACGCCGCATGCTTCGCCACGCTGGGAGCGATAGCCATGAACGGTGTCCGGATAGCCCGGCTGGGTTTGGGAGACACCGTCGCCGTCGTCGGCCTGGGGCTGGTGGGACAGCTCACGGCCCAGCTGGCACGCCTGCAGGGTGCCCGGGTAATAGCGATCGACCTGCGCGCCGAGCGGGTGGCACTGGCCGAGGAGCTGGGGGCGGAAGCGGGTCACGCCGGCAGCGAGGCAGTCGAGACCATCCGCGCGCTGACCGACGGGCGGGGCGCCGATGCGGTGTTCATCGCGGCGGCCGCGAAGTCATCGGCGCCGTGCGAGCTGGCACTGTCGCTCTGTCGCGACCGCGGACGGATCATCGTGCTGGGCGCGGTGGAGATGCAGTTCCCATGGCTCGAGATGTACCTCAAGGAAATCCAGCTCTACATGGCCCGCGCCTACGGTCCTGGCAGCTACGACGCCGAGTACGAGCGGCAGGCGCGCGACTATCCCTTCGCCTATGTCCGGTGGACCGAGAACCGGAACATGGAGGAATTCCTCCGGCTGGTCGGTGCCGGCGGCGTCCAGGTGGACCGGCTGGTGACCCACCGCTTTCCGCTGGAGAAGGCGTCCGACGCATACGACGTCATCATGCAGCCGGGATCGACCAGCATGGCGGTGCTGCTGGAGTATTCCGTGACCCAGGAACCGGCGGAGTTCACCCCCAGGCGCCGGGTCGACCTGGCTGGCACAAGCGAGGCCGCGCCGGGGGCCAGGCTCGCGCTTGTCGGCGCAGCGAATATCGCGAGATGGGCCCACCTGCCCGCGCTCAAGAAGGCCGGCGGATCGCTCCGTGCAGTGCAGTCGGGCAACGGCGCCAGGGCCAAGGCCTACGCCAATCGCTTTGGCGCGAAGTACGCCGCCACCGATATGGCCGAAGTGCTGGGCGACGCCGAGGTGGACGGCGTGATCATCACCAGCCGCAACCAGAACCACGCCCGTGAGGCCCTCGCTGCGCTCAAGGCGGGGAAGCACGTGCTGGTCGAGAAGCCGATGTGCCTCACCGACGACGAGTGCCGCCAGCTGGCCGACGCGGTGCGGGCGTCGGGCAAGCAGCTTTCAGTGGGATTCAACCGGCGATTCGCACCTGACTACGTGAAGGTGCGGGACCGGCTCCGCGGGAGGTCGTCGCCTGCCGTCATCAACTGCAGGGTGAACTCGCCGGGAATCTCCGGTGGCTTCTGGATGGCGGATCCCGCCATCGGCGGGGCAATACTGGGCGAGGCCTGTCACTTCATCGACGTGTTTACCTGGCTCCTTGGAAGCGAGCCGGTCGAGGTGTCCGCCTGGTCGCTGCCCACCGGTTCCACTGATCCGATCGGCGAGAACAACATCGCTGCCAGCTTCCGCTTTGAGGACGGCTCGATTGCCACCCTGGCGTACTGCACGGTGGGCTCCGCCACATCGGGCGGCGAGCGGATAGAGGTATTCGCTCCCGGAATCGGGCTTGCGACCGAGGACTTCAAGTCCGCCACCGTGGCGGGCGCGCTGCGGCGCACCTCGAAGCGCTGGTTTGCGGAGAAGGGATACGACGCCCAGATGCGCGACTTCGTGGAGGCGATCCGTACCGGCAGGCCGGCGGCCACCAGCGTCGAAGACGGTGCCCGCGCCACGGTGGCATGCCTTCGCCTCATGGACTCCTGCCGCGACGGCGGGAACCCGAAGCGGATCGACTGGCGCGGCGTGACCGGTTCCTGATGCGGGTGGTGCAGCTGGGGCCCTGGCCGCCTCCGTTCGGCGGTGTCCAGACCCACCTGGTGGCATTGCGCCGCCGCATGGATGACGCCGGCATTCCAAATGAGGTGGTGAACATCACCAGCGCTGCCGAGAGCGGAGCGCCAGGGGTTCACTATCCCCGCTCCGCCGCGGCGCTGCTTCGGTCACTGGTCTTCCTGCCCGCCGATGTCATCCACCTGCATCTCGGCGGTCACTTGTCGGGCCGGCTGCTGGCGCTGGCGGCAGCCTGCACGTCGCTGCCGGGGCGCCGCAGCGTGCTGACCTTCCACTCAGGCGGATATCCGTCATCTCCCGCCGGTCAATCCGCATCTCGGCGCACCCTCAGGGGAGCGGTCCTGCGGCGATTCGACCGGATAATCGTCGTCAATCGCGAACTCGAGCAGCTTTTCCTGCGCTTCGGATGCGCCCCCGATCGTATCAGGGTCATCCGGCCGCACGCTCACCCCGACCGGGCAGCGGCGGAACGCGAAGCCCTGGAGCCGCGGCTGGAATCATTCCGGCAGGCTCACGACCCGCTGCTGGTCTCGGTGAACCTGCTCGAGCCGGAGTATGACATTCCGCTGCAGGTTGAGGCGCTGCCTTCCATACGGGTCAGCCATCCCCGCGCGGGGCTGCTGGTGCTTGGAAGCGGTTCACAGGAGGACTCCATACGCATGGTGGCTGCCAGTTCCGCCTCGGCTGAACACATCCTCGTTGCCGGGGATGTCGCGCATGGGCAGACGCTGGCGTTACTGCTCAGGGCGGGTGCGCTGCTCCGCACCACCCGCTATGACGGCGACTCGATCAGCGTCCGTGAAGCGCTGGCCCTCGGCACTCCTGTGGTCGCGACCGATACCGGCATGCGCCCGGATGGCTGCTTTCTCGTCCAGGTGGGATCGGTGGCGGGGCTGGTGGATGCTGTCCGCCAGGCGCTGGGAGGCGATCGGCCGGCTTCGGCGCAGGCTGATGCCGGGGACGACCTGGATCAGGTGCTGTCCGTCTACCGGGAGCTGGCGCGATGATCGGGTCCCTGCGGGGCCGGAGCCTGCGCGAGCTCACTGGCAGGTCGCTCTCGTTGCTGCGCCTGGCACGCGAGAGAGCGGGGCTCGATCGCACGCTTCGCGAACCTGCCGGCCGAGACTGGCGCTCACTCCTGGTGTCCGGCACCAGCATTGATGACCTCGATCCCGGCCAGGTGGCTGCCTCGGCCAGGCGGGTCCTGCCGGGGCTGAATGATCCCGCTGCTGCTGTGGTGATGATCCGAGAGTCCATGGCTGAGGAGGCCGCCGAGATTCTGGAGCGGGCGGATCGAGTAGCGGCGGGAAGCTTTTCGCTGCTGGGGTATGAGGGTCTCGAATTTGGTACGCCGGTCGAGTGGCAACTCGATCCTGTGTCTGGCCTGCGTGCGCCCATGGAGCACTGGAGCCGGGTTCCGTATCTGGACGCCGATATTGTGGGCGACCACAAGGTCACCTGGGAACTCAACCGGCATCAGTTCCTGGTGACGCTGGCGCAGGCGGCTCTGCTCACGGGTGAGCGACGGTACATCGATGCAGCCGCCGGCTACCTCTCCTCCTGGATGGACCAGAATCCGCCCGGTCAGGGGATGAACTGGACCAGCAGCCTGGAAGTGGCATTCCGCTCCATTTCGTGGATCTGGGTCCTCGCTCTGGCGGGAGACCAGCTGGATCCCATGCTGGTCCGTCGCATGGTGGGGATGCTGCACCGCCACGGCCGCCACATCGAGCGGAATCTTTCCACGTGGTTCAGTCCCAACACCCATCTCACGGGCGAGGCGCTGGGGCTGGCGTACCTGGGCCAGGGTCTGCCATGCGTCCGCGATGCCGCGCGCTGGCGCAGGAAGGGCATCGCGATTCTCGACTCGGAGCGCCACCGGCAGGTGCTGCCCGACGGGGTCTACTTCGAACAGGCGACCTACTACCACCGCTACACTACCGATTTCTACCTTCATCTCGCGCTGCTGCACGACGCTGCGGGAGAGGCTCGGCCCGCGTGGCTGGAGCCCCTGCTGGGAAACCTGCTCGACTACCTTGTGGCGATCCGGCGGCCGGACCACACCTGGCCCCTCGTGGGCGACGAGGACGGGGGCCGGCTGGTGTGGCTCAAGTCACGGAATGCCAACGATTTCCGTGATACCTTGGCGCTCGGCGCAAGGGTGCTTGGGAGGCCTGAATATTGCTCCCCCGGCAGCGCGCCAGAACTGGGATGGCTGCTGGGAACGGGAGAGATAGAAGGGGTGGAAGAGGTAGAAGGGGTAGACGAGGTAGAAGAGGTAGAAGAGGTAGAAGAGGTAGAAGAGGTAGAAGGGGTAGCACGGAGTGGGTCGGTGTTCCGGGCCGGTGGGTACGCTGTCTTCCGCGACAGCGCTGTCGGGGACTGGCTTCTTTTCGAGGCGGGACCGCAGGGTGGTCTGTCGGCGGGGCATTCGCACTGTGACGCGCTTTCCTTCGAATGGGCGGTGGGAGGCACGCCGCTAGTGATGGACGGAGGGACGTTCAGCTACCTGGACCGCGACGGCGAGCGCAACGCATTTCGGGGCGGCAACCGGCACGCGACCATCACCATCGATGGGCACGCCGCTGCCGAACCGGGGGCGCCGTTCCGCTGGATCCGCCGGGCAGATGCCACGCTGGAGCGATTTGTGCTCGACGCTGAAGCGGGAATGGTGGCGGGATCGGTAGCGGGTTTTGCCGGCCGGGCGGAAGGGCTGCGCCACCGGCGGACCATCGTGTGGCTCCCAGGGCTTCGTGCATGGGTGATGGTTGATGCGGTGCCGGGCGTGGGTGTGTTCACGGCCCATTTCCCGGCAGCTCCGGGCCTCGCCCTGCGAATGCTGGACGGCGGAGCTGAATGGACGGGGCCGTCCGGGGCGGTGGCGACACTGCGCACCGCCAACAGCGCGGCCAGCGTGAGCAGGCGCGAGAGCTGGCACTCGCCGGTGTATGGCAGGAAAGTCCCGGTACCGGCGGTCGACATTCGTCCCCGTAGAGGGGTCCTGGCCTGCGTGCTCCACGCCGGGGGAGTGAGTGAAGTACAAGTACAGGGGTCAGTCGCCGATGGCGAGGCCCACCTCCGCATCCGGCGCGGCGGAGCCTCGGCGGAGGTGATCGTGCGGGGTGAGGACGTGCTGGTCAACGGACGGACACTAGCGGACGGAGCGATCACCGACTGATGTGTGGCATTTGCGGCATCGCTGTTCCCGCCGGCTCCGGCCGACGGCTCGATCGCGCCGTGCTGGAGCGTATGCGCGACGAGATGGTGCATCGCGGTCCTGACGGCGCCGGGCTCTTCCTCGAGGACGGCATCGGCCTGGGGCACCGCCGGCTCAGCATCGTGGACGTGGCGCATGGCGCCCAGCCGATGTCGAGTTCCGACGGCCGCTTCACGGTGGTGTACAACGGCGAGGTCTACAACCACCCCGCGCTGATGCCCCAGCTGCAGGGGGAGGGTGTGGAGTACCGCACCCACTGCGACACCGAGACACTGCTGCACCTGTACCAGCGCCACGGCAAGCAGACTCCGGAGCACCTTCGCGGAATGTTCGCGTTCGCCATCTGGGACCGCGACAGCCGGAGCCTTTTCATCGCCCGCGACCGTCTCGGCATCAAGCCGCTCTACTACGTCTACAGC
>CAMLHP010000132.1 GCA_946479805.1 uncultured Gemmatimonadota bacterium | reverse complement strand
TGGCGATACACCGCGGTCTGGCACTTGGTGATCGACTTGGCCAGCCTGAGGCCGTCGATGATCGACGCGTGATTGAGCTGGTCGCTGATGATGATGTCGTCGGCGGTGAGCAGCGTTCCCGGCACTGCTTCGTTCGCATTCCAGCAGCTCACGAAACTGAGGCTCGCCCCGGTGCCGACGAACCGGGCCAGCGCCGCCTCGAGCTCGCGATGGATGTCGAAGGTCCCGCAGATGAAGCGGACAGACGCGGTGCCCGCGCCATACTTGTCGAGGGCCGCCTTGCCGGCCGCTACCACCGCAGGATCGTTGCTGAGCCCGACATAGTTGTTGGAGGAGAGAATGATGACCTCCCCGCGGCCCTCCATCGTGACCCGCGCAGCCTGCGGCCCGGTGAGGTAATTGAGCCGCTTGTACACGCCCTCCTCGCGAAACTTGTCGAGATCGGCGGCGAGTCTGGCTTCGAGTGCTGGGGAATTGGCGGCAACGGACATGTGAAGTTCCGGGATCAGGACGGGATGCGAATGGCGCGCTGGAGGTCGATCACTGAAAGGCCGTCTTCGGCGTTGATGGTGTGGACTCCGACCAGGGACTGGTCCCAGGCAGGAGACAGTTCCTGCACCACCCGCTCGCGATAGGTCACTGGCGACAGCTCCTCGACAACGTGCAGCACAAGCCCCGCGCCGTAGAGGGGGGCGCATCGCTGTGCCGGGCGGACGAGTTCTCCCCCGCTCTCGAACAGCCTCCCTGCCATGCGGGCACGGCGCACGTCGGCCACCACCGGGTTTTCGGGGTGGGCCGCGAACGGACCGAAGGGCGAGTCGGCGACGAACAGGTGCAGCTCCTCGTCGTACGAAATCCCGGGCTCGCCCAGGTTGGCGAAGAGGTACCAGCGCCCGTCAGTGTGGCGGTGCAGGGTGGCGTCCACGCCGTCGAAGGGATCGAGCAGCGTTGCATGCGATTCCCATCTCCAGGGGAACTCCACTGCGCGATACAGCTCCAGCCTCTTCGACTGGTTGGACTCCGGCATGAGGTACCACTCACCCTCATGGCGAAAGACAAACGGATATGAGAGGTGGGTCGGCAGGTCCAGCACCACCCTCGCTTCGGCCACCGGCCCCCGGTGGCTCACCTCCCGCACGGCGATCCGGCCCCTCCGGGTGGCCCAGGGAAACTCCTCGTAGAACATCCACCACCGTTCACCGTCTCGCACCACAAAGGGGTCGGCCTCGAAGCGGTCCGCCGGGGGGATGATCTCGCGATAGCGATGCAGCACTGCGTGCGGCTCCGCGCCTTCCCTGCCGGGCGCGAAGTGCCACGCCAGGGACCACGACGCCTCCCGCCCTCGCCAGCGGGTACGCTGCCGGAGCCACGCGCCGGCCAGCCGCGTGCCGTGGCTCAGCAGCTCCCCGTTGCGCGGCTGGCGGTAGAGCCGGTGGTGATACGCCTCGGCGGGGCCGTGGTCGCCACTGGCCTGCACTGGTGAACGCCCGCTCCAGGCCCGCTCGAGCGAGCGGGTCAGCATCCGGCCCGACCTGGGATAGAGCGCGGCGACGTTCCGCGCGAACGAGAAACGCTCGGTCCTGCCCACCGAGCGGGCGAGCACTTCGCCTCCGTCGAGCTCGGCGGTGATCCGCTGGAGCGTCACGCCGGTGACGTCGCGGTTCTCCAGCACCTCCCACACTCCCGGCGGTCCGCCCCGGTTGGTGCGGTTGTCGCCGTGGTGAAAAGACCAGACGCCGAGTCGCGCGGCGTCGAGAATCTCGCCCTTGAGGATGCGGAACCCGGCGCGAACGATCACGTCGAGCCTCGCTGCCCGCACCGCCGCGACGTCCTCCGCGCCGAAAGTGTCGGTGAAGCGGCCGGTCAAGGGCGTCACCTTCATCAAGCGCGCGTCGGGCGCGAGCGACCGGAGCGACCTCGGCGCCGGCATGCTGCCACGTTTCCCGTCCAGCCGCCGCGCCAGAGCGAAGGCCAGCTGAGACCGGTTGCGCCACCAGCTGGAGAGTCGGCTCGGCGGCTCGGCGGCTCGACGGCTCGACGGCTCGGCGGCTCGGTGGCTCGAGGGATCCACCCGCTGAATCACCAGTTCAATGTGTCCTATGCCCCGCTCGGTGACCTCGCGCAGCGAATCGGCGAGCCAGTCGGGAATCTCGTCGCCATCGGTGAGCACGCCGAGCTTGAGCGGCGGCGCCGGTGGTGTCATCCGCCGATCTCCAGGATCACCTTGCCGGCCTCGCCGTGCTTGATAACCTCGATGGCATCGGCAATCCGGTCCATGGGAAAGCGGTGGGTGATGACTGGGCGGGGATCCAGCTGGCCGGAGCGGATGAAGCGGCGCATCACGTCCCACGTGTCGTACATCCGCCGGCCGGTCACTCCGTAGAGCGTCAGCCCCTTGAAGATGACGTCGCGGGCGAAATCGACTTCGGTGGTCCGGCTGGGGGTGCCCAGCAGGTTGATGCGCCCTCCCAGGCGCGCAGCCGCGAACGCCGTCGCATGTCCTGCCGGATGGCCGCTCATCTCGCAAACGAGGTCGGCGCCGTCATCATCGGTGAGTTCCCTCACCCGTGCCACCACGTCATCCTTCGCGGCATCCAGCGCCACATGCGCGCCCATGGCGCTCGCCAGCTCCAGGCGCCGAGGGTTGAGGTCGCTGGCAATTACCAGCGAGGCCCCGGCCGCGCGCGCGGCACCAACCGCAAAGCAGCCAATGGGTCCGCAGCCGATGACCAGCACCCGGCTGCCTGCCACCATGCGACCCTCGAGCACGGTGTGCACCGCGTTGCCGGTCGGGTCCATGATGGCACCCACCTCGGTGGGGATTCCGTCGAGCTTCATCACGTTGGAGGCGGGCATCGAGATGAACTCGGCGAACGCGCCGTCCCGGTCCACGCCGATAATCTGGGTGCGGCGGCAGAGATGCGCCTCGCCCAGGCGGCACTGGAGGCAGTGGCCGCAGACGACATGGCCCTCCGCGGTCACCAGGTCGCCCACGTTGAGCAGCCCGGCAGCGGCTGCATCTGCGCCCAGCGCGACAACCTCGCCCGAGAACTCGTGGCCTATTACCACCGGCGGCTTGAGCCGGGCGCTGGCCCAGGAGTCCCATTCCCAGATGTGAAGGTCGGTGCCGCACACGCCTGCGTACAGCACGCGAATCAGCACATCGGCGTCGCCAATGGTGGGCTTGGGGACATCCTGTACCTGCATGCCCGGTCCGGGCGCGGTCTTGACGAGTGCTCGCATTTAGGCGGGTCGGAGGGTAAAGAGGGACCGCGAAAGATACCGGCTGCCGCTCCGGCATAGAAGCTTGCTGTCCAGCAGCCATTCCTCGTCGCCAGCCCACCGGGGGTCCTGCCTCCGGACAAGCGGGACAGTCCTCCGGCAGGACCCCGGTCGCCTGGCGACTTGCTCGAGAGTGGCAGTTCAGCGTTGCAGGAAGAGTCTGAGCGGGCCCTCCACTGCCGCGAGGGTGTAGCGGTCCCTGAGTCTGGCGGCGGTGCCCGGCAGGAATCTGAGCGGCTCGAGGTCGGCCATGGCGGTGTCGCGGGGCGAAGGTGCTTCCAGCAGGAGCCACGAGGGGCCGTTCATGAGCACGCTGTCGATCTCGGCGGCGAACTCGCTCCGCCAGGGCTCGGGCGAGTCGTCCCACAGCGTCACCGGCAGGAGCAGCCGGGATGCGGCGGGCCGCCGGGCGATGAGCATGACGCCCACATGGCGCCAGGCGAATCCTGCGTCGCCCGGCGCGGTCCGCTCGGCAAGGGTCCGCGCCATTGCGCGGACATCGGCGGCGGTGGCGTTGTGGAAGCTGTAATTCTGCTCGTAGGACTCGAGCGATCTCAGCCCCAGTGCCACTCGCGCTGCCCGCACCGTGTCAGCCAGCGGCTCGCGGACCACCACCAGAAGGGCCAGGGCAAGAGCCGCGGCCAGCACTGCGTGAAGCAGAGGCTGCCGCGAGGTCTCCGGCCCGGGCTGGCGCTCCTCAAACAGCCCGCCCAGTCCGAGCGCTGCCGCCAACACCAGCGGCGGCAGCATCGGCAGCATCCGGCTGGAGTACCAGGGTCGCTGAATCAGCGACGTGAAGAGCCCGACGGCGATGAGCACTGCCAGCAGGAGCAACTGATGCCGGGCAGGTGAGTGGCGCGAGTGGAGCGTTGCGAGGCCCGCAGCGGCCAGCACGCCAAGCAGCAACGCGGTCGGCTCCCGCAGCAGTCCGTAGGAAAGATTGTACAGAACGAGGGAGACGAGCCCGCCGCTGTTCTTGGCGAGGTTGAAACCGAGGTAGCCGTCGATCGCGGCACCCAGCGCGCCTCCGCTGGCCAGCCAGACGGCAATCAGCGCAACCGGCACCAGCGCGGCCACCAGCGTCAGCGCCAGCCGCATGGCGGGAGCCAGGGACGAACGCGCTCGCCACGCCATCATGCAGGCCGGCACGATGTAAAGCAGGTGGAACGGCTTGACCATCGCGGACAGGCCGCAAACCGTCGCAAGCGCCAGCGGGGCGGCCAGTCCCGGCTCCCTGTCGCGCCTGAGTCCCGGGGCCGCCGCCAGCATGACGCCCATCCCGACCCAGCCATCCGGCTGGGCGGAGTTGAAGAACCCCAGCGCGCCATAGGCGAGGATCCAGAGCACGCCGCCCAGCAATGCCGCGGTGCGCCCGGCCCAGGGTTGGACTGCGCGGTAAAGGGCCAATGAGGTGGCGAGCACCAGGACCACGTCGAAGACCCGGATTCCCCACGTCGCGCTTCCGAAGAGAGTGGTGCTGAGCAGGAACGGCAGTACCGTGGCGGGACCCTTCACATCCCAGGCATCGACGAAGGGCATCCCGCCTTCGGCGATGGTGCGGGCGATCCAGTTGTAGGCCGATTGATCTCCGTGGGTGGGCAGCATCAGCGCGGCGACGCACCAGCCAAGCGCCAGGGCAACCAGGGCGCCGAGTCCCAGCCGCTGCGGCGTCAGGATTCCGCCGCTTCGGAGGATGGTTCCTCTCCGGGGCAGGTGAGTACAACCCCGGTGGAGCGCCGGGCGGAGCCCCGCCGGCGGGTCCGCGCCACCTGGTCCACTGACCAGCCATCGTACATCGACACCAGCGCCTCCGGCGCCAGGCCGGAGTTGCCGGGCAGAAGCACGTGCACCCCGCCGCCGCCAGTGCGCTGCTGGAGCTCGTTGACGAACCGTGCCCGGATCGTGGGCTCGACCTCACCCAGCGAGCCGGCATCCAGCACCGCCAGGTCCAGCGGTCCGCCGAAATCCGGCAGCCAGCAACCCGGCTGGACGAAGAAACACTCGGCGGTGGCCGCGAGCGCCTCGTTGGCGAAGCCGGACTCGACCCGTTCGACCGCGCCGAGGTCGGACGCGATGAACGTGACGCTGGCATCATGCGCCGCCAGCAGGTAGGCCGCAGGCTCCGCGCCCGGTCCCACCACCACCACGATGTCCTCGGGTTCGATTCGGGGCAGCAGCGCGGCGAGCGCGCTATCGGGCTCGAGGCCCCAGCGGGTCGGCTCGCGCTGGGCCTTCCGCATGTTGGCGAATGTCTGCTTCCAGCGGCTGAAGGTAGGCAGCTTGAGACGCCGGGTGATGAGCTTGTCCACCGCCTCCTGCATGAGGACTTCGGTCAGCAGGAACTGTTCGGCACCGCTGTCCTGCATGTCGGCGGCAGCCTCGGCGCCCAGTTCCATCAGGCGGGAGCGCCCCAGCGAGTTCTTGTAGGTCT
>CAMLHP010000131.1 GCA_946479805.1 uncultured Gemmatimonadota bacterium | reverse complement strand
ATCGCCGACTTCGACGTCACCGAGAAGATGCTGCGCTACTTCCTCAAGACCATCATCGACAAGCACTTCTTCCGGGTGAAGCCCAAAGTCATAGTGTGCGTACCGTCGGGCATCACCGAAGTGGAGCGGCGTGCGGTGCGCGATTCGGCCGAGACCGCGGGAGCCAAGCAGGTGCTGATGGTGGCGGAGCCGATGGCGGCGGCGATCGGCGTGCGGCTCCCGGTGGAGACGCCCACGGGCAACATGGTCATCGATATCGGTGGCGGCACCACCGAGATTGCGGTCATCGCCCTCAGCGGCATCGTGTCCGACACTTCGATCCGGGTGGGCGGCGACGAGCTGGACCAGGCCATCGTCCAGTTCATGCGCAAGAACTACAACCTGCTGGTGGGAGAGTCGACCGCCGAGCAGATCAAGATAAAGATCGGCTCGGCTGCTCCCACCGGCGACGAGCGCGAGATGGAAGTGAAGGGGCGCGACCTCGTGTCCGGCATCCCCAAGACGGTGCGGGTGCATTCGTCCGAGATTCGCGAGGCGGTGCAGGAGCCGGTGCAGCAGATAGTCGATGCCGTGCGACGCGCCCTGGAGATCACGCCGCCCGAGCTGGCGAGCGACATCGTCGATCGCGGCATCGTGATGACCGGCGGCGGGGCGCTGATCCGGGGCCTCGACATCCTGCTGGCCCAGGAGACCGGGCTGCCGATTCACGTGGACGATGATCCGCTCACCTGTGTCGTCCGCGGCACCGGCCACATCCTTGACGACTACGAGAAGTACAAGAGCGTTCTCCAGGTCTGAGTGATGCTGCGAGCGTCGGATCACTCGGATTCCCGGCGCGACACGGTGATGCTCCTCGGGTGCATCGCCGTCTCCCTCCTCATGCTCTTGCTCCCTGACAGCGCCGGCCAGAGTGTGGCCGGCGCGCTCCGTTCAACCGTTCTTGCTCCTCTCGTGTGGCTCCAGACCGAGGCCGAGCTGGGCCGCACCAGCCGCTCCCGCTTTCAGGAAGTGTCGGCCGAGCGCGATACCGCCGCGCTCGCGGCGCAGGGCCTCCCGGTGCTTCGGGCGGAGAATGCCCGGCTCCGCCAGCTGCTGACCCTGTCGACGCGACTGCCGGCGGGATTCGTTGCCGCCGAAGTGCTGCACCAGAGCCAGGCCAGCGATGGCAGGATGCTGCTGGTCAATGCGGGCAGCGCGCGCGGGATCGCGCCGTTCCAGCCGGTGGTCGCGCCGGAAGGGCTCATCGGCGCCGTGGCCAACGTCGGGCCGGGGTCATCCGCCGTGATGACCTGGGCCCATCCTGACTTCCGGGTCAGTGCCTTCACCGAGGACGGCCGGGTCGCGGGCGTGGTGGCGCCGTCGCTCGCCACCACCTCCAGCGAGGCGGGACTCGAGTTCCGTGCGGCGAGCTACCGCGACACCCTCGTGCCCGGCACGCTGGTGCTGTCGTCCGGGCTGGGCGGCGTCTATCCCAAGGGCATCCCTGTCGGGACCGTGCGAGGGGTGGCCCGCGAGCAACAGGGCTGGGAACGGGTGTACGGGCTGGAACCCGCCGCGCGCCCCGGCGTGGCGGCGCACGTGATGATCCTCACCGGGGCGGACAGCATTCTGGAGCAGGCATTCCCTGCTGATTCGATCCTGGCCGCAGTTCGCGAGGATTCGCTCGCGGAGGTGGCACGGGGCGACAGCACCCGCCGCGTGAGGATCGCAGACTCGGTGAAGGCGTGGATTCGCGACTCGGCAGCTCGCGCCGCACGCGGGGCCGAAGGGGCGGTGGAGGCGGCGCCATGATGCTTCCGCGCGGAAGCCGGCTGAGCCTTGCGATAGTGTCTGCGCTGCTCATCCTGCTGCAGTTCTATGTCCGGCCCAGGTTGTGGGACACCCGGTTTGCGCCCGACTTCCTGCTCATCCTGCTGCTGGTCATCGCCATGGTGAGCCGGCCGGGAGTCGCCGCGCTGGCGGGCCTGGTGGTGGGGCTGGTGTCGGACGCACTCACGCCGGTGAATATCGGTGCCGGTATGCTGGCCCACGCCGTAGTGGGCTACCTGGCGGCGTGGTCGCGCGTGGTATTCTTCGGGGAGAACTATCTGGTGCACCTGGGCCTTTTCCTGGGGGCGTGCTGGGTCCGCAACGTGCTCGTCGCCCTGCTGGGCGGCCTTGGACGAGGCGCAGTGCAGTATGAGGCCCTCGTCGGCGGGCTGCTGCAGGGGCTGACGACCGCCATTGCCGGAGTGGTCGTCATCTTCGTGGTGCGCGAATGGATGGGCGTCCGGCTCGAGGCATAGCATGAGCGGCTTCGATTCCTACCAGTTGCGCCAGAGGGCGACGGCCGCGCGGTTCCTGCTGTCGTTCGTGTTCCTTGTGCTCATCGGGGCGTTCTTCCGGACCCAGATCCTGCAGCACGACCGTTACCAGCTTCGCGCCGAGACAAATCGCCTCCGTCCGATACCGCTTGAGCCGCCCCGCGGGCCGATCCTCGACCGCAAGGGCGAGGTCATCGCCGAGAACCTGCCGGGGTTTGCCATCAAGCTGTTCGCCCCCTCGCGCGACAGCTTGCGCGCAGTGCTGGAGCGTTTCTCCGCCGTGGTTCCCATCGATAGCGCCGATCGGGAGGACATCGCCGACCGCTGGGGCACGGCGCGGTACCAGCCGGTGCTGGTGCTGGGTGACGCGTCCTTCGCCACGATGTCCCGAGTCGAGGAACATCGGCCGGTGCTGCCGGGCCTCATCATCCAGTCGGAACCGAAGCGTTTCTATCCCCAGGGCAGGGCAGTGGCGCACCTCGTTGGGTATGTGGGCGAGGTCAACGAGCGCGACCTCGATGAGGAACGCTACCCCGGTGCGGTGGCTGGCTCCATAGTGGGGAAGGCGGGACTCGAGCGCTCCTACGACAGCGTTGTTCGAGGCGAGACCGGCGTCCGGTATGTCGAAGTGAACGCCCGGGGGCGGCTGGTGAGGGATGATGTCCCGACCGGCAGGCTGCCTCCGGTACAGGGAGCGCCGCTCCAGACCACGATAGACCTCGACCTGCAGCGGTTCATCGACAGCATCTGGCCTCCGGGTGTTCGCGGTGCGATGATCGCCATGACCCCTAAGGGCGAGATTCGCGCGCTCTACTCCGCTCCCTCCTACGATCCCAACCTTTTCGTGGGCGGCATCTCCTCGCGCGAGTGGCGCGCGCTCAACGACGATCCGGACAAGCCGCTACTCAATCGCGCCATCAACGGTGGCTACCCGCCGGCGTCGCCGTTCAAGCTGGCCACCGCCGCGATGGGGCTCAAGCGAGGCCTGGTGGGCATGCGCACTCGGATGCCGCTGGCCTGCACTGGCGGCTACCAGCTGGGCAACCGCTACTTCCGCTGCTGGAAGAAGGAAGGGCACGGGAGCCTCGACCTGGTCGGCGCGGTGGCGCAGAGCTGCGATGTCTACTTCTACCAGCTGGGACTCCGGATCGGCCTGGCCAACATGCTGGAAGACGGCGTCACCATGGGATTCTCCGGCAGGAGCGGAGTGGACCTGCCGAGCGAGTGGGCGTCGTTCTACCCCGGTACGCTGGAGTACTTCGACGACCGCTACGGTCCGCGCAACTGGAGCGCTCCTGCGACCACGCTCAACTTCTCCATCGGCCAGGGTGAGAACACCCAGACGTTGATGAACATGGTGCAATTCTATGCTGCCATGGCGGGTGACGGCGTCGAAGTGGCACCCTTTGTGGTGGCGCAGCGTGACGCCACGAGGCACGACCTGGGCCTGGACGAGGAGCAGCTGGTGGGGCTCCGCCACTCGCTCATTGAAGTGGTCCAGGCTGGCACCGCGGCCGCCTCGCGCCAGCGCGCACTGAGCATGGGCGGGAAGACCGGCACCGCCCAGAACGCACATGGTGCGGACCACGGCTGGTTCATCGGCTTTGCGCCGGCGGATCATCCCGTTCTGGTGATCGGCTCCATAATGGAAGCCGCCGAGCACGGCTCGTGGGTGGCGCCCTATGTGGCCCAGGCGCTCTCACGCTATGTGCTTGGGCCGGACACGTCCGGCGTCAGGCCCTACCTTCCGCTCACGCCCGTGGTGCGTGACAGTGCGCCCCGCGCCATCGAGACCACCGACTCCGGTCCCCGGCCGATTCCACCGGCTACTCCCGACTCGAGCCCGATCCAGCCCGAGCCGCCGCGATGACCCCAGGACGCCTGGACCGGGCGCTGCTCGGCGTGGCGCTCCTGCTCATCGCCTACGGCATGCTGATCCTCTACAGCGCCGGGCAGACTGATGTCGTCACCAACGCCGAGGGCGTCTGGATGCGGCAGTTCGTGTGGATCGGGGTGGGGCTGGTGGCCGGCTTTGCTGCGTTCAAGACTTCGTTCCGCTTCATCGAGTGGATGGCCCCGGCGGCATATGTGCTGGGCATGCTCCTGCTGGTCGCGGTGTTGTTCATCGGCACCGGCGCCGGCACCGCGGCCGGCACCAAGAGCTGGCTCGCCGTCGGAGGGATGCGCATCGGCCAGCCGGCGGAATTTGCCAAGCTGGTGACGGTGCTGATGCTGGCGCGGCATCTCTCGTCCCTGAAGGAACCTCCCAGGACACTGCGCGACCTATGGCCTTCAGGGATGATCATCGGCATCCCCTTCCTGCTGGTAATGGCACAGCCCGACCTCGGCAGCGCCCTCGTGTTCATCGGCATCTTCTTCGCGATGCTGTACTGGGCGGGGGTCAGGCCCCGGCTGCTGTTCATGGTTGTGTCGCCGGCGGTTAGCCTGATAGCCGCGGCCACCACGTGGTCGTGGCTTGTATGGATCGTCCTCGTGGTGGTGCTGATGCTGGTGTGGCGGCCGTACATCTGGGAATCGGTCGCGGTGGTGGGGCTCAACTTCGCCACTGGTGTCGGAGCGCTGGTGCTTTGGAACCGGCTGGCGTCGTACCAGCAGAACCGGCTGATCTCGTTCCTCAACCCGGAGGCGGATCCCCGCGGCGCAGGATATCACCTCATCCAGTCCAAGACCGCCATCGGCTCGGGAGGGTGGTTCGGGGCCGGCTACACCGATGGCCCCCAGAAGCGGCTCGCATTCCTGCCGGAACAGCACACCGACTTCGTCTTCTCGGTCGTGGGAGAGGAACTCGGCTTCGTCGGCGTGCTGCTGGCACTGCTGCTCTTCCTGACGCTGTTCCTTATCCTCGTGCGGGTAGCGCGCCGGGCGGCCGACCCGTTCAGCAGCCTGGTGGTGTTCGGGATACTGGGGCTGTGGATCACCCACGTCTTCGAGAACGTGGGCATGACGGTCAACCTCATGCCCATCACCGGCATTCCGCTGCCGTTCTTCTCCTATGGCGGGTCATTCTTCATCATCTGCTCCATCTGCCTGGGGCTGGCCCTCCGCGCATCGTGGGACGCCAGGCTGGCAGGCTACACCGATATCTGAGCACCGAGTCGCGAGTCACGAGTCGCGAGCTACGAGTCACGAGATGCCTTGCCGCTTGGGATCCGGGTGTCGCGTCTTGCGACTTGCGACTCGTGACCTCTGGCGCCATGCCCCTGAGCCTGCGAGATTTACCGGATGGCCTGGTTCAAGAAGGAGAAGAAGCCCCGCGCCTCCCAGCGCGAACGCCTCGAGATTCCACCCGACGCCTGGGAGAAGTGCGAGCAGTGCGGGCACGTGGACCTTCGCGAAAAGTTCGAGAAGGCGCTCAGCGTCTGCCCCGAGTGCGGCCGCCACAAGCGGTTCAGCGCCGAGGAGTACGTCGAG
>CAMLHP010000130.1 GCA_946479805.1 uncultured Gemmatimonadota bacterium | reverse complement strand
GGCGCCACCGCCGTCGGCGACTACCAGGACCAGGGCATCTTCCCCGCCGCCATGCGCAACTTCCTGGCGCTGCTGGGCTGGTCCCCCGGCGGCGACCGCGAGATCCTGCCCGAAGCGGAGATGATCGAGCTCTTCTCGCTCGAGGGGATCCAGAGCAAGCCGGCAGTGTTCGATACCGCCAAGCTGGAGTGGATGAACGGACAGTACCTGTCCGCCACGCCGGCATCCGAGCTGCTGCCCGCGGTGAAGCGCCAGCTCGCCATCCTGGGAGTAGATCCGGCAGGGCGCGCGCTCGAGCCGATAGTCGATGGCGTGAAGGCCCGCTCCCGCACCATCCTGCAGCTGGCTGAACAGGTGGCCGTTCGGCTGGAAGGTCCTCGTGGCGAACCCGATGCTCGCGGCGTGGCACTCCGAAGGAAGCTGGGGCCCGCCTTCGCGGCGCATCTCGATCGCGCGGTGGCCACGCTTGAGGGCCTCCCTGCTGAGCAATGGACTTCCGATGCAATTCTCTCGGCGCTCACATCCAGCGCGGAGGCCGCCGGTGCCAAGCTGGGTGACGCACTGCAGCCAATTCGGGTGGTGCTGACAGGCGGCACCGTGTCCGAGCCGGTCAACGAGCTGCTGGTGCTCGTGGGACGGAGCGCCGCGCTGGACCGGCTTCGCCAGGGAGCGGCCCAGCCGGAGCTGCAGGGGTGACGATGCGGGCGGCGCTTCCTGTCGTCGCGCTGTGGCTGGCCACCGCATGCGCCAGCGGCAGCCCGCCCTCCACGCCGGGACCCTCGCCAGTGCCTGCCCCGGTTCCGGCACTGCCGCCGCCGCCGCCGGTGGTGGTGGAAGAACCCGACGTCCTGCCCGACTTGCCCGCGCCAGAGCCCCAACCAGCACCGCTGGTGTCGAGCGTCTCGCTCGCCTTCACCGGCGACATCAACCTCGGCACCAGCACCCTCCCAGGCGGCATCCCGCCCGACAGCGGGCGGGGCGTGCTGCGCGCTGCGAAGCCCCACCTGACCGGGGATCTGGTGGTGGGAAATCTCGAGGGCGTGTTCGCGGACACCGGCATCTCCGAGAAGTGCATCCGTCGCCGCGGCGGTCGAGTCGAGGAAATCCCCAACTGCTACTCGTTCCGCACTCCATCCTGGCTAGCGCCCCGGCTGGCCGACGCCGGCTTCACCCATGTCAACCTGGCCAACAACCATTCAGGGGACCTCGGCCCTGCCGGTCGGGCGAGCACCGTTGAAGCCGTGCGTGCATCAGGGGTAGAGCCATACGGCCTTGTGGGCAGTATCGCCATCGACACCCTGGTCCGGGGCGACAGCGCCAGCGTTGTGGCGCTGGTGGGCTTCTCGACCTATCCGTCGGCCTACAACCTGCTGGAACTCGACCGGAGCGGGCTGGTGGTGGACTCGGTGCGACAGCTCGCGGACATCGTCATAGTGACATTTCATGGCGGCGACGAAGGCAGGGACGCGCTCCACGTTCCCGACGGGCCCGAGTTTCTGGGCCGGGAACCGAGAGGAGAACTGCGGCGCTGGGCCAGGGTGGTGATCGACGCGGGTGCCGATGCCGTGATCGGGCACGGCCCGCATGTGCTGCGTGGGATAGAGTTCCACCACGGCAAGCCCATCGCCTACTCGCTTGGCAACTTCGCCACCTACCGCGGCTTCAACGTGAGCGGCGAACTGGGCATTACCGGCGTGCTCTCGCTGCAGCTGGCGGGTGACGGATCCTTCATTTCCGCCCGGTTCGTGCCGATGGCGCAGGCACCGCGGAGGGGCCCGGCGCCCGATCCGGCCGCTCGCGCCATCGAACTGCTTCGGCGGCTCTCGAACGAGGATTTCGGGCCCAATGCGGCGCGCATACTCGACGACGGCACCATCCTCCCGCCCGCGTCCGCGAGCGACTAAGCTTCCTCATGCAAGAGAACCGCCCCGGGGGCGCCTCCCCCGTTGCCATCGCGGCGAGCCAGCACCCGGTCCAGCTGCGCGCCGGGCTGATCGATGACGATCGCACGCCCTCCGGAATGGTGTGCATGGCCACCTGGCGTGACGAGAAGCTGGTGGCCCGCTGCGTCCTGCCGCCCGAGACCTGGGAGCAGATCGACGATTTCGGATTGCTGGAGGACCCGGTGCAGGTGGTCCTGCTCGCCCGGGAGGCGCCCCCGGGGCTCCAGTGCCAGCTGTTTGCGATCGTTCCGCTGCCAGAGGACCTCGAGGAGGACGACGAAGACGAGGAAGGCGACGAGGACGAAACCGAAGAGCCCTGGGCCGCGAGCGTGCCCAGCTCGGCATACGAGAAAGTCATCGCCGAGACCGGGGATGATGCCGACGACGACGACGACGAACCCCAGGTCGCGACCCTGCCACTGGGCACCATAGTCCGGTACAGCCACGATCGGGTCCACCCCGACAGCCTGCCCCACGAGGCGGCCGACGTGCTGCGGAAGGTGATCGAGGGCCAGACTGCCGAGATGGTGGATCGGGCCCTGGCCAGGCTGTTCGACGAGATAATCGAGCGTGAGAACGAGGCGGGGGAAAACGACGACGCTGAGGGAACCGCCTAACGGCGTCGCCGCGCTGCGTCAGACCATCGCACCGCCCCGGAACTTCCAGAGCCGCTCCAGCATGCGGTCCAGGAAGCCGTGAATCACGAAGGCGTTGACCGCATCCGAGGTACCTGCAGCATCAGCACCCCACAGTCCGGCCCGTTTCTGCTCCGCATCGAAGTCGCCCTGGATCCATACCCGCTCGTCCGCGGTGTAAAGCATCGGCAGGCGGGGAAAGAACTGCTGGGTCACGGCGTTCACGCCCGGACCGCCGATGGCGATCGTGGGATGCCGCTGCAGCACGTCGCTGGCGTAGTACTCCTCATCGCCGGTTATTACCGCGCGCCTTCCCCACTGTCCGTCGCCCCGCTTGGCAATCTCGGCGCAGAGCCATTCCGCCAGGGGCCTCTCGCGGTCACGGGCGTTCTCCGAAGAGCCGGTTACCAGCACGATGGTCTCGGCGTCGTCAAGAAGTCTCATGGCGCCAGTGGCTGCAGGGTGGGTTCTTCGTCACTCGGCGGCGTCCTCTGGTTTCGCTCGAACTCGCGCTCTGCCTGTTTTCGTTCACGGATCTCCCTGATGGTCTTCTTGAACTCGGCCAGGTTGCTGGCACGCTGGGATGCCTGACGAAGGTCCTCGTAGAGCCACTCCGACCTGTCGAAGGCTCGCTGCTCGTTGCCGCCGTACGGGATGGGCAGGAGCGCCAGCAGCGCTGCCGGAATCTTGAGGCCGGCCACGTGAATCCACTTCGAATCCAGCCCGAATTTGGCACCCGCGATGTTCGTGGTCCAGCTCGGAAGCTGCGCGTTGCGCGATGCTGGATCGGCGGCCAGCGAATCGAGAAACGCCTGGATCACGCGGGTCACCACGCTGTCCGCCAGCTCTCCCGGAGTTCCGGTGAGCCGGGCCGCGAGTTCCCTCGGCGGCAAGGGAAGCGGACGGATCCAGAGCTTGCCGCTGGCCAGAGCGGCACCAATTCGCCCGGGTGGGAGCGTCGCAACGTCTTCCGGCTCGGCTCCTTCGGGCAGGGAGCCTGTGGAGTCTCGAGCTGCGGCCAACCCGTCTAGCGGTCGTGAAGCAGGTGGCGCACCAGGCCGGGGGGCCGCGGGTGGCCCCGGAGTGGGCGTCGGCGATGCCCGCGCCGCCGATGTGGGCCGTTGGTCCAGCACTGCCTCGGCAACTGGCATTGCCTCCAGCACCGCCATGCTCACCTCGGGCTCGGGCTGCACCACCAGCATCTGCACCCGCGCGAAACTCACCACCACCGCAAGCAGCACTGCATGCGCCAGGAGGCTTGCCGCAAGCGCGGGCCAGGCGGCTCGCGGCTCGCGCGGCATCTCGAGCCTAAGGGGCGCGCGCAAGCTCCCCTCCAGAGTGGCCTGCCAGCACCCGTCCGAGGCGCTCGACACCCTCGGCCAGGCGCTCGGGACTCACCGTAAGCGCCACCCTGAAGAAGCCCTCGCCCGCGGGGCCGAAACCGGCACCGGGCAACACGATGGTTCCCTCCTCCAGCATCGCGCGGCTGGCGAAGTCCTGCGACGCGACCCCGGCCGGCAGCGGCACCCAGAGATACATCGCCGCCTTGGGCGGCTCCAGCTCGAACCCTGCAGCCCGAAGTGCCTCGACGCCCGCATCCCGTCGCCGCTGCAGTTCGGCGCGAATGGGCGCCACGAACTCCTCGCTTCGCTCCAGCGCCACAATGCCCGCCTTCTGGATGGCGAGGAACGGCCCGGTGTCCACGTAGCTCTTGACGGACTTGAGCGCACCAACGAGTGGCGCGGCCCCAACAGCGAAGCCGATCCGCCACCCGGTCATTGCGTAGCTCTTGGACAATGACAGGAACTCCACGGCCACGTCGCGCGCACCCGGAATGTCGAAGATGCTCGGCGCCCTGTAGCCGTCGAAGGTGATGTCGGCATAGGCGTTGTCGTATGCCAGCAGGATGCCGTGCTTCCGGCACAGCGCCACCGACTTCTCGAGATACTCCAGCGGTGCCACGGCCGCGGTGGGGTTGTTGGGATAGTTGAGGTACACCACGCCGGTCCGGTCGAGCACCTCGGATGGGATCGAATCCCAGTCCAGCAGGAAGTCGTTCTCGGGCCTGAGTCCGCAGATCCTGGGCTCGCACGCGGACAGCAGCGCGCCACCGATATAGGCCTGGTATCCCGGCTCCGGCACCAGCACGACGTCGCCGGGATTGCACACGGCCATCGGCAGGTGGGACAGTCCCTCCTTCGAGCCGATGAGCGGGAGAATTTCCCTTACCGGATCGAAGCTGTGGCCAAACCGCTGCTGCACGAAGGCGCTGCAGGAGGTCCGGAATTCCGGCAGTCCCTGCTGGAAGCCGTACTTGTGGTAGCGAATGTCGCCCAGCGCCTCGCGCAGCGCCTCGATCACCGGTTGGGGGGGCGGATAGTCCGAATCACCGGCACCCATGTCGATGACATCCACCCCGTCCGCCAGCAGCTTCCGCTTGATGGCAGGGATCTCGGCGAGGGGGTAGCCGGGCAACTGGTTGACGCGATCACTGATCCGGATCATCGCTCTGCCTCCTGCAGCACCGGGTTGGCCAGCACGCCCACGCCCGGAATCTCCACTTCGATGAGGTCGCCATCGCTCAGCCGGCCGGTGCCGGCCGGTGTACCAGTGGCGACAAGGTCTCCCGGCTCCAGCGTCATCACGCCGCTGATGTAGGCCAGGAGTTCGGGAATGCCGAATACCATCTCGCTCGCCTTCGCCCGCTGGCGCTCCTCACCATTGAGCCGGGAGACGATCTCCAGCGACTGCCACTCCACACCGGGAAGTAGCGGAACCCCCACTGGACAGAAGGTGTCGAAGCCCTTGGCCCTGCCCCACTGGCCGTCGAGCTTCTGGAGGTCGCGCGCGGTGACGTCGTTGACGCAGGCGAAACCGCCGATCGCCGCCTCCGCCTCCGTCGGCGTGGCCCTCCTGAGCTGCCGTCCCACCACCACACCGATCTCCGCCTCGAATTCAACGTGCTGCGACGCTGCCGGAAGGATGATCGGATCACCCGGCCCTATCACCGCGCTGGGCGGCTTGAAGAACAGCATGGGCCGCTCCGGAACGGCGTTGCCCAGCTCGGTGGCGTGCGCGGCATAATTGCGACCCACGCAGATGATCTTGCCGGGTGTCATACCGCCGCCCCGATCCCGAACCGCGCGAAGAAGTCCTCACAACGTGTCAGCACGG
>CAMLHP010000129.1 GCA_946479805.1 uncultured Gemmatimonadota bacterium | reverse complement strand
CAAACAGCGACCAGCCATTCGTGGGGGTCACGCCGAGGATAGCGGCGAGAGTTGTGCACTAGCGCCGGGTAATTGCAACCTCCATATTCGCTGTAATCCACTCCACAGGAAATTCCTCATGCAACGGCTCTCCGCAGCCGGGGTCCTGCTTTTTGTGCTCCTCACGTCATGTGGCGGCGGAACGGAGCCCAATACCATCGACGTGGGCACCATCGTCGTGTCACCGAACCCGGTGACACTTATGCAGCAGGAGACCGCGCAGCTCGACGTTTCGGTGCTCGATCCTGATGGTGCTCTCCTTTCGGGAGTGGCCGTGACGTTCAGCAGCGCCGACCCCGCGATAGTCACCGTCAGCAATACCGGCCTGATCACGTCGGTAGGCCCCGCAGGCAGCACGACCGTGTCGGTCAAGGCCGGCAACAAGACGAGCAGCTTGCCGGTGACGGTAAGCGTGACATCCACCTCGATCACGCTCGGACCAGCGACCAGTGAGATTCCGCAGCTCGGGACCTTGCAGCTCGAGCCACGGCTACTCGACGTGCTGGGGCAGGATGTCCCCGGCGCGACGTTCACTTTCGAGTCGATCTACACCGACATCGCCCAGGTAGACGCCAACGGACTGGTCACCTCACTGGGACCCGCAGGCACCGCGCAGATAGTTGTGAGGTCGGGTGAGTTCTCCACCGGGAAGACGATAACCGTGACTCCCGTGCCGACGGCGGTTCGGGTCAATCCCATGGAGATCAACGTTCCCCGGTCCGGCTCGCTACAGATTTTCGCCGTAGTTGTGGATGCTGTGGGCGAACCGTTGCAGGGCTTTCCCATAAGCTTCGAGGCAGCGCCAGGCAGCCTCGTGTCCATCTCCCCCAGTGGTCTCCTGACGGCAATGGATCAGGAAGGCACTGGAATGGTGACAGCAACCAGCGGCAACCTTTCCTCCACGGTTCCGGTAAACGTGCTGGATCTTGGGCAGCTCCGCGGAATTCTTGCCGGCAGGGCCATGGTCGGTCGGTCGGCTTACGGCGTTGCCATTTCGAGCACTGGCGAAGTGTTCGGGGTGGAGGTGGAGGGACGACTGTACAAGGGAGTCTTCGGCAGCCCGACAATGACCGAGTATGCCCTGTCGGACATCGTCACCATTGGCGTTGCAGTGGCAAGCGATGGAAGCGTCTTTGTGACGGGAGCCCCGGCTCATGGACTGATGGAGGTCGATCCTGCCAGCGGAACGATGCTTCGAAACTGGTCGAATTCCGACCAGTTCTATGACGTGGCACTCTCTCCGGACGAGCAGACCATCTATGTAGCCGGCTCGAATGGGGTAGTCGAGGCGGTGGACCGTACCACCTTCCTTCCCGTGAACGAGTACAACCTGGACGGGTCGGTCGTCCATCTGCTGCATCATCCAACCCTGCCATTGCTCTATGTGTCCGGCGTCGGAAGAGCGCTGGAACTGAACACCGGGACCGGTGCGGTTCGACAGTTCCAGGTAGGAGGCAGCGCACAGGCGTCCGCCCTCGCCATCGCTGGAGACCGGCTTTTCGTTGGCCAGGAAGGCGGCAGCATTGACGTCATCTCGCTCTCCACTGGTGCAGTGAGCACTGTACCCGGGTCCGACTGCCTGATCTACGATCTAGTGGCCACCCCTGACGGAAAGGCGCTGTTGATGTCGTGCGGATACGCGGGGTCTGTAATGCTGCTAGATACGCAGAAGCTGTCCGCGCGTATCATTGTTCCGACCGGCGGCGTCCCGCGGCGTATAGCGATAAGCCCTGACGGCACCTGGGCCGTCATCGCGAATCAGAGTGGCTGGTTCGAGTTCATGCAATAGCGGCAACCGGCAATGCAGCGGCGATCCCTGCTCATCGGCGCAGCTCTCGCGTCGCCCGCCGCGCGGGTGCGCAGATGGCTGCCGACTCGGCCACTGCCTACCCGGCCCCAGCTCGCCTGGCAGCGCGCCGAGCGGGCGCTGTTCGTTCACTTCACGGTCAACACCTTCACCGGCAGGGAATGGGGCGATGGGACCGAGTCGCCGCTGATCTTCAACCCTTCGGCGCTGGACCCTCGCCAGTGGACTCGCGTAGCGCGGTCGGCCGGCTTCCGCACTGTCATACTCACCGCCAAGCACCACGACGGCTTCTGTCTCTGGCCCAGCCAGCTGACTTCGCACTCCGTCGCATCGAGCCCCTGGAAAGAAGGCAGGGGCGACGTGGTCCGCGAACTCGCGGACGCGTGTCGGGCCGATGGCCTGGGACTGGGGCTGTATCTCTCACCGTGGGACCGGCATGAGTCTTCGTACGGCGATTCTCCCCGGTACAACGACTTCTACATAGGTCAGCTCACCGAACTGATGACCCAGTACGGGCCGGTAACCGAAGTCTGGTTCGATGGAGCAAACGGCGAGGGCCCCAACGGAAAGCGCCAGGTGTATGACTGGCCCCGGATCCATCGGACCGTGCGTTCGCTCCAGCCGGAAGCGGTGATCTTTTCCGATGCCGGGCCTGACATCAGGTGGATCGGGAACGAGAAAGGCATCGCGGGTGAACCCAACTGGGCCAGCGTGGATCCGGAGACAGTGCCGGTGCCGGGACTCTCGGGAGCCGAGGTCATTCGCCAGCTCCAGCATGGAGACGCCGACGGAAGCGTCTGGCGCCCGGGCGAGGCCGACGTGTCGATCCGGCCGGGTTGGTTCTGGCACCCCGAGCAGGACGACAAGGTCAAGTCGGCAGTTGAACTCTTCGACCTGTACTGCATGTCGGTGGGCCGGAATGCTGGACTGCTGCTGAATGTTCCACCGACCACTACGGGGCGCTTTCACGATGCGGATGTGAGCCGGCTCGAGGAATTCGGGCGCCTGGTGCGCGACCGCTTAGAGGAAGACCTGGCGCGAGGTGCCACCGCCCGTGCCAGCAGCGAGCGGCGGCGGCGCCGCGCTGCGAGCGTTCTCGATGATGATCCCGATTCCTTCTGGATTCCGGCGACCGGCACGACGGGATCTGTGCAGCTTGAGCTGGGGCGACCTTCCCGGATCGGCATCATCGACCTGCGCGAAGCAATCCAGCATGGCCAGCACATAGCCCGGCACCGGGTGGAGTTGCGAGTGAATGGATCGTGGCAGCAGGCGGTGCAGGGGAGCACCATCGGCAACCGCTGGCTGCACCGGATCGGGCCGGTGACAGCGGACGCGGTGCGGGTAACGGTTGAGGAGAGCTACGAGGTGCCGAGGCTCGCGCGAGTGCAACTCTTCGCATAGCTCAGACGGCATACTGGCGCCGCTTACCAGTCTGACGCATATTCGCAATAACCCTGCAACCACGGACTCTCATCCATGACACGGCGCCTCCTGGCCGCGGCCTTGCTTTGCGCGTTCGTTAGCTCGTGCGGCGGAGGGACCGAGCCCAGCGGCATCGACGTGGGATCGATCGTGGCGGCGCCCAATCCGATTGTCCTGATGCAGGAGCAGACGGCCCAGCTTCAGGTCTCGGTTCTCGACCCTGACGGCGCGCTCCTAAGCGGTGTGGCCGTGAGCTTCACCAGCGCCAACTCATCTATAGTGACGGTCAGCAATGTAGGACTGGTCACATCGGTAGGCCCGGCCGGGAGTACCTCGATCTCCATCAAGGCGGGAAACAAGACCCAATCGATTCCCGTGACGGTCACCGCCACCTCGGCTTCGATCATCATCAATCCGGAACCGCGCGATCTGCCCCAACTCGGCACGCTCCAGCTGGAGCCGACACTCTTCGATATAGCGGGAGACCCTATCCCCGGAGCCACTTTCCACTATTCCTCTTCCGACCCGTTGATTGCCACCGTCAACGAGACCGGTCTCGTAACGTCAGTGGGCCCGGCAGGAGTGGTAACGGTCGCGGTCTCCTCGGGCGATATCCAGGCCACTGGTGCGGTCTCGGTGCACCAGGTTCCGGGTGGAGTCCGGATCTCCCCGCAGGTGCTCACGCTGCTAAAGGGCGGTTCCGCACAGATCATCGCCACGGTCCTGGATGCCGTGGGCCAGCCGCTGGTGGGATTCACTGGAACCGTCTCGTACAGCGCCGAGCCGGCATCATTGCTGACTATTTCCGGAAGCGGGCTGCTGACAGCGGGCGGCACTTCCGGAACCGGAACAGTGACTGTCTCCATTCCCGGCTCTTCAGCTACGGCTTCTGTAAAAGTTGTAGACCTCGGCGCTCTCACTGGCAGCGTGCTTTACCACATCCCGGTAAATGACGCCGCTTACGGGGTGGCCATTTCAGATGCCGGCGCCATCTTCGGGGTCTCCGTGCAGGGGACGCTGTACCGAGGCAATGTCGCGAGTAACAGTCTGGAGTCCACGGTTGTCTCGGGACAGATAACCATCGGAGTCGCCACCACGAAAGCCGGCGACAAGGTGTATGTGACTGGTTCCGGCGGAGATGGCCTCATCGAGGTGGATCCAGCGACCGGTCTCGAGGTGAGGCGCAGGCCGATAGCCGAACAGTTATTCGACGTCGTGCTTTCACCTGACGAGCAGACCATCTATGTCGCGGGGGAAACCGGGTCGATTCACGTCATCGACGCCGCGACCCTCACCGAGGGTCCCGCGCTTCCGGGCACCGGCTTCACGGTCGTCCACTTGCTGCATCATCCAACCGAGCCGCTGGTCTACGCTTCGGGTGTGGGGCAGGCCCGCGAGGTCAACACCCAGACAGGAGCAGGACGCAGCTTCTCTGTCAACGGCGCTGCGCAAGGCTCAGCTATCGCTCTGGCCGGTGACCGCCTCTTCGTCGCCGGAGAGGATGGGAATCTTGACGTAGTTGACCTGGTAACGGCCGACAGGACAACGGTCGCTATTCCCGATTGCGGCATGTACGACATCGTCGCCCTCCCGAACGAAGCGGCGCTACTCGTAACCTGCACCGGTAATGGAACAGTCAAGCTGCTGGATCCAGCTACGCTTGCCACGATAATCACGATTCCAGTGGGCGGAGACGCGCGCAGAGCTGCGGTGAGCGCCGATGGGTCGCGCGCAGTGGTGGCAAACCAGGCTGGGTGGTTCGACATCATTCAGTAGCTTCGCTACTGGTATCGCTTCAACACGGGGACACGAAGGCGCGATGTGGTTGCTCTTCGTGTCCTTCTCGTCTTCGTGGTTATACTCAAGTCACTATGCGATTCCTTCCTGTCCTCTCTGCGCTCGCCCTGATGGCCGCTCCGCTCTCGGCCCAGCAGATCCCCGACATCACCTGGCCAGTGCACGATACCACCCGGCCCCGGCCGCCAGTGGTGACGCCGGGGCCCGTGCCCTCTGACGCCACCGTGCTCTTCGACGGCTCGAGCCTCTCCGCCTGGCGCTCGCCCAGGGGCGGGGCAGCTACGTGGCAGATCTCCGATGGCGCCATGGTGGCGGTGCCGGGCGCCGGCGACATAGAGACCGCCGACTCGCTGGGCGATGTCCAGCTGCATGTGGAGTGGATGACGCCGAAGGACGCCAAGTCGGGCCAGAACAGCGGCAACAGCGGCGTGTACCTGATGAAGCACTACGAAGTGCAGGTGCTCAACTCGTACCGGAACGACACCTATCCCGACGGCCAGGCCGCGGCTCTCTACGGCCAATATCCGCCGCTGGTAAACGCCAGCCGCCCACCGGGTGAGTGGCAGAGCTACGACATCGTATTCCGGGCGCCGAGGTTCGATTCGGGCGGAAAGCTGATTTCTCCGGCGATTGTGACGGTGTTCCACAACGGTGTGCTGGTCCAGGACCACGTGGTGCTCACCGGCCCTACTGCCCACCAGGCCCGCCCGCC
>CAMLHP010000128.1 GCA_946479805.1 uncultured Gemmatimonadota bacterium | reverse complement strand
GCGCCATGCGGTTGTTGGTGGTGGCCGGCTCGCTGAGGTAGAAGTCGCGCCGCTCAACGCCTGACCGAAGCCGAACCTCGATCAGGCCCGCTGCACCTCCAGGGTTCTCGCCCTCTCGGCCGTTGCCCAGGCAGCTTTCGTCCAGGTGAATGAGGGCGCCCCGCACTACTCCCCCACTGGTTCGAAGGCGTCCAGTTCATCCAGCCGGAAGACCAGCTCCTCACCCGTCATCGGCAGGTGCGCCACCAGCGCGTCCCGGCCACCGTGCTGGGTGACGCGGCGGGCGGTCACTATGTACTCGGTCCCTCGCCGGTTGATCATCACCCGCCGCCCATCGCGCGCGGCGCGCTCGAGCCGGTCCATCTGGGTCGGGGTCCACTTGAAGCGACCCATCAGCTGGCTCCGCCGGTCCGGCGGACATCGATCAGTGGATCAGTGCCTCCGCCCGCGCTGACCTCGCCGATGGTGGCCTGGACCAGCGTGCCCTCGGACTTGAGCGCGTCAATCAGGGTGGCGTGCGCGGCGCGCGGCACGGCGATCAACAGTCCGCCCGAAGTCTGGGCGTCAGCCAGCAGCAGCTTGTCGGTGTCGGTGATTCCATCTCCCCATCCTGCCGCCACGGCGGCGAGATTCCGGGTGGTGCCGCCGGGAACCGCACCCTGGCCGATGAGATCGCGCACTCGGGGCAGCAGCGGGACTGCGTCCAGCCAGAGTTCGGCCCGGGTGCCGCTGGCCGCCATCATTTCGCTCAGGTGGCCCAGCAACCCGAAGCCGGTGACGTCGGTGGCGCCGCGAACCCCTGCCTTCACCGCAGCTCGCGCGGCGCCGTCGTTGAGGGTAGTCATGCTGGTCACGGCATCCTTGAGGTCCGACTCAGTGGCCTTGTCGCGCTTCAGCGCGGTGGTCATGATGCCGGTTCCGATCGGCTTGGTCAGAACCAGCAGGTCTCCCGCCCGGGCGCCTGCGTTGGTGAGCATCCGGTCCGGGTGAACTTCCCCAATCACCACCATGCCGAATTTGGGTTCGGCGTCGTCTATGGAATGTCCCCCGAGCACGGGACAACCGGCGCGGCGGGTGATGTCCGATGCACCCCGGAGCACTTCGCCCAGCAGGTCGAACGACAAGCCCTGCCGGGGCCAGCAGACCAGGTTGAGCCCGAATAGCGGCTGCCCGCCCATGGCATAGACGTCGCTCAGGGCATTGGCCGCAGCAATGGCACCCCACGTCGCCGCATCATCCACGATGGGCGTGAAGAAGTCGGTGGTGGCCACCAGCGCGCGGTCGGCGGAAATGCGGAAGACAGCGGCGTCGTCACGGGTGCTGGAATCAACCAGGATGCGGGCGTCATCGTGCAACGGCAGGTGCTGAAGCAGCTGGGACAGCTCGGCGCTGCCAAGCTTGCAGGCGCAGCCGGCGCCATGAGAGAAACCAGTGAGTCGAATAGCCATGCGAAGGAGCAGCGAGTGGTTAGTGGGGAGTGGGTGGTAATGAATCTAATTCCATCCACTCCCCACTCCCCACTTTCCACTAGCTACTTGCAGTCAGCCCACCCACGCCCACAGGATGGCGCCAGCGGCAATAGTTCGAAGCACGCCCAGAATGGTGCGTTTCAGGGCAGGGCCGGTGCCGTCAGGCGAGCGGAGTCCGTGGCGAACCGGGCCGGGCCATTCGATAAGAATTCCCAGGAGGGCGAACACCAGCAGCCAGGTGCCGCTGCCGAGGCTGGCGAACCAGAGCGTACCGAGCAGAGTTAGCAGCAGCGCTTCAACAACGTAGACCCGGACCGGGGCGCGGAGCCAGCCACCGGCGTTGGAGTCTCGCGTCACGCGCGCCGCAACGGCTTCCCACCCGATGTAGAGCAGCGCCACCAGAAGCCACGCCACCAGTACTTCCCAGAACGCCATCTACTACCAGCCGGCCCGGAGCGAGTCTGCCCGGTACAGGGTGCCGCGCAGCATCACGTACTCGATTGAGCGGGTGTTGCGGATATCGCGCAGCGGGTCGGCTGAGAGCACCACCAGGTCCGCGGCATGCCCTGCGGCCAGGGTGCCAATCGAGTCCACTCCCAGCAGCGCCGCGGCGTTCCGGGTGGCCGCGGCGAGCGCGGCCTCGGGCGGGAGGCCGGCCTGTACCAGCAGCTCCATCTCGCGATGCTCGCTCGCGCCGGGCACCAGCTGCTGGTTGGCGGCGTCGGTGCCGGCCGCGATCACGCCACCCTCCGCGCGGAACAGCCGGAGAAAGAGTTCCTGGTTGGGCCGGGAGTTCCGGAAGTCCTGGAAGTCCTTCGCGGTCCAGCCAGCGCGCTGGATCATCTCCGCAGTGTTCCAGCGCTCGATTTCGGGACGGGGCACCGCACTCAGCGCATCGTCGGTATAGATGGTCGGGTCGTCGAGCCTGCTGTAGGTGTCGTGCAGCACCATCGTCGGCACGAGGAACGTATTTCGTTCGGCCAGCTGGCGGGCCACCCGGTGGAGCGCGGCGGAATCGACTTCGGCCCAGCCCCGCTCGAACGCGGTCCAGCCACTGAAGAAGTTGCGGCGATGGGCGGCGTAGAACTTCTCCGGATCGCCCGCGGCGGCCTCCGGTATTCCACTCATGTGCTCGATGGCGCCGAGTCCGAGCGACGTTGCCGTCAGGGCATCGGTGAGGCCGAGGTGGGCACTCACCGGGAGTCCGAAGGTGCGCGCTTCGTCGAGAATGGCGCGCATCCGAGTGGCATCGATGCGAGTGTACAGCTTGGCGAAGTCGGCGCCGGCGGCGACCAGGGTGTCGATCGCGCGCCGCCCGCTCCGCTGGTCCGCCGCCTCAAGCGCGTCGGGCCAGGTCGGTGGCACGCCGTCGATCATGGCGCCGGCGGACCAGATGCGCGGGGCTACCGTGCCGCCGAGATTTATTTCATCCCGGAGTGCCAGCGCCGAATCGAGCCGGCCATGTACGCTCCTGAGGCTGGTTACGCCGAAGGCCACGTAGCGGGGAAGCGCCCACCGCTCCACATGGGCATGTGCGTCGATCAGGCCCGGGATGATCCAGCGGCCCGACACGTCGACCTCGGTGATCCGCCGGGGCAGCTCGAAGTTGGCGCGCGAAGTGACCGACTCGATCCGGCTGCCGCGCACCACAACCACCGCGTCCCTCAGCGGCGGGCCTCCCGAGCCATCGATTACCGTGGCACCTACCAGGGCGACGCCCTCCGGCGCACGGTCGGCGCAGGCCGCGAGCAGGGTAAGGCCGAGGAGCAGGACCAGCGGAGTTCGATGCATCAAGGGTCTTGGGGTGGCAGACAAAGCGCCCCGGTTTGCTCCGGGGCGCTCCTGAATGTCCGGTGCCGCTCTGTTACCGGCGGCGTGCGCCCTTCTTGGCCGGGCGCCGAGCCGCGGACTTCTTGACCGGCGCCCGCTTCCTGGCTGGAGCGCGGGCCGCCTTCTTCTTGGCCGGGGTGCGCTTCGCGGCCTTCTTGCCGCCAGTCTTGCCGGATTTGCCCGCCTTTTTGGCAGCCTTCCGCGGCGCAACCTTGCGTGCGGCCGGTTTCCGCGCTGGCTTCGGCCGAGACGCCGGCTCGGCGGGCTTCACCGGCTCGTCAAGGGGCACAAAGGTCAGCGTCGGAGGCGGTGGAACCGGCTCATTGGACATCGGCGAGTCATCCATCCAGCCACCACTGGTCCAGCCGGTATCGAAGTCGTCTTGCGCTGACATGGGGCGTGCTCCCGTCGTGGCGCGCTGCGGCGGTACCCGCCGCTGGGGGCGCCCTCGGCGCCGCTGTCGTCAGAGTGTGGCGTTATAACTTGCACAACCATATCCGTTGTGCAAGGTTTGGGTCGCTTTCCACCTCCGAGATCAGGTTCCTGCCCCATGTCTGTCCCCCGCTCCGCCAGTTCGGCCGGATCGCCAGGCCGATCGGAGCACTGCCTTCACAGGCGGCTGCTGACACCCATCCTGGTGCTGGCCGGAATGCTGCTGCCCGGCCCCCTGGACGCCCAGCAGGTCCGTGAGCTGGTGATAGCTCCCGCGAGGGTCACCATCGAGGCGGGCCGCCGCGAGTTGCTGGTCGCATCCTCATATGACAGCCTGGGCAACCTGGTCCTCACCGACTCGATCTCCTACAGCTCCACCGATACCACCGTGGTGCGGGTCAGCCCTACAGGTGTAGTCGAAGCCCTGCAGGCCGGCGTCGCGCAGGTCGAGGCCCGGGCGGGCTCGGCCACGGCGCGGGTGGAAGTCACTGTGAGCGCACCGCCTCCGCCCGAAGTGCCCGCCGAGCCGGTGAGTTCGATCAGCCTGACTCCGGCATCGCTGCTGCTGCTTCCGCTCGAGCCCGCCAGGGTGGCTGTGCGGGCCACCGGTCCGGACGGCGCCAGCGTGCCGACGCCGCGTCTCACCTGGCGCACCGGTGACTCCCGCATTGCGTCGGTTGATCGTGACGGGGTTGTGGTCGGCATCGCACCTGGAATCACGACTGTCACGGCCACCGCATCGGGGGGCGTGGCGGCCAGCATCGGCGTCGCGGTCGACACCGCGCTCTTCAACGTGCCTGGTGGAGTGGTCGTGGGCGTGGGCGACATCGACACGCTCTCTGCGGTGGTCCCGGACCAGGGCGGTCGGCGGCTCCGTGCCGGCCTCACATGGACCTCGATGGATACGACGGTAGCGCGGGTGCTGCCCGGTGGCCGGGTGCAGGGCGTGAGTCCCGGGTCCACCGAGATCACCGTGCGGGGCTACAGCATGTCGGCGCAGGTACCAATCAGGGTGCGGGTGCCAATTGCCAGCTTCAGCATGTCGCCCTCGGCTGACGGCGCCCCGGTGGCCATTCCTGTGGGCACCAGCCGGAAGATCGAACTTCGGCCCGAGGACTCGAGCGGCAACCTGGTGGCGGACGTGCCGGTGGCGTGGACCGTGGGAGACACCACCCTGCTGTCGTTTTCGACCGCGACCGGGCTGGTGACCGCGCGAAAGGTCGGTCGGGGGACGCTGACCGCGCTGGTGGCTGGATTCGACCCGGTGGTTTGGACGTTCGAGGTGCTGCCGGTGACGGTGCAGCTCGATCGGACCCGGCTGGGGCTGGCAGTGGGCGACAGGGTACGGCTGACCGCGAGGCTGGTGGATCCCGAAGGCGCCACGGTGCCGGGACTCGGTGCGGCGCTCTCATGGAGCAGCTCCCGACCCGGTGTGGTGGGCGTGGTGAACGGTGCGCTCAGTGCAGAGTCGGTGGGGCGCGCCGTGGTCACTGCTTCCACGCCCTGGGGCACCGAGAGTTCGGCAGATGTGTTCGTTGCCGGAGACCTGCTGCTTTCGTCAGATCGCGCCGCGCGCCGAGGCGTCGGTTTATACCAGCTGAGACTGGATGATCCGGCCACGATGATTCCGGTCATGGCGGATACCTCGACCATCCTGCACGCGGCATTCTCGCCTGACCGGACCCGCATCGCGATGAGCTCCAACCGCGCCGGCAGCTTCGACATCTGGGTGATGGATGCGGACGGCCGCAACCTGCGCCAGCTCACGAGCACGCCGGGATCGAGCGAGTCGGAACCGGCGTGGCTGCCGGATGGATCGGCCATCGTGTACACGGCCGAAGCGGGCGGGGCATCGCAATTGGCAATTGTACCGGTGGATTCAGGCCAGGCTCGCGTGATCACCGAGGGACCGGGTGGACATCAGGCGCCCAGCGTGTCGCCCGACGGGCGGTACGTGGCGTATGTGAGTGCGCGCGAGGGCAACTACGACGTGTATGTCTCGACGCTCGAGGGCGCCGACCTTCGGCGGATTACCGCGACGCCTGTGAGGGAGCGCGCGCCGC
>CAMLHP010000127.1 GCA_946479805.1 uncultured Gemmatimonadota bacterium | reverse complement strand
ACATGGGGCCGGACCTCGGTCTCGGCGAATTCCCGGACCGCGTCGCGGAACATGACTTCTTCTTCGGAGAGGGTGGACAGGGGTTGGGTGGCGGTCGACAGGTCCTGCATGGAATGCTCCGGGAATCCGGGATGCGGTGGCCGCGCCGAGGCGGCAGGATGGGGAGAAGTTATCGCGCCCGGGTGGCGCGCTCAACCGATGGCGCCAGCCAGCACTTCGAGGGCCACCGGCACCCTGCCGAGCGGGGCCGACACCTGGGCTCCCTGAACCCGCTGCCGCACCGCTGCGAGCATCTCTCGCGCTATGGTGACGCCTTCCGCCAGGGCGGCCTCCTTGCCGCCATCGCTGGCGCGCCGCATCCGCTCGAGCACCTCGCCGGGCACGGTGATTCCCGGTACTTCGTTGGCAAGGAACTCGGCGTTGCGGAGCGATACCAGCGGCCAGATCCCGGCAATGACGGGAATGCCGAATCCACCAGCGCGAGCCAGGAAACGGTCGAGCTGCTCAAGGTCGAAGACCGGCTGGGTTATGGCATACTCCGCTCCCGCCTCGACCTTCCACTCGAACCGCCGAAGCTCGCGCTCGAGGTCGGGGGCAGCGGGATTGACGCCAACACCGATGACGAATCGGGTGGCGCTTCCGAGATCGTTGCCACCGGGATCGAGGCCCTGGTTAAGGCGGGCGACCAGGTTGGTCAGGCCTATCGAGTCGATGTCGAAGACGGCGGTGGCATCGGGATAGGGGCCCATCTTGGGCGGGTCGCCGGTGATGAGCAGCAGGTTCGAGATGCCGCTGGCGGCGGCACCCAGCAGGTCCGACAGCATGCCGAGGAGGTTGCGGTCGCGGCAGCAGTAATGCACAACCGCCTCGATCCCCACCTCACGCTGAATCAGGAGTCCGGCGAGGAGCGCACCCATCCGACTCTGGGCCCGGGGGCCGTCGGGCACGTTAACCGCATCGACGCCCGCTTCCTTGAGCGCTCGGACCTGGGCAAACATGGGCCCGGGGTCCACACCCTTGGGCGGCACGATTTCCACCGTGGAGATGAAAGTTCGGCTCGCGAGCTTCTGGCCCAGGCGGCTCCGCTCCGCCAGCGGCACCGGCTCGCGCGCCGCAGGCACGCTGGCCGGCGCCTCGGTCGCGGCAACCCGCATGACCGAAGCGCTCCGGGCAAATCCCACCATGGCGCGGATGTGCTCGGGAGTGGTGCCGCAGCAGCCACCGACGATGCGGGCGCCGGCTTCGACCATGCGGCGGGCGTAACTGGCCATGTACTCGGGACTGGCCATGTAGATCTTGCGGTCACCCACGTCGCGTGGCAGGCCCGCGTTGGGCTGGGCGGAAATGGGGACGCTGACCACGCGCGCCAGGGCTTCGACCGCTTCCAGGACGCCGTGAGGCCCCACACTGCAGTTGACACCTACCGCATCTGCGCCGCGTGCCACGAGGTCGGGCCCGAAGCTGGCAGGATCGGTTCCGAACGCGGTTCTGCCATCGTTGCCGATGGTCATCTGGGCGATGATCGGCAAGTCGCATTCGGCACGAACCGCGGCAATGGCCGCGCCGATCTCATCGACGTCGCTGAAGGTTTCCAGCAGGAATCCATCGACTCCACCGGCGAGGAGGCCGCGCACCTGGCGGGCAAAGGCCTCACGCGCCTCGTCCACCCCGAGACTCCCGAAGGGCTCGAGCCGCACTCCCAGCGGGCCGATGGCCCCGGCGACTGCAGCCCTGTTGCCGGCGGCATCACGCGCGAGCCCGGCAGCGGCGGTGTTGATGCGCTCGGTCTCGTCGGCGAGCCCGTGGCTTGCCAGCTTCATGGGGTTGGCGCCGAAGGTGTTGGTCTCCAGGAGGTCGGCGCCGGCGCGGAGGTACTCGCGATGGATGTCCCGAACCAGGTCGGGCTGCCGCAGGTTCAGTTCGTCGTAGCAGACGTTGAGGAAGACGCCCCTGGAGTAAAGCATGGTGCCCATCGCGCCATCGCTCACGTGGACCCGTCCATCCTCCAGCAGCGACCTGACCGACCGTCCATCGCTCACCGGTCGTCTCCCAGGTTGGGTGCCAGCCAGCGCTCGGCCTCGGCCACGCTCCAGCCCTTGCGCCGGGCATAGTCCTCCAGCTGGTCCCGGCCGATCCGGCCGATGCCGAAGTAGCGCGACTCGGGACGCCAGAAGTAGAAGCCGCTTACAGAGGCGCCTGGCAGCATGGCGCAGCTTTCGGTGAGCTGGATGCCCACCTTCTCCGCTTCCAGCAGCGAGAAAATGAGCCTCTTCTCGGTGTGCTCAGGGCATGCCGGGTATCCCGGGGCAGGTCTCACGCCCTGGTACTGCTCCTTGATCAGCTCTTCGTTTGAGAAGGCCTCTTCCGGCGCGTAGCCCCATAGCTCGGTTCGTACCCGCTCGTGCATTCGTTCGGCCAGCGCTTCCGCCAGCCGGTCCGCGAGGGCCTCTGCGATGATCGCGCCGTAGTCGTCATTGTCGGCCCGGAGCTCGGCCAGGAACCCGGGCAGGCCGAGGCCCGCGGTGACGGCGAAGCATCCGACGTAGTCGTCGCCGTGGGGCGAGACGAAATCCGAAATCGAGAGGTTGGGGCGATCGGGGCCCTTGTCCATCTGCTGGCGCAGGGTATGGATCACGCCCGCCTCGCTGCTGCGCGACTCATCGGTGAAGAGGCGGATGTCATCGATGTCGGCGGTGGCTGGATAGAATCCGACCGCTGCAGCCCCGGAAATCCGGCGCTCGGTGAGGAGCCGCTGGAGCATGGCCTGGCCATCGCGGAACAGGTCGCGGGCGGCCGAGCCGCTCACCGGGTCCTCGAGGATCGCGGGGTAATGACCGCGCATCTCCCACGACTGGAAGAAGGGCGTCCAGTCGATCCGTTCCACCAGCTCATCCAGCGGGTAGCGCTCGAAGTGCCGCACGCCGAGGAATGAGGGGCGGGGCACCGGCGGAGTGAAGTCGGGCTTCAGCCGGCGCTCGCGAGCGACAGCGATGGTAACGCGCTTCTCGTCGGAGCGGCGGGCTGCACGAGCCGCGCGGAGCTCGGCGTACTCCTTCCTGATGCCGGAAGCGTAGGAATCACGCTGGGCTTCGTTGAGCAGGTTGCCCACCACGCCCACCGCTCTCGAGGCGTCCTGAACATGCACCACCGGGCCGAGCTGGTAGGCCGGCTCGATCTTTACGGCGGTGTGTGCCCGCGAGGTGGTGGCACCGCCGATCAGCAGCGGGAGGTCAAGACCCTCGCGCTCGAGCTCCGAGGCGACGAAGCTCATCTCCTCCAGCGACGGAGTGATGAGTCCCGAGAGGCCGATGATGTCCACCTTCTCGGCGCGTGCGGTGTCGAGAATCCTCGCCGATGGCACCATCACGCCCAGGTCGATGACGTCGTAGTTGTTGCACTGCAGCACCACGCCCACGATGTTCTTGCCGATGTCGTGCACATCGCCCTTGACGGTGGCCAGCAGGATCTTTCCCTTGGCGCGTGGGCCTTCGGCCCCGGCGTTCGCTGCCTTCTCGGCCTCGAGGTACGGGATGAGATGCGCGACGGCCTTTTTCATGACCCGGGCGCTCTTCACCACTTGCGGCAGGAACATCCGGCCGGCCCCGAAGAGGTCGCCGACGACGTTCATGCCATCCATCAGGGGCCCTTCGATCACATCGAGCGGTCGAGCTGCGGCCAGGCGGGCGGCTTCGGTGTCCTCGACCACGTAGTCGGCGATGCCCTCGACCAGGGCGTGGGAGAGCCGCTGGTTGACCGGCAGGTCGCGCCAGGCGAGGTCGGCGCCGCCGCCGGAAGCGGTGCTCCTGGCCTGGTCGGCGACCTCGAGCAGGCGCTCGGTGGCGTCGGCGCGGCGGTTGAGAACCAGGTCTTCCACCCGCTCCAGCAGCCCCGGCTCGATGTCGTCATACACCGCGAGCTGTCCGGCATTGACGATGCCCATGTCCATGCCGGCGTTGATGGCGTGGTACAGGAACACGGTGTGGATGGCCTCGCGCACGGCGTCGTTCCCACGGAACGAGAACGACACGTTGCTCACGCCGCCGCTGACCAGCGCCCCGGGAAGCTCCTGCTTGATTCGCCTGGTGGCCTCGATGAAGGCGATCGCGTACCCCGAGTGCTCCTCGATGCCGGTGCCGATGGCAAAGACATTCGGGTCGAAGATGATGTCCTCGGGCGGGATGCCATGGCCGGTGAGCAGGCGGTAGGCGCGGGTGCAGACTGCCAGCCGGCGCTCCACCGTGTCGGCCTGCCCCTCCTCGTCGAACGCCATCACCACCACCGCGGCCCCGAACCTGCGCGCGACCTCAGCGTGACGCAGGAAGGCTTCCTCTCCTTCCTTGAGGGAGATCGAGTTGACTATGGCCTTGCCCTGGACGCAGGCGAGGCCTGCCTCGATGACCGGCCAGCGGGAGGAGTCGATCATCACCGGGACCTTGGCGATGGCGGGCTCCGAGGCCACGAGGTTGAGGAAGGTGACCATGGCGTGCTGGGCGTCGAGCATGCCCTCGTCCATGTTGATGTCGATCACCTGAGCCCCGTTGTCCACCTGCTGCCGTGCCACCTCCAGCGCGTCCTCATATCGGCCGTCCAGCACCAGCTTCGCGAACTGGCGCGAGCCGGTGACGTTGGTCCGCTCACCCACATTCACGAAGAGCGACTCGTCGTTGATGACCAGGGGCTCGAGGCCCGCGAGCCAGGTGCCGGGTGCGCGCTTCGGAGGCTTCCGCGGTGGAAGGCCGTCTATTGCGTCGGCTATCGCGGCGATGTGCTCGGGGGTCGTGCCGCAGCAGCCGCCCGCGATGTTGAGCAGGCCATGCCCGGCCCACTCGCGGATCTGGGTGGCCATCGAGTCGGGCGACTCGTCGTAGCCGCCAAATTCATTGGGAAGACCGGCGTTGGGGTGGGCGCTGACGGGGACATCGGCCACCCGGGAGAGGTCGGCTACGTACTGCCGGAGCTGCTTCGCTCCGAGGGCGCAATTGAGCCCAACCGACAGCGGCCGCGCGTGTGCCACGCTGACCCAGAATGCCTCGGCTGTCTGCCCTGAAAGGGTGCGTCCGCTGGCGTCGGTGATGGTACCCGAGATCATCAGCGGCAGCCGGGGCCCGCCGCGGCCCACGTAATCCTCGATGGCGACTATGGCGGCCTTGGCATTGAGGGTGTCGAAGATGGTCTCGAGGAGCAGCAGGTCGGCGCCGCCCTCCACCAGGCCCTCGACCGCTTCACCGTAGGCGGTCACCAGTTGCGCGAAGGTCACGCCTCGCGCGCCGGGATCGCTCACGTCGGAACTGATGCTGGCAGTCCGGTTGGTGGGGCCGATGCTGCCGGCCACGTAGCGGGGGCGCGACGGATCCCTCCGCTCGAACTCGTCGGCCGCCTCGCGAGCCAGCCGGGCGCCGGCAACATTGAGTTCCCGCACCAGCGACTCGGCGCCATAGTCGGCCTGGGCGATGCTGGTGGCGGTGAAGGTATTGGTCTCGATGATGTCGGCGCCGACAGCGAGATACTGACGGTGGATGTCGGAGACTATCCCTGGCTGGGTGAGCGAAAGCAAGTCGCTGTTGCCGCGGACGTCGGTATGCCAGTCCTTGAAGCGTTCGCCGCGGAAGTCTTCCTCGGCAAGGCGATGTTGCTGCAGCAGGGTGCCCATGGCGCCATCGAGCAGGAGAATGCGCCGGGCCAGCAATGAGTCGAGCTGTTCCAGTCGAGTCGAACGCGTGAACGGCGAAGCAGTGCGAGGTGTCACCAGATCTCCAGCAGAAACGCCCGGTGCCAAAACGGCCCCGAGCGGACGCGTTTTAGCGATTGTTTAACGTGGCCGCAAGCAGCGCAAATCGCCACGGA
>CAMLHP010000126.1 GCA_946479805.1 uncultured Gemmatimonadota bacterium | reverse complement strand
ACCGCCTTACCGCCTTACCGCCTTACCGCCTTACCGCCTTACCGCCTTACCGCCCAAACGGCACCGGCACGAACGTCAAAACGAACACGACAACGCATGCCCAGCCGATCCACCGGCGCCGGGGCGGGACCTCGCGCTCCGGGGCCACCACCGAGGGGTGCGACCAGCGCCCTCCACCCACCACCAGCGCCAGCACCCCCCACACCCACCAGCTCGGCGCAGAGAAACCAAGGATGAACAGCCCCAGCATCGCGAGCCCGCCGATTGCGGTCTGGCGCCGGCCGAACATCGCGTAAAGCACGTGGCCGCCGTCCAGCTGGCTCAGCGGCAGCAGGTTCAGCGCAGTGACGAAGGCACCGACCCACCCGGCGAAGGCGGGCGGGCTGAGGTAGATGGCCCCTGCATCAGGGAAGAAGATCTCCCTGAGTCCCAGCGTGAGCAGCGAGCTGCCGAGCTGGATCTGGCGCCCTGCGAAGGTCACGAACTCGCCGCCGGCGTCGGGCCCCAGCGCCATCGCCTCCGAAGAGCTGTAGCCCCAGATGAGGACGCCGATGGCAACAACGAATCCGGCCAGGGGGCCGGCGGCGCCCACATCCAGCAGCTGCCGCCGGTCCAGCACCGGTGACCGCATCCGGATGAATGCGCCCAGGCTGCCTATGGGCGAGAGCGTTGGGGGGACCGGCAGGAAGAATGGCGGTGATGTGTCTATCTGATAGCGGCGCGCCGCGAAGTAGTGCCCCAGCTCGTGCACCAGGAGGATACCCAGCAGTGATGCGGCGAATGGGAGTCCCGGAATCAGCTCGCGCCAGCCACCGGCCAACGAGTCACCGATGAACCTCACTCCGCCGGAGAGGGCGGAGGCCAGCGGGCCGTATGGACTCCAGCGGAGCGGCAGGACCCATTCTCCCGCCAGGGCGGCGCCGGCGCCGAGGGCGCATAGCAGCGTGAGCAGGAAAAGGACGGCGTGGAACAGCCAGCGTTCCCGGCGGGCCGCACCAACGGTGCGGACCAGCACCACCCCGGAGTGGTCGGGGGCGGTCCAGTACCAGGAACCGGGCCATCGGGCCAGCGCAGAGACCAGCCGGGGCGAGGGGGAACGGTGGTCCGTGGCCACGACCGCGTCCACATATTCCCGGCCGCCGAACCGCATGACCCGCCACGCCTCGAAGGCCGGGATCAGGTCGTCCACAGCCCTCCCGCGGGGGCCCGCCCTTGACGGCGCCGACCGTGCGCCCTACGTTCGTGACACACTTCGGCCGCTCGGCGGCCACTTATCCCCGACACCAGCCCGACGAGCAATGCCCGCGTTCCACGGAACGGCGAGCCCAATATTCCAGATTTGATCACCGACCCACCCCATAATCCGCGAAACGCCGCGCCGTTTCGTGCGCCGCCTCGGAGCATCATCCGTGGATATCGCTGAACTCAAGCAGAAATCCGTCGCAGAGCTGCATGCCCTGGCCGAACAGTTGAACATCACCAACTACTCGGGCCTCCGCAAGCAGGATCTCATCTTCAAGATCGAACAGTCACTGCTCGACCGCGACACGGTAATCCGGGGCGAGGGCGTGCTCGAGATCCTGCCCGAAGGTTACGGCTTCCTCCGTAGCCAGGACTGGAACTACCTGTACGGTCCGGACGACATCTACGTCAGTCCCAGCCAGATAAAGCGGTTCGACCTGCGCACCGGTGACACGGTGATGGGTCAGGTGCGTCCGCCCAAGGAGGGCGAGCGCTACCTCGCGCTGCTCAAGGTCGAGAGCGTCAACTTCGAGGAGCCGGATCGCACCAAGCACCGGATCGCATTCGACAACCTGAAGCCGCGCTACCCCGACGAGAAGATCAAGCTCGAGCGCGCGGCGGGTGAGCTGTCCATGCGGGTCGTGGACCTGCTCGCCCCCATCGGCAAGGGCCAGCGCGGCCTGATCGTGGCGCCGCCCAAGGCCGGCAAGACCATCCTCCTCCAGAAGCTCGCCAACTCCATCTCCGAAAATCACCCCGAGATCACGCTCATCGTGCTCCTGATCGACGAGCGTCCCGAGGAAGTCACGGACATGGAGGAGAACGTCAAGGCGGAGGTCATCTCCTCCACCTTCGACGAGCCGCCCGACCGCCACGTGCAGGTGGCCGACATGGTCATCGAGAAGGCCAAGCGCCTGGTGGAGCACGGCAAGGACGTGGTGATCCTGCTGGACTCGATCACCCGCCTGGCCCGGGCCCACAACGTGGTGGTGCCGCACTCGGGCAAGATCCTCTCCGGTGGTGTCGACGCCAACGCCCTCCAGAAGCCCAAGCGCTTCTTCGGCGCGGCGCGCAACATCGAGAAGGGCGGGTCGCTGACCATCCTGGCCACGGCGCTGATAGACACCGGCAGCCGTATGGACGAGGTCATCTTCGAGGAGTTCAAGGGCACCGGCAACATGGAACTGGTGCTCGACCGCCGGCTCGCTGACCGCCGTATCTGGCCGGCCATCGACATCCAGAAGAGCGGCACCCGCAAGGAAGAGCTCCTCATGGACAAGGACGAGCTCAACCGGGTCTACCTGCTGCGGAATTTCCTGGCCGACATGCCGCCGGTGGAGGCGCTCGAATTCCTGCTGGAGCGCATGAAGCGCACCAAGTCGAACAAGGAATTCTTCGCCACCATGCAGCAATAAGGCGCGGGCCGAGCCCGCCCGCCCATGATACCTCGTTCCGGGCGCATCCTCGCGCTCGACTGGGGCGAGGTCCGGCTCGGCGTCGCGGCCAGCGATGAAACGCAGCTCATCGCCGGGCCGCTTGCCACCCTGGTCCGGCGCGCCGGCCAGCGGTTCCCCATGAAGCGTTTTCGCGAGTTGATCGAGGACTCCCACGCCGTGGGGGTCGTCGTCGGCCTCCCGCTCGACCAGGAGGGGGCCGAGGGAGAATCGGCCCTGGCAGCGCGCGACATCGCCGGCAAGATTGCGCGCGCGGCCGGCCTGCCGACAGAACTCGTGGACGAGCGCTTCACCACTGCCCGCGCGCTCCGCAGCGTTCGGGAGATGGGTGGCTCGGCCCGCGGCCGCCAGGAGGACGTGGACGCGCTCGCCGCCACCGTCCTGCTGCAGCAATATCTCGATTCTCGCCGGTCAACATGAGCCGACTCCATTCTCGCGCCACAGCAGCGGCCGTCGCATTCGGGCTTGTCCTGCTTGCCGCCTGCCAGTCGCCCGGCCCTGCCGGACAGGCCGAACGCTTCCGGATCCCTCCCGGCGCCAGCTTCAGCGAAGTCATGGATACCCTCGAGGCACACGGCCTCATCGGCAGCCGCACCATTTTCAAGTGGCAAGCCCAGCTGGCGGGGGCGGACCGCGCGGTCCAGGCCGGCACGTACGAAGCGACGCGGGGCATGGCGGCGGCCGAGCTGCTAGAGCTCCTGGCCGAAGGCCGGGAGACGCAGATGCGCTTCACCGTGCCGGAAGGACTCACCATCGCTGACGTGGCCGATCTCGCCCAGCAGTCGCTGGGCGTGGCCGCGGACTCGATCCTGGCCGCGGCGCACGACACCTCGTTAGGCGATTCCCTGCTCTCCCGGGACGGATCAGTAGAGGGATTTCTCTACCCCGACACCTACCTGCTGCCAGAAGGCGTGAAGGCCGCCGAGGTGGTGCAGCGGATGGTGGCCGAGTTCGGCCAGCGCTGGAAGCCCGAGTGGAACGCCCGCCGCGCCGAGCTCGGCATGTCACTCAGGGACGTGGTGACCCTGGCGTCGATAGTGGAGGGCGAGGCCCGGGTGGACGAGGAGCGGCCGGTGATTGCCGGCGTCTACCACAACCGGCTCCGCATAGGCATGGCACTGCAGGCTGACCCGACAGTCCAGTATGCCATCCAGCTGGCGACCGGCGAGAGGAAGAAGAGGCTGTTCGAGAAGGACTACCGCACCGAGTCGCCGTACAACACCTACCTCCATCCGGGACTCCCGCCGGGACCGGTCAACTCGCCCGGCAGCGCGAGCATCGAGGCGACACTTTATCCCGCCGACGTGCCGTATCTCTACTTCGTGGCGCGTCCCGACGGGCGGCATGTCTTCTCCGCATCGTACCGGGAGCACCTCCGCGCCATCCGCGAGGTCCGCCGCGCCGCGTCGCCCTGAAAGACAACCACGGAGACACGGAGTTCACGGAGTTGCTTTTGCAGTTCTTCGCGCCCTTCGCGTCTTCGTGGTTGAATCAACTGCAGAATGCGCGCGCGGCGGGTTCAGGATCGACAGCATCCAGAATGGCTGAAACGACTGCGACACCAGCACCGCCTGCGGCGCGTACTGACGCAACGTCCGCGGCGGTAATACCGCCGATGGCGATGACCGGAGTGTCGCCCGCAAGTTTGGCGAGCCGGGAAAAGCCCTCCACTCCCAGCGCCGAGCCCGCATCGGCCTTGGTGCTGGTCTCGCGCCAGGGACCGATTCCCCAGTAGTCCGCGCCGTCCGCCAGCAGCGACTCGCCCTCGTTTCCCACTGACGCGCCGATTATCGCGCTGGTGCCCAGGACCTTCCTCGCCAGCGACGGCGAGAGGTCGTCGGGCCCGAGGTGCACGCCCGCTGCACCTGCTGCCAGGGCGATGTCGGGCCGGTCGTTGACCAGCAGCGGCACACCGATCACCGCCACCAGCCGCCGGGCCAGTGCCAGGATCTCGACCGGTGGCACGGTCTTGAGCCGAAGCTGGACCGACGTCGCTCCCCCCCGCACCGCGTTGACGATGGGTGCCAGCGGATCGGCCAGTGCGAGGATCCGGTCGTCGGTGACCAGCATGAGCCTCAGGTGCTCCGCTACATTCGTTCGCATGCGACTAATCAACCCTGACTCGCCCGACGCGGCCACCGTCTCGGCCCGCGGTGCGGCCCGCTGGAACCGGGGACACCCGTGGATTTTTCGCAGCGACGTGGTGAGCGCGCCGGACCGGCCCGGGCTGATTCGCGTGGTTGATGAGGGAGGACGCTTCCTCGGGCAGGCGCTGCATTCGCCCGCGTCCGAGATCCGGCTCCGGCTGCTGGAGCGCTCCGAGCGGAAAGTGGATGACGCATGGTGGAAGGAACGGATCAGCGCCTCGGTTGCCCGGCGAGGACAGGTGGACGCCACTGCGTACCGGCTGGTGCACGGCGAAGGTGACGGGCTGCCGTCGCTCGTTGCGGACCGGTACGACCGTTGGGTGGTACTGCAGCTGCTCAGCGCGGGACTCGAGACGATGCGGCGCGAGATCGTCGACGCCGTCCGTCAGGCGACGGGTGCCGAAGGCGTGCTGCTCCGCAACGACGCCGCGGTACGGCGGAGGGAACGGCTGCCGGAGCAGGTTGAGGTGGCGTACGGCACGGTGCCGGAGCGGATCGAGGTGCGCGAGGGCCGGGTGCGCTACTACGCGGCCCCCTGGTCCGGCCAGAAGACCGGTGCGTTCGTGGATCAGCGTCCTGCGCGCCTGCGGGCCGGGGAACTGGCACCCGTCGGCGGCAAGACGCTGGACGCGTTCAGCTACCACGGGTCGTTCGCGCTGCACCTGGCCCGGAAATCAGCAGGCGTGCTGGCGCTGGACATCAGCGCCGACGCGCTGGATCGCGGGCGGGAGAACGCGGCACTAAATGGGTTCGGCAACATCGAGTGGAGGGAGGACGACGCATTCGAGGCCCTGCGCGGGTTCGAGCGGAGCCGGGAGCGGTTCGACCTGGTGGTGCTGGATCCGCCGGCGTTTGCGAAGTCGCGCGCGGCGGTGCCCAAGGCCATGCGGGGCTACCAGGAGATCAACCTCCGCGCCATGCGAATCCTCGCGCCCGGCGGGGTGCTGGTCACGGCGTCGTGCTCGTACCATGTGGGCCGTACCGAGTTCGAGCACATGCTCCGTACCGCTGCGGCCGACAGCGGCCGCCGGGTGCTGCTCCGCGAGTGGCTGCCCCAGGGCAGCGACCATCCCGAACTGCTGACCGTGCCCGAGACCGGCTACCTGAAGGGCGCCATTCTGACGGTGGAGTAACGCCAGGCAGCAGGGGCGGCATGAACGCTTGCCGCCATGCCGCCTTGCCGCCATGCCGCCTT
>CAMLHP010000125.1 GCA_946479805.1 uncultured Gemmatimonadota bacterium | reverse complement strand
TCGGGCTTCGGGCTGGGCATCGAGCGCACTGTGGCCTGGATCTGCGGCCTTCCCCACATCCGCGAGGCCATCGCCTTCCCGCGCCAGATCCACCGACTTACCCCGTAGCCGCCGAGCCGCCGAGCCGCCGAGCCGCCGAGGCGCCGAGGCGCCGAGCCGCCCTATTTCACCTCTTCCCACAGCCGGTCCAGCGCCTCCAGTCCGGCTTCGTGTAATGCGATGCCGCGCTCGGCGGCCAGCGCTTCCATCTCGCGAAATCGCTCGGTGAACTTGCGGTTGGCTCCTTCGAGCGCGGTGGTCGGGTCCACGCCCGCCTTCCGCGCCAGGTTCACCGCGGCAAAGAGCAGGTCGCCGACTTCCTCCTGCACCGCCTCCTGCTCGCCGCTGGCCAGCGCCTCTGCCACCTCGACCGCCTCCTCCCGCACCTTTTCCTGGGGTCCTTCAACATCGGGCCAGTCGAATCCCACCGACGCTGCGCGCTCCTGCAGCCGCATCGCCGCCCTGAGCGCGGGCAGCTCCCGGGGCAACCCGTCGAGCGTGCCGCCAGAGCGCTCACGGCGCTTAAGCACCTCCCACGGCTCGGGTGGACCCAGGTCGAAGAGGTGCGGATGCCGCCGCTGCATCTTCCTCACCACCCGGTCCGCAATCGATGCCGGCGTGCCCAGGCCATCCTCCTCCGCCAGTACCAGCTGCCATGCCACATGAAGCAGCATGTCGCCCAGCTCGTCAGGCATCGCGTCGCGGTCAGCCTCGGCGATGGCACGATCAAGCTCCAGGACCTCCTCCACCAGGTAGGGCCGCAGCGTCTCGCGGGTCTGGACCCGGTCCCAGCTGCAGCGTTCCCTGAGGTCGCGCACCAGCGCCATCACCCGCACCATCGGTTCCTCGTCTTGCTTCATCACTTTCGGAGCCCCTATCATTCGCGCCGCCGTGACCGATTCCTCTGCCGCTGCCCCGAACGCGTGGGTCGATGTGGACCTGGGCGCCATCGTCGCCAATGCGCGACACGTGGCCCAGGTCTCGTCCAGCCGACTGCTGCCAATGGTAAAAGCTAACGCCTACGGCCTCGGTGCAGTCCCGGTCGCACGCGCCCTTGTCCCGGTCGATCCGTGGGGCTTCGGGGTCGCCACCATCGACGAGGGGCGCGAGCTGCGGCAGGCGGGGATCTCCCTGCCGATCGTGGTGTTCTCCCCGCTGCTGCCAGTGTGGGCCCCCGCCATGGCTGCGGCGCGCCTGACACCGGTGATTGGCTCCGTCGAGGCACTCGAGGCGTGGTCCGCGCTGGGGCGGGAGCTCCGGTTTCACATCGGCCTCGACACCGGGATGAACCGCGCCGGAGCCTCGGTGACCGATCCCGAATTGCTGCTGGCGCTGCGTGACCGGGTCCGGAATGCCCCCAGCTACGAGGGCGTCTGTACCCACTTTCACTCGGCCGATACCGACCCGCCCACCATCGATGCGCAGTGGTGGGCGTTCCAGCAGGCCGTCCAGGCCCTGGGTCCCAAGCCTCCGCTGGTTCACGCCGCAAACAGTGCCGCAGCCCTGCTCGGTCCTCCGTACGGTGCCGATATGGTGCGGCCGGGCATCTACCTCTACGGCGGCCGCGCGGGCAGCGGTGGTGGCAGTCCTGCGCCGGTCGCAACTTTCCAGGCAGTGATCGCGAGCGTCAGGACGATCCACGCGGGAGAGTCGGTCAGCTACGGCTCCACCTGGAGTGCGAACCGCACCACCAGGATAGCCACGGTCGCAGCTGGCTACGCCGATGGGCTTCCGCTCGGGCTCGCGCAGGGTGGAATGATGTGGGTAGGCGGCCGAATGGCCGAGGTGCGCGGCAGGGTCACCATGGACATGACCATGATTGAAGTCGCAGATGACGTGGTCGCGGGTGACATCGCCACCATCTTCGGTGGACCACTGCCGCTCGACCAGCAGGCAGCCCGCGCCGGCACCATCTCGTACAGCCTGCTCACCAGCCTGGGCCGCCGCGTCGAACGGCGCTACCTGGACCCATTGTGAATCATCGCCGCGCCGCTCTCATCGTGCTCGACGGCCTCGGTATCGGGGCCGCCCCTGACGCCGCTGAATGGGGCGACCAGGGCAGCGACACGCTCGGCAACGTTGCGCGCGCGGCCGGCGGGCTCTCGCTGCCCAATCTGGAGCGCATGGGGCTGGGGCTCTGCGCCGACCTCGAAGGCTTGCAGCGGGTGGAGGCGCCGGAGGCGGCTCATGGTGTGGCCCTTCCCGCAAGCCCCGGCAAGGACAGCACCACCGGCCACTGGGAACTGTGCGGTCTCAAGCTGGACCGCGCCTTTCCCACCTATCCGGACGGCTTTCCAGACCAGGTCGTGGCCGAGTTCGCCCGGCGCACGGGGCGGGGCGTGATCGGGAACGTTGCGTCCTCTGGTACAACCATCCTGGACCAGCTCGGCGCCGAGCACGTGCGCACTGGCGCCTGGATCGTGTACACGTCGGCCGACAGCGTATTCCAGGTGGCGGCCCACGAGGACGTGGTGCCGCTGCAGGAGCTGTATCGGGCCTGTGGCTTTGCGCGTGATCTGCTCGCCGGTGATAACGCCGTGTCGCGGGTGATCGCCCGGCCGTTCACCGGAACGCCCGGCCACTGGCTGCGCACACCGCGGCGAAAGGACTTCAGCCTGTCCCCGCCGGGTGCTACCCTGATCGACCGGCTGGCGGCATCCGAGGTACCCCGCATCGGGGTGGGGAAGGTGGATGATCTCTTCGCCGGCCGGAATCTCACGGCGGAGCATGCATCCACCAACGCGGCGGCCTACGGGATGATCATATCAGCGCTCCGCACGATGGAGCGGGGACTGCTCTTCGCAAATGTCATCGAATTCGACCAGTCCTGGGGCCACCGGAATGACGTGGGCGGGTTCGTCCGGGGACTGGTCGAACTCGACGCGACATTGCCCCGGATTCTCGAGACGCTGGAGTCTGAGGACCTCGTTATCTTTACCGCGGACCACGGCAACGATCCGACCACATCCTCCACCGATCACTCCCGTGAGCAGGTGCCGGTGCTGGTGACAGGTCCCCGGGTGCGTCCTCAGGCCCTGGGCCAGCGACAGACCTTTGCCGACGTGGGCCAGACAATAGCGGAGTTCATGGGAGTGGCGCCGCTGAACAGCGGGACATCATTCCTGCGTGAGGTGTGGATTGACTGATTCCCTCGAAGCAGCGGCGCGGAGAGCGCAGCAGCTGGCCTGGGCCCCCTACTCGAACTTCCGGGTTGGCGCGGCGATCGAGACCGAGGATGGCACGGTGTTCACCGGATGCAACGTGGAGAATGCATCATATGGTCTCACGATCTGCGCCGAGCGCGCGGCACTCGTGTCGGCGGTGACGGCGGGCGCCCGGCGGTTCCGGCGGGTGGTGGTGATCACCGACAGCGAGCCGCCAGCGGCGCCGTGCGGTGCCTGCCGGCAGGTGCTGGCGGAGTTCGGCACCGACCTCCTGGTGGAGGCCGTTGGGAGTAGCGGGCGCCGCTCGTGGCGCCTGGACCAGCTGCTGCCGGATGCCTTCGGGCCGGGGGCGCTGGCATGAGGCGGCTGTTACTTGCCATGGCGGCAGCGCTCTCGCTCGGCGCCTGCACCGAAAAGCTTACTGCACCGGGAGAATGTCCCGGCCTCTGCCCGTCCGACAATCTCGAGGTGCGGGACACTGTTATCACCGCCACCCGGGACAGTGGATATGCCGGCTTCGTTCCACCTGGCGGCGGCCCCAGGCTGCTGGCTGCCAACGGCTACGCAGGCCTGGACCTGATTCCGCTGGTGCGCTTCGCCCGTGCGGTCGATTCCATCGTCATAGAGGACACCCTCAGGCCCGCCACCGTCGACTCGATCCTCCTGTTCGTCACGGTGACGCTGCGAGACCCCGCTGCAACCGGGCTTGAACTCGACTTCTACAAGCTTCCCGCTGCCGTGGCAGTCGATTCCGGGACCACCCACGCGGAGGTCGCGGCGGCGCTGGTGCCGGAACGGCTCGTTGCATCGGTGCCGATCCCCGACACGCTGAAAAGCGGCGAGGTCCGGGTCGTCCTTTCGGGCGCCGACCTCGACCGGCTGGCATTTTCACCCGAGGATGAGAAGGTGCTGCGGCTGGCGTACCGGCTGCGAGCGCCGGTCCCCACCGGCATCGGCATAGCCTCGCAGGGCGGAGGTTCCTCTGCGCCCGGCTTCGTGTCGTTCATGAAGGTGACGCTGGCGGACACCGTGGTCTTGCGCACGATCCCGCGAACCATCCAGTTCGGAGGCTTCGTCAGCAGCGCACCCGCCGACGTGCCCACGCCCGACCAGCTGCTGCTCGGCGGATGGCCCTCGCGCCGCGCCATTCTCCGGTTCGACATCCCGCCCAGCTTGCGGGACACGGCCAGGATCATCCGTGCCACCCTCGAGCTCTCGCCAGTTGAGCCCATAGCCGCGTTGCCAGGGGACACGGCCCGGCTCGACGTGCGGGGCGTGTTCTCGGACCTGGGCCCCAAGTCTCCCCGGATCGCGGGGAACGGCGGAGCGCTGATACAGACCACGATCCTCGCCGGCGGTTCAGCGGAGCCCGTGTCAATCGAAGTGTCGCGCATCGCCGCCCTCTGGAACAGTTCGTCTGGCATTCCTCCCGTCCTCATGCTGAGCATCGCGCCGGAGGCAGCGACCTTCAGCAATGCGCGCTTCGGCTCCAGCCGCATAGCGGGCTTCGAGCCAAGGCTCCGGCTCACTTACGCCATGCCCTACCCGTTCGAGGTCCAGTAACGTGCGCCGTCTCCTGATCTTCCTGGCAGCGCTGTGCCTGGTGACCGCGGTTCCCGCGTGGGGGCAGTCCTCCCAGTTCGGCATCAACGGACTCGGCATTCCAGGCCGCGGCCTGTCGGTTCGCGCAACTGGTGCCGGGGGCGCATTCGGATTCTTTGACCCGCTGTCGGGCCTCAATCCGGCGTCCGTCAACGAGCTGACCCAGCTCACCGCCGGATTCTCGATGGTCGGGAGCTTCCGGAACTCCAGCAATCCCAGCGCCGAGGAATCAGGCCGCGACACGCGATTCCCCCAGTTCATGGCTGGAGGCGCGGTGCCTCAAAGCCGCCTGGCGCTGGGAGCGTACTTCTCCAACTACTCCGATCGCGACTTCCAGCTTGCCTCGGCAGACACGATCGTGCTGGCCGGGCTTCCAGTGGGCGTCACGGACACCCTGACGTCGCTCGGCGGCCTCAGCGACCTGCGGCTGACCGTTGGTTACCGCCCTTCCGGCTGGTCGCTGGGCGCCGGAATGCACCTGATAACTGGCGGCACTCGGGTCTCGCTCAAGCGGGTTTTCGGTGATTCGCTATACAGTCCGGTGAGCCAGCGGGCCGAAATCTCGTACAGCGGAATGGGGTTCTCGCTTGGGGCGGCAAGGTCGCTGGGCGGCGGCCTCGCGGCGAGCGCCATGGTCAGGTTCGATGGCAAGGCCCGGATCGATCGCGACAGCGCCGAAGTGGGAAGCGTGGACCTCCCCATCACCTTCGGCGCCGCACTCCGCTGGCGCGCATCGCCGAGGCTGGATGTCGCGTCCTCCATCAGCAGGCGCAGCTGGTCGGGCGCGGATGATGATCTTCGCGCGCTGGGAGGCACCGGCTCGCGCAACACCTTCGAGTGGAATGCCGGCGCCGAGTGGTTCAGCAATGCGCGCCAATCATCGAGCCGCCCCATCCGAATCGGCGGCCACTACCGCACGCTCCCGTTTCCGGTCGAATCCGGCGCCCAGCCGAAGGAGTTTGGCCTGAGCCTCGGATCCGCGATGGGCTTCGCGCGAGACCCGCGGAGCGGACTGGCCCGGGCCCAGGTTGACGTTTCCGTGTCGCGCCTCTGGCGGTCCGCTTCGGGCGGGTACCGCGAAGGTGCGTGGCTTCTCGGCGTCGGATTCAGCGTTCGCCCCTGACAGGCCTCACCCATCAGGCCATCTTCCAGCATGACCAGGCGCGTCTACATCGAGACCTATGGCTGCCAGATGAACGTGGCGGACTCCGAACTCATGTTCGGAGTCCTCGCTGGCG
>CAMLHP010000124.1 GCA_946479805.1 uncultured Gemmatimonadota bacterium | reverse complement strand
CGAAGCGACACCCGCTTCATGGTGGCGAAGCCCGCTGGCAGGAGCACCAGCCCTGGCCCCTTGGTGCCGGAGAAGCGGCCGAGAAAGAACGCCACCCCGCGCTCGTACTGATTGAGCACGCGGAGGCTAGCGAAGACATAGACAACTGCGGCGGCGATCGCTGCCAGCAATACCGTCATGACCATTGCCTCCTGGACGAAGCCCCCGTTTCGACAATCAGCGCGATGCCCTGTCCGCCACCGATGCAAGCGGCGCCGAGGCCGAAGCGGCCCTTGCGGCGCGGGAGCGTGTGCAGCAGGTGCGCCGTGATGCGCGCACCGCTGGCTCCCAGCGGGTGACCGATGGCGATGGCGCCGCCATCCACGTTGGTGCGCTCCGGATCGAGGTCCAGTTCGCGCTCGACGGCCAGGTACTGGGCCGCGAATGCTTCGTTGACCTCAACGAGATCCATGGCGTCAAGTTTCATGCTGGCGCGTTCCAGTGCCTGGCGTGTCGCTGGCACTGGCCCCCATCCCATAATCGACGGGTCCACGCCGGCGGTGCCCCATGCCACCAGCCGGCCGAGGATGGGCAGGCTGGCCGGGACGCGATCAACCCGCGCGACGACGAGCATCCCTGCGCCGTCGGCGATACCCGACGCGTTGCCGGCCGTCACGACGCCGTCCTTCCGGAAGTATGGCGGCAGCTTCGCGAGTCCCTCGGCTGTGCTGTCGGGGCGGCGATGCTCGTCCATAGCCCATTGAACTGTCTGCTTCGTCTTGCGGTCCCGCAGCTCCACCGGGACCACCTCATCAGCAAAGTCGCCCCGGTTCCATGCTGCTGCGGCGCGCTGCTGGCTGCGAAGCGCGACCGCATCGACGTCCTCGCGGGTGAGGTTGTAGCGGTCGGCGAGGTTCTCCGCTGTCTCGGCCATCGACAGGTCGCACTGGGTGTCGCGCAGCGTCTCCCAGAGCGAGTCTTCGAACGGAGGCGACGGCCCGAGCCGGAGGCCCCAGCGCGCTCCGCGTACCATGTGCGGCGCCTGGCTCATGGACTCGGTTCCGCCGGCCACGACGAACTCGGCATCTCCGGTCATGATTCGCTGCGCCGCCTGGATGACGGCTTCGAACCCGGAGCCGCAAAGGCGATTGACGGTGACCGCGGGTGTCTCGATCCGGCAGCCGGCTCGGAGGGCCACATGGCGGGCCAGGTATGGCGCATCGACCGAGGTCTGCGCCACATTACCGACTATCACGTGATCGATCTGCTCGGCCCGGATCCCCGACCGGGCTATGGCCTCCCTCGCGGCAACGGTCGCGAGGTCGGTTGCCGTCAGGTCCCTGAGTGAGCCGCCGAAGCTGCCAAAGCCGGTCCGGACCGCCGACAGGATGACCACATCTTGAGGTGAGAGGGCTGGCATATATATAAGGATACCATGGCTCGCCCAGCGCGAACCTTCCACCGAACAAATGCCGAACTGAAATGCACCTGACCCTGAGGGACTGGCGCCCGCTCGTCATCCTGTCGCTGTCGGGAATTCTCCTGTCCTGTGGCGATGGGCCGACCGAGCCGCCCGATCCGGTGGCCACGAAGCTGGGGTTCGTGACGCCTCCTCCGTCCGAGACCACGTCCGGTGAGGTGCTCAGCCCGCAGCCGGTGATCCAGCTTCAGGACGCAGCAGGCGCGGCGGTGGCCAAGTCGGGGGTCGTGGTGACCGCCACGCTTGATGGTGGAACAGCGACCGGCGGGACCGCCACCACCGGCAGCAATGGACGGGCGACCTTCAGCGGACTGGCGCTCAGCGCAAGCGTCGGAAGCAGGACGCTCCACTTCAACGCTCCCAATCTTGCCGGACTGACCCATGGGGTCGAGGTGACTGCGGGCGCCACTGCGCTGATCAGCGCCAATTCCGCAGTCAGCCAATCGAGCATCGCAGGGCTGCCAGTGCCGCAACCGCCGTCAGTGAAGGTGGCCGACGCGGCCGGCAATCCCGCTGCCAATGTTGTGGTGACGTTTCGGGTTGTCTCCGGCGCCGGCACTATCGAGGGTGCGAGTCAGCTGACGGGGCCGGATGGAACTGCCACAGTGAGTGCGTGGCTGCTTGGACTGGCAGCGGGAAGCAACTCTCTGGTAGCGCAGGCATCTGGCGTGGCGAATGTAGTCACTTTCACGGCCACGGGTGTGCTCATTGGTTCGGCGACGGCTGATACAACCAACTACCATGTCGGATTGCCGGGGTCGTTAGTGTCCATACCACCAGCGGTTCGGATATTCGAAAATGGCATGCCGAAGTCAGGGGCACTGGTTCGCTTTCGCTTTGCGAATGGCACCGGGACAATTGAGGTTGCTGACGCCATTTCCGATGCAGCCGGTCTGGCGTCCGCCGGCGGCTGGACCCTGGGTGAGGCTACAGGCGCATATGTGCTCGTGGCGGAGGCGCCCGGCTACAGCGCGACGCCGTTCCGGTTCCGCGCATGGGCCGTCGCGACAATGCCGGCCAAGGTCATTGCATACGCCGGCGACAATCAGATTCTGGCGAATGAAGAGTACGCGCCAGTGTTTCCGGCCGTGCGGGCACAGGACGCAGCGGGAGCACCACTGGTCGGGTTCCCGGTCACCTTCGAACCGCTGGCTGGCCCAATCGACCATGAATTAGCGGTAACTGATGGCAATGGAGTTGCCACAACTGGTCGCTGGTGGGTTCCGCAGGCCAACGGAACGTACCAGGTTGTTGCGCACGCGCCGCCGCTTGACGGATCCCCAGTTCAGATCACCGCGATCCGCTCGGATCAGGTACCTGGCCATATCGAACAGGTCAGTGAGCCAATAACGGCGCCGGTGGGAACCACGGTCTTCGGCGTGCCGCGGATTCGAGTGACCACTGTCGGCGGCGTTCCACTTGCGGGCGTGAGCGTCACATTTGCAGTAACGAGCGGTGGCGGAACACTTGGCGGTTCAGCCACCAAGGTAACAGACGCATCGGGTGAAGTGGCGCCTGACTCATGGACCCTGGGAACGACCAGCGGTCCCCAAGGCATCAGCGCCACGGCCACGCCGCTGCCTCCATTCGGGATCGGTGCAACCTCCGTTGCCGGGCCCCCACAATCGATCGTCCCGATTTTCGGGGATAACCAGTCAGGTCCGGTATACAATCCCTTGCCCAATCGCGTAGGCATACGCGCGATCGACGCATATGGCAACGGCTCCGGCGGAACCCATGTTGACTTCGAAGTGAGCCTGGGTGGAGGCCGAGTTGCCAATGTGTTTGCACCCACGGGACCCACCGGCGAGGCATCTGCCCGATGGTTCCTGGGCGACAACCCGGGACCCAATCAACTCACTGTTCGCCTGGTTGAGTGGTCGTCGGTGACGCCCTTGAACTTGTCTGCAACGGCCACGACTGTCAGCAGTCCATTCAACATCGAGATCCTCACGGTCGGCGTGCTGGAGACAGAGCAGCTTGAGGCGGTTGAGGCAGCCGTGGCTCGCTGGCGGACCATTATCAGGAGCGAGCTCAGTGACATTTCCCTGCAGCTGGCCGCCGATGAATGCACGCCTGGCGGAAACCAGCCAGCGATTGATCAGGTAGTGGATGACGTCCTGATTATGGTGGATTTCTCGCCCATCGACGGGCGGGGAGGTGTGCTGGGCTCGGCAGGACCCTGCGTGCTACGCTCAGGGTCCTCCCTGCCAGTCTTCGGTACCATCACGATCGACGGCGCCGACGCCGCTGATCTCGCAACCTCCGGAGAATTGCGCGACGTGATACTCCACGAGATGGGCCACGTGCTGGGTATCGGGACTATCTGGGATCTCAGGAACCTCCTGATCGGCGAAGGCGGCAGCGATCCGCAGTACACCGGCATCGCTGCGCGTCAGGCGTACAACGCACTTGGCGGCACGTCAGTCAATGTGGCGGTCGAGAACCAGGGTGGCGCCGGCACTCGTGACTCCCACTGGCGTGAGTCCGTGTTCTCCAGCGAACTGATGACGGGCTACATCGGTGGAACCAATAATCCACTGAGCAAGATCACCTCACGCTCGCTCATTGACCTAGGCTACGTGATCGACGACGCCACCGCGGATCCGCTGGGTTTCACGCCCAGCTTCCGCCGTGAAGCCGAAGCCGCGCGCGCGAAGGTTCCGCTGCGGCGACTCAGCGAACGACCCCTGACTGGTCCGATTATCCTGGTATATCCCGACGGCACCAGCCGGAAGGTGCCGCGCTGACAGCAACCATTGCCGATAACTTCACCGGAAGGCCAATGATCAGCCGATCCAGGATCCCACTTGCGCTCGGGCTTGCCCTGTTGCTTGCGCCAGGCACCGGATCCACCGCCAGCGCCCAGGGCGCCACCGCCGCGCCCGAGCCCACGGTGGCCTACAGTCACCTGGAGGGCATCGCCCAGCGGCACCGGGTGGCCGCAATCACCGAGCGACGCTTCTCCCACACGGACTTCTGGCAGGCGGTGATGCCGTTCATGGCCGGCGGCTCGCCCCTCAGTGCAGGGGAGATCGGCAAGTCGATGCACGGCCGGGCCATCCGGGCAGTGCGCTTCGGCAGCGGACCTGTGACCGTGCTGCTCTGGTCCCAGATGCATGGAGATGAATCCACCGCAACGATGTCGCTGGCTGACATCTTCAGCTACCTCGCAGCCGACGGCGAGGACCCGCTTCGCTCCCGCCTGGCCCGGAAGCTGACGATTCACTTCATCCCGATGCTCAATCCAGATGGTGCCGAAGTGTTCCGGCGCCAGAACGCGGCCGGGATCGACATCAACCGCGATGCCCGGCGGCTCTCGTCTCCCGAGGCGCGGGCGCTCAAGAGTTACCACGACAGCATCGACCCCGACTTCGGATTCAACCTCCACGACCAGGGAGCGCGAACCCGGGTGGGACGCGATGGCTTGCAGGCGGCGATCGCACTGCTGGCGCCGGCCTTCGATGACTCGCGGGAATACAACGACGTACGCTCCCGCGCCCGGCTGGTGGCAGCCACGATAGTCGCCGCGCTGGACGACTCGCTTCACGGCCGGGTGGGGAAGTATGACGACTCCTTCAACCCTCGCGCGTTCGGCGACCTGGTCCAGCACTGGGGCACCAGCACGGTGCTGATCGAGAGCGGCGCGCTCCCGGACGATCCCGAGAAGCAGCGGCTCCGGGCCCGGAACGTGGTGGCGATCCTGGCGGCGCTCGACGCCATTGCCACCGGTTCATACGCCGACGCCGACCCCGATCTTTACGAGTCGCTCCCCTACAACGCAGGGGGTGCATATGACCTGCTGGTGGTGGGTGGTGAGCTTGTCATCCCGGGCCAGCCGGCGATGCGGGCCGACGTTGCCATCAACTATGAAGAAGCTGTGCGGCAGCAGGACGGGCGGGTGCGGGAAGTGGGAGACCTCGAGGGAGCTGTGGCGCTAGATACGCTGGATATCAGCGGCAGGTTCCTCCACCCGCGTCGCGAGGCGCTGAATCAGGTGGAGGGCGGCGCGAGGCTGGACATCGGTGCGGCGGCGAAGTTCGACATCCGTGCCGGAGCTGGAGCTGACAGTGAGCTGGTTGGGAAAATCGAGGACTGATCAACAGAACAGGCACACGAAAACACCAAAGCACGAGTATCAGGCGTCGGCATCCGGATCATACTCGAGATACTTGCCCTTCTCCCGCTCGCCCTCGAGCCACGCGAGGAATCCTGAGGGAACCGGACCGTTCGACTGCACCTGCTCCCGTGCGGCCATCACCGCCAGGTGATCGGCGTATTCGTTCTTGGGGTGACCCTTGTGGCCCCGCACCCAGCTCCAGCTCACGTCGTGTCCCTCGGCGGCCTCCACCAGCTCCTGCCACAGCTCGAGGTTCATGATGGCGCCGCCCTTCCGGGTCCAGTTGCGGCGGCGCCAGCCGGGCACCCACTCCCGCATCCCCTTTACCAGGTATTCCGAATCCGACACCATCCGCACCGCCAGGCGGCGGTCCTTGCCCGAGAGGATCCGCAGCGCTTCCGCCGCGCCCGCCAGCGCCATGCGGTTGTTGGTGGTGGCCGGCTCGCTGAGGTAGAAGTCGCGCCGCTC
>CAMLHP010000123.1 GCA_946479805.1 uncultured Gemmatimonadota bacterium | reverse complement strand
GGGCACAGCACCGGAGCTGCCGTAGAATGGGACTGAACCTTCCTGTCATCGAACCCACCACTCTGACGCCGGACGAGATCGCCGAGTTGCAGGCCGAGATCAGGAGCCTCGCCGCCGAGCGCAACGCGCTGCTTATCGCCCACAACTACCAGCGGCCCGAGGTCCAGGATGTGGCGGACTTCGTGGGCGACTCGCTGGGACTTTCACGCAAGGCGGCCGCGATCGAGCAGCCGGTGATCGTGTTCTGCGGGGTCCACTTCATGGCGGAGACCGCGGCGATCCTCTCGCCCGACAAGCGGATCCTGCTGCCGGACCTCGAGGCGGGGTGCTCGCTGGCCGCGACGATCAACGCCGAGGACGTGGTCCGGTGGCGCGAGCAGTTCCCCGGCTACGTGGCGGTGGGGTACGTGAATACCACTGCAGCGGTGAAGGCGGAGCTGGACTACTGCTGCACCAGTGGCAACGTGCTGGACGTGATCGATGCCGTGCCGGAAGACCGGGGCATCCTGTTCCTGCCCGACTTCTTCCTGGGCGCCCACGTGCGGCGGATGCGGCCCGACCGGAAGATCGAGGTCTGGATGGGCGAATGCCATGTGCACAAGGGCATCAACGCCGATGCGCTCAATGCCGAGCGTGCGGCGCATCCCCACGCCGAGGTGCTGGTCCATCCTGAATGCGGCTGCGCGGGGCAGCTGGTGTACGCCATGGGGAGGGGCGACGTGGACCCTGAAGGGCTCCACATAGCGTCCACCGAGCGGATGGTGCAGCTGGTGCGGGAGCGGCCGGCCACCGAGTTCATCGTGGCCACCGAGACCGGGATCATGCACCGGATGCAGCAGATGGCGCCGGAGAAGAAGTTCATAGCTGCCGACCGCGCAGCAGTGTGCGCCTACATGAAGACTATCACACTGGAAGCCGTGCGCGATGCGCTGGTGAAGGACCAGTATCACATAACGGTCGACCCAGAGACCACCCGCCGGGCGCGGGCCAGCGTGGACCGGATGGTTGCGCTGGGGGCGGGTGGGAAGCCGGGTGACTGAGTCGCGAGTCGCGAGTCACGAGTCACAAGTCGCTGGTCGCGAGTCGCGAGTCACCGACGATGCGGCCCGGGTGGCACGGGTAGCATTGGCGGAGGATGGTGGGCGGGACATCACGTCCGAGGTGTGCATACCTTCGGGCACGCGTGGTGTCGCCCGGCTGGAGTTCCGGAGCGGTGGGGTGATGGCTGGTTCGAGGTACGCAGACGCGGTGATGGCAGAAGTGGGACTGGAACCGGTTCGGTGGCTGGCGCGAGACGGCGAAATGGTGGCCGCCGGCGCGCTGCTGGGCGAGGCCGGGGGAGACCTCGCACTGCTGCTCCGGGCCGAGCGGCCACTGCTGAACCTTCTGCAGCGCGCAACGGGAATTGCCACTGCAACCCGGGCGTATGTTGATGCGGTAAGTGGCACGAATTGTCGCGTCCTGCATACTCGGAAGACGGCGCCCGGACTCCGTGGGCTGGACATCTCGGCGGTACTGGCGGGCGGTGGCGAGCTGCATCGCACCGACCTGGCCACCGAGGTGATGGTGAAGGACAACCACTGGACTCAGTTGCGAGTCGCGAGTCGCGAGTTGCAGGACGCGCTCTCGGCGGCTCGGCGGCTCGGCAGCTCGGCGCTATACGTCGAGGTCGAGAGCCTGCCGCAGCTCGAGGAAGCATGCGCTGCGGGCGCCACGCGGCTGCTGGTGGACAACCAGGCTCCCGAGACCGTCCGCGCCTGGGGCGAGCGCGCGAGGAGCCTGGCGCCCGGCATCGAGATCGAGGCCACGGGCGGCATCACGCTCGCCAACGTGCGCGGGTACGCCGAGGCCGGCGCGGATTTCGTGTCGATCGGGGCGCTTACGCACTCGGTTGTGGCGGGGGATGTCGCGCTCGAATTGGGCATGTGGCATAAGGCCTAGGGCGCAAGGCCGTATGCCCTGAGCCTCACCCTTCAAGCTCCTATCACATTCAATCCGTGCCAGAGATGACCCAAATCCTTCCGTCCGCGCACCAGCCCCCGCTTCCGCTCAACAAGCTTCTCCTTTCCGAGCCGCCTGGTGAAGAGGCAGTGGAGATGGACGTGCTCCTAGTGGGTGCGGGGCCTGCGGGCCTGGCGTGCGCCATCGAGCTGTCGAAGATCAAGGCTCGCCACGCGGAAGAGGGCGGCCCCCTGGCCGGGCTCGAGATCGGGGTGCTGGAGAAGGCGGGGAGCCTGGGGGAGCACAGCCTTTCGGGCGCGGTGGTGAACCCGCGGGCATTCCGTGAGCTTTTGCCTGACGTTCCGGTCGAGGAGCTTCCGTTTCGGCAGCCAGTGACGGGTGAGGCGGTCTACTTCATGACATCGGGCCGGGCTCAGCGGATCCCCACGCCGCCCACCATGCGGAACCACGGCTACTACACGGCCTCGCTTTCGGAGATGGTGCGGTGGCTGGGCGAGCGCGCCGAATCGATGGGCGTCAACGTGTTCACCGGCTTCCCGGTGGACTCGCTGCTGGTGGAAGGCCCGGCGGTGCGGGGGGTGCGCACAACTGCGGCCGGGCTCGACCGCTCTGGCGAGCCGGGTTCCGACTACACGCCACCCACCGACCTGACAGGCAAGGTGACGGTGCTGGCGGACGGCACTCGCAGCGCGCTGGGGCAGGCGTGGCGGGACTGGCAGAAGATCACGTCGCCCAATCCCCAGATCTTCGCCCTGGGAGTCAAGGAAGTCTGGCGCGTCACTTCGTCTCCCCAGGACATCATCCATACCATGGGCTGGCCCCTGACGTCAGACGCATTCGGCGGCTCCTTCCTCTATCCGCTGGGGCAGGACCAGGTGGCGCTGGGCCTGGTGGTGGGACTCGACTATCACGACGCCAGGCTGGACGTGCACCAGCTGCTTCAGGAGCTCAAGGAACATCCGCTCTTCAGGCGCGTGCTCCAGGGCGGCGAGCTGCTCGAGTGGGGCGCCAAGACCATTCCAGAAGGCGGCTACTACGCGCTCCCAACCCGCCGCCATGGCGACGGGCTGCTGATGGTGGGCGACGCAGTCGGCTTCGTGGACGTGCCTTCGCTCAAGGGAATTCACTACGCCATGCAGTCCGGTATCTATGCAGCAAGGACCATCGCCGAGGCACTTGCGCGGGGCGACACGTCGCATGCGTCGCTTTCATCCTACGATCGGCTGGTGGATGAGAGCTACATCCGGGCCGACCTGTATCGCACCCGGAACATGCGCCTGGCCTTCAAGGACGGCTTCTGGGTGGGTGGTGCCAAGGCCGGGCTGATGACGGTCACTGGCGGCCGGGTACCGGGTGCGAGGATTCGCATGGGTGCGGATGCCGCCACCCCGAAGAAGCTGGCGCGCGGGTCCGAGGACAGCCCCGCTGCCACTGCCTCGGAGCTGAGCATCAGCAAGCTGGATGCAGTCTTCAAGTCGGGTAACGCTACACGCGACACCATTCCCAGCCACCTGCTGGTGGGTCAGGACGTGACAGCTGACGTGGCCGAGTTCTACTCCCATGTGTGCCCGGCCGGGGTATACGAGAGGGAGGGGGACAGCCTCCGGGTGAACGCAGCTAACTGCATTGACTGCAAGGCGACCGACGTGCTGGGACCCCGGTGGACCCCCCGGGAATCGGGCAGCGGCCCGCGTTATCGTCTAATGTAGCGACACTTCAGCACTGTACAATTTCTGCACGGTTGCGATTGGCCCGAGCATTGCTGCTTTCTGCCGCGATTCCAGGTGAACCGTACCCGGCCAATCGCGAGGCGTTATCCACAAGCTCCTGAACTCGAGCAGCCGTCCGACCAGGGACCGTTGGCAGAGGGTCTTTGGTGGGGGCGATCCGTTCTTTACCCACGCCGGTGCCTCCGGCGAAATGCTCATTGCCCGCATCCGCGTCATGCTGGTGCTGGTGGTGCTCTGCATTCCCGGGTTCAACTATTTCCAGGACCCGACTGCGCCACAGCACCTCGCGGGGATGATGATCGGGGCCTGGGGCCTGGCCCTCGCCCTGGTGGTGCTCATCCTGGTTCGGAAACAGGTGCTGGGTGCGTGGATTGGCCTGGCCAGCAGCGTCATGGACGTGACACTGGTGAGCGCGGCGCTGGCAACCTTCCTGTTCCTCGACATGCCCCACCTGTCGCTGAACAACTTCGTGGTGTTCGAAGCCTATTTCCTGGTCATCATCGCCACCTGCCTCCGGTACGACGTCAAGCTCTGCGTGATCGCGGGGTCACTGGCGGTGCTGGAATACACCGGGATCGTGTTCCTGGCCGACGCGAAGTTCAACCTGAACGCGGCCAGCTTCGGGGCGGGCAAGCTGGGGATGTTCAACTGGTGGATCCAACTGGGCCGGCTGCTGATGCTGGCAGCCGCCACCGGCCTGGCGGCGGTGGTGGTGGACAAGTCGCGGGCCCTGCGCCGGCTCTCGACCATCGACCGACTCACCGGCGTGCTCAATCGCGGTTCGTTTGACGAGCGGCTCAACGCCGAGCTGAGCCGGGCCCGGCGACAGGACGAGTCACTGGCCATCGTCATGATGGACGTGGACCACTTCAAGAAGTTCAATGACGACCTGGGGCATGCGGCAGGCGACGCGGCGCTCCGTGCGGTGACGCGGGTCATCACTGGCGAGATCCGCCGGAGCGACATCCTGGCGCGCTACGGCGGCGAGGAGTTCGTGCTGATCATGCCGTCCACCAGCTGCGAGCAGGCGATCCGCAAGGTGGAGGCGATCCGGGAGAAGCTGTCCCGGCACAACATTCCGCTGCCTCGCACCGACGGACTCACAGCCCGCCTGACGATGAGCGCCGGGGTGTCGATCTTCCCCGAGGATGGGGTGACGGCGGACGAGCTGGTTGATGGCGCGGACGAGCGGCTGTTCGAGGCCAAGAACATGGGGCGGAACCGGGTGGTCGGCCCAGTCGTCAGGACCCGGCTGCGGACAGCATAGCCCAACGCCCCGGCCGCTCGCGCCGAGTCTCCTTCCGGCGGCTCGGCCGCTCTGCCGCTCGCCTCAGGGCTCCGGGCTACCTTGAACAGCCATTAGCGCCTTACCTCCCTGCCGCCTTACCGCAGCAACTCCTCGAGCCTCACGTGGCTGGCAGTACGGTCGTCGCGGTACTTGATGATCACCGGCGTGTAGATGGCGATGCCGCGACTGGCGGCTGGTCCGCTGGTGGCGGGGCGGGTGCCCGGTACCACCACTGCGCCGGGCGGGATCTCGAGGCTGCGGGTGTTGTCGCTGCGAATGAGGTGATCATGGACCGCGTCGTACACCACGGTACCGGCACTGAGGGACACTCCCGGTGCGATTACCGCACCCTCCCGCACGATGGTTCCCTCAAAGACTCCCGCGTTGCCCCCGATCAGTACGTCGTCCTCGACGATGACCGGCAGGGCACCGGCCGGCTCCAGCACGCCACCCAGCTGGGCACCGCAGGCGAGGTGCACCCGCCGGCCCACCTGGGCGCAGCTTCCCACCAGGGCATGGCTGTCGATCAGGCTCTCGTCTCCCACGAAGCTGCCCACGTTGACGTAGCTGGGCGGCATCATGATGACGCCCCGGCCAACGTGGGCGCCGCCCCTCACAACTGAACCACCAGGAACCAATCGCACCTCGTCATCCAGCCGGAAGCTCCTCACGGGGAGCGTGTCCTTGTCGAGGAAGCTGAGCGGTCCCGCGCTTCCGGCCTCGACCAGGCGTCCCAGCCGGAAGGCGAGGAGAATGCCTTCCTTGACCCAGAGGTTGACCTGCCAGCGTCCCGACGGCAGCTGTTCGGCGGCGCGGACATCGCCGCGCTCGAGGCAGCGGAAGAGGCGGCCGACGGCGGCGCGGGCCTCGCGCCGAGCCTCGGTGGGAACGCCGGCGGCGAGGTGGGAGATTTCCTGGTGGAGAGAGGCGAGGTCGGGAGCTGGATTGTGCATGGGGGATGATAGACGGATGGACGGGTCGACGGATAGACGGGTGTTACGTCATTGCGAGCACGCGCCAGCGTCCGATGCAATCTGGCTGCCTGCCGCCGCCGCGACTCGTGCCCGGAACGAACGACGCTCCCCGGCCACGGGACCGGAGAGCGCCATTCAGCACTTTAGTTCTTTGTTTTCGCCCAACGGGCGCGGCGGGAACAAGTGGCCATAAAAC
>CAMLHP010000122.1 GCA_946479805.1 uncultured Gemmatimonadota bacterium | reverse complement strand
AAGACCGCTATACGGTTGAGCGGGAGCTTGGCCACGGCGGCATGGCCACCGTCTACCTTGCCCAGGACGTTCGCCACCGGCGCCGGGTGGCCCTCAAGGTGCTTCGCCCCGACATCTCCGCCACCATAGGGTCAGACCGTTTCATCCGCGAGATCGAGATCGTCGCCGGTCTCGCACATCCCCACATACTTCCGCTGTTCGATTCCGGAGAAGCCGACGGGCTGCTCTTCTTCGTGATGCCATTCGCATCGGGCGAATCGCTGCGTGACCGGCTCCTCAGGGAGCACCAGCTCCCGGTATCAGAAGCACTGCGCATCACCCGCGCCGCGGCCTCGGCGCTCTCGTACGCCCACAGCCAGGGCATCATCCACCGAGACATCAAGCCCGAGAACATCCTGCTCGAGGGCGACGAAGCTGTGGTCGCCGACTTCGGCATAGCTCGGGTGGTGGATGCCGCCCACGATGACGGCGTGTCGCTTCCCGGCGTTGTAGTGGGCACCCCGGCCTACATGAGCCCGGAGCAGGCGCTGGGCATCGAGGTTGACGGCCGGAGCGACATCTACAGCCTGGGATGCGTCCTGTTCGAGATGCTGGCGGGCGAGGCTCCGTTCAGGGGCCAGAGCGTGCACAGCCTCGAGACGGCTCACCGAACCCTGCCACCGCCCCGGGTTTCCGGAGCGCGCGCCACGGTGTCGCCTGACGTGCAGACGGTGCTCGACACCGCGATGGCCAAGCTCCCGGCGGACCGCTACCGCACGGCCTGGGAGTTTACCCGGGCGCTGGATCACGCGGGCTCCACCATCCGGACCCCGGTGCCGCATCTCCCCAGCGCAATGCCACCGCAAAGGCTTCGGCGGACATGGATCGCAGGCATCGCAGCGCTGGTGCTGCTCCTGGTGCTTGCGGCCGTGGCAGTGCGCAACAGGCAAGGTGCGAACAGCGCGCCGGAACTTTCGGTTTCGCGCTTCGTGGTGCTGCCGTTTCTCCACTCCGGCGGCAGCGACCCGCTGCTCGACGGCGACGAATGCGAGAACCTGCTCTACGACGCGATGTCGTACTGGAACGACATAGAGCTGGTCAACTCACTGCGGGTGAACGACGCGCTGCAGCGGCTGGGAAAGCCACCGACGCTGACCGACGGGCTGGCGCTGGCGCGAAGCTGGGGAGCAGGACGGCTGGTATGGGGCCAGGTCTCGGAGTTCCGTGACACGGTGCGGATCCGGGCGACGCTGTTTGACGCCGCCGACGGCGTGGCATTGCGCGAGGCCCGGGGCGAGGTAAGCGCCACCGCCATGGGTTCGATAGGGCAGGTGTTCGCAGCACTCCGCGACTCGCTGGTGCTGGGCCCGGTGTCGTCCGCGACGGCGGCTTCCGGCATAACGGGCACAAATTCCATCGCCGCATGGAAGGCATTCCAGTCCGGCGACTCTGCGCTGGCAAGGTGGGACCTGGGCGCCGCGCAGGAGCGGTTCCGCGAAGCGCTCCGGCTAGATGTCGAGTATCCCCAGGCCCGGCTCTGGCTGGCTCAGACCCAGGTGTGGGAAGATGCGAGCGTGGGTGACTGGAGGGCCTGGGCACTCAGGGCGCGCAGCACTTCGGCGCGGCTCACGCCGCACGACAGCATGCTGGCTGATGCCCTGGCATCGCTGGCGGAAGACGACTACGTGGCATCGTGCGACAGGTACCGCGCGCTGATCCGGCGTGACAGCACCGACTTCGCCGCATGGTTCGGTCTGGGCGAATGCCACGCGGCTGACGATGGCGTCGTGCGCGACAACTCGAGCCCGTCCGGCTGGCGTTTCCGCAGCGGGTACCAGACCGCAATCCATGCCTATCGCGAGGCCCTGCGGCTGGTGCCTTCGGTATATCGTGCGTTCCAGGGCGGAGCGTTCGTGCGGCTGCAGGGGCTGTTCTTCGCCGAGCGAAATGCGCACCGGGTAGGCAAGTCGGAGGGGAGGGACACGCTCTACTTTGCCGCCTTCCCGGCGCTGGACAGCGACACACTCGCGTTCGTGCCCTGGCCCGAGGAGGCGATGGCAGACGGCACCGCGCCGCTGCCACGTACCCAGGGCGAGGCAGTGGCACGGAACCGCCGGGCGCTGATCGACATCACGTCGGCCTGGGTGGATGCCTTTCCCCAGAACGCCACCGCCTGGGTGACCCATGCCGGCGCCCTGGAACTGAATGGCCAGCTGCGAAGCGGGCGGAGTAACGAAGAATCGGCGTTGTCGGCGGTCGCCACGGCCAGACGACTGGCTGATGACAGCTCGAGCCAGCGGGCGCTGATGTTCCGGGAGATGCGGCTCCGGCTCAAGGGGTCCGAGTGGGGTTCTGCGCGGTCCCTGGCCGAGTCGCTGCTGGCAGGCCCGGCGGCGGAAGACGCCAGTGCGGCGGGCCTCCTGGCGGGTGCGGCGGCGCTGCTGGGGCGGGTGCACGAGGCGGCGGAGCTGTCGGTTCATGCGATGGCGTCGGCCACGGCATCGGGCTCCCGCGGCAGCGCGGCGGTGATCCCGGCGGAGCAGTCGGATGCGGCGGCTCGGCTCCTCGTGTACGCATCATTCGGGTGGCCCAGGGAGGCGATTGACTCGTTGTCGCGAATGCTGGCTGCGGAGGTGCAGTCGTACCCGAGCGGCGAAGCGAGAACCGCCGCGCGGATGCAGCTGCTGGACCGCGCCACCGGCCTGGGATGGCCCCTGATGGCCTCGGCCGGCGGCAACTACCTGCTGGACCTGGAGCAACTCGCGGCCGCGGGCAACCGGGCAGAGCTGGCCGCGCGCCTCGCTGCTCTCGACTCGCTCCGCTGGGCGGTAGCGCCTGGAAGCATCGCAATTGACGCAGTTCTCTCAGAGGCCCGGCCCCGGCTGGCAGCGGGTGATACCGCGAGCGCGGTGCGGGAACTGGACGCCGTGCTGGAGAACCTGCAGGGTGCGAGCATCGACCTTGTGGGCCAGGTGCCGCAGGCGGCGTCACTGGTGCGTGCCATGGTGCTCCGAGGCCGGCTGGCGGCGGCCCAGAACGACGTGACACGTGCCCGGCACTGGCTCGCCGTGGTGGAGGAACTCTGGACCGGGGCTGATCCAGGCCCCAGAATGGAGCTGGAGGAGTTACGTCGTCTCACCCCCTAGGAGGCGTCCCATGTCGCGCTTGAGCCGGTCGTCCATCGTTGGTTCAGGGCTGGCGCTCGCCCTGGCCGCACTGCTGTCGGCTTGTGGAGAGCAGGGCCCGGAAGGTGCCAGGGATACCACTCAAACCGGCAGAGCCAGCAGCGAAATCCGGTATCCGTTCGCGGTGGCAAGCATTCCGATTTTGCACGAGCCCGCGAACCCCGAGCGGCGGACCGACTGCTTCACTCGTAACTTCGTCAACGGTGCCAGCGCGATGGTGGGAGGTGGGCAAGTGCGAATTGCCGCGCATGACAGCACGGTGTTCTACCAGGTAGAGACATTGGGCGAAGGTGAGCACTTCATCGCAGCCATGTACGACGAGGGCGGGGCCGGGCTCGAGGACTACGCGCTGGCGAGGGGCGACTCGACCTGCTGGGCAGTGCGAGCCGACTCGGTGGGGCTGCACTCGGTGTTCTATGGCGCCGAAGGGACGGTGCTGAGGCCGCTCACGATCGACGTGCACTCCAAGGCCCACGAGCACGCCGAAGCAGAGTGGGTGCGCGAGTACCGCTACCCGGCCTACTTCCGGAGGTTCGGCGCCACATCTGCGCCCGAGGCACGGTCGAGCTGGGTGCCGCCGTTCATTGCGCCAGGCGTGGCGTTCGCTTCGGCGGCCGCGGCTGGCGACACCACCGACCAGGGAGGCAGCGGACCGTGGACAGTGTGCGCTGCGTACGGCTGCTGCAAGCCGAGGTGACGACCCGTGCCGCGTGACCTGCTGCCGCTGGTGCGCGATGCACTCGCCGGGAGGTACGCGGTGGAGCGGGAGATCGGGCGGGGCGGCGCCGCGCGGGTGTTCCTGGCGCTGGCGCCGGACCAGACCCCGGTGGCACTCAAGGTTCTGCATCCGGAACTGCAGGTCAGCACCACCGCCGACCGCTTCCTGAGGGAAATCCGGCTGGTGTCGCAGCTCCAGCACCGGCTCATTGCGCCGGTGCTGGATTCAGGGCAGAGCGGCTACTTCGTGTACTACGTGATGCCGATGATCAAGGGACCCACCCTTCGTGAGTGCCTTTCCCAGGCGCGCCGGTTGAGCGTGGATGACACGCTCAGGGTGGGGCGTGACCTGCTGGACGCGCTGGCGCACGCGCACGGGCACCAGATTGTTCACCGGGATGTCAAGCCGGAGAACGTGATCATCTCGGCGGAAGGAGCGGTTCTGCTGGACTTCGGGGTGGCACGGGCGCTGGAGGCGGCGGCCAGTGACCGGGTGACTGCCACAGGGATGAGCGTGGGCAGTGCGGGATACATGAGCCCGGAGCAGGCGCAAGCAGCGCAGGATCTTGATCTCCGAACCGACATCTATGCGGTGGGCTGCGTCCTGTTCGAATGCCTGGCGGGGCGGCCGCCGTTCGCGCACCGGAACATGAACGTCGTGATCCAGATGCAGATGGCGGGCGACCCGCCGGACGTGAGGACTTTCCGGGGCGACACCCCACCGGCGGTGGCGGAAGCAATCACGCGGGCGCTGCAGCGGGACAGGAATCTCAGGTGGAAGACGGCGGGGGAGATGGGGAGCGCGCTACGCGCGGAGTAGACATGGTTGAAGAGGTAGAAGAGGTAGAAGAGGGCTACTCCTCCCCCCATACCACCTTCCACAGTTCCCCAAGGTCAATGACGAGCGGCTCGCTGGCGCCGGGTGGCTGCCACGCGAGCGAATCCGGGAGTATCTCGGGCCGAGTGTCCTCGGGCCTCCAGCGTTCTATCAGGCGTGAGTCGAGATCCACGATCCAGTACTCCGGTACGGCGGCGCGCTGGTAGCGACGGCGCTTCAGCTGGCGGTCGTAGCGGGCGGTGGAGAGCGACAGCACCTCAATGACCAGCACCAGTTCGGTGATGTCGCTCCACTCCCTGAGCGCCTTGCCATCGGCAGTACGGTAGACGAACAGGTCGGGCTGGAGAATCTCGTCCTCGCCGAGAGAGATGTCGGCAGGGGACCACAGGATCATGCCGGCGCCGCTAGCCACGAGATACGGCGCGAGCTGGTCATACAGCATCGCGAGGACAACCTGATGGCCTCCGCGTGGTGCGGGCGTCACCAGCAGCTCCCCGTCAACCAATTCGTATCGCTGGCCGTCATCCGGCAGCGCCCGGACCCGCTCAGCAGTCCAGCGGTCTTCAGCAGCGTGCGGCATACCCATAAGGCTCGGCTCGGCGCAGGGGGAACGCAAGGGTGCATCCCCCAGTATGGGGACGGGCGTCCCGGGGGCTGTCACCGGAATCCCGCAGGGAGGAGCGTCACAGCGCGTCGGAAGCCGACATCGAGGCGGAAAGCGCGACAAATCCGAACCGACAAAAATTGACTCGGTGCGGGCCGCCCGTGCGCTAGCTGCAAGTGCGTCGTTCGATCGGGCCGCAGGCGTTGCCGCTGCCCAGGCCGGTCCGTGAATCGTGGAAGCAGGAGATGCTCGACCTTCCGAGAACCGCACCAACCGCCTATTCTTCTCCTGCCAAAATGACGCATCACCCCCACCGGTGCCCGTAACTGCATGCCGAAGCGCGATTTCCTCGCCATCCCCGACTTCTCGAAGCCTGAGCTGACTGACCTGTTCGACCTCGCCCTGCGAATGAAAAGCGGGGCCTGGCGCGAGAAGCCGCTCGCCGGCAAGACCCTCGGCATGATCTTCACCAAGAGCTCCACCCGCACCCGGGTGTCGTTCGAGGTGGGCACCTTCCAGCTGGGCGGCCACGCGCTCTTCCTCAGCAGCCGGGACATCCAGCTGGGACGGGGCGAGCCGATCAAGGACACGGCGCGGGTGCTGTCGCGCTATCTCGACGGCATCATGATCCGCACCTTCGCCCACAGCGACGTCGAGGAGCTGGCGCGCTATGCTTCGATCCCCGTAATCAACGGCCTCACCGACTTCCTCCATCCCTGCCAGATCCTCGCCGACCTGCTCACCATCAAGGAGCACCTCGGCGGGTGGGACGGGAAGATCGTCGCCTGGGTGGGCGACGGAAACAACATGGCCCACAGCTGGATCAACGCCGCCGGCGTGCTGGGCTTCGAGCTCC
>CAMLHP010000121.1 GCA_946479805.1 uncultured Gemmatimonadota bacterium | reverse complement strand
GGCGCGGCGGCCCGGGCACAGCCTCGCCGATCGCTGGTCGCGGCCGGACTCGCGGCGGTGGTCCTGGCCGGCACGGCACTTGGTGCAGGTTACCTGGGCCGGGAGCGGAGCGCCGCCGGCGCCGGCGCACCTTCGGGCCCATCAGTCGCAATCCTGCCGGTCGTCAACCTCAGCCAGGAGTCCGGCGACGCGTCGCTGGCTGACGGCATGACCGAGGAGTTGATTGCGGTACTGAGCCAGGGCCGTACACTACGCGTCGTCGCCAGCACATCAGTGCGAGCGCTCCAGAGCCGGGGACTCGAGGTGCGCCAGCTCGCCGAGAGCCTGCACGTGTCACACGTACTTGAAAGCGGGATCCAGAAAGTCGGAACGAAGCTGCGGATGCATGTGCGGCTGGTGGACGCGGAGAACAGCTCCACTCGCTGGTCGGAAACATATGACCGCGATATCGGCGACATCTTCGCGATCCAGGATGACATCGCCCGCGCAGTGGCGGAGGAACTGGACGTGCGACTGGCGCTCGGTGCCGGTCCCGCACCAGAGCGCCCGCGCCCCACCCCCAGCGTCGCTGCCTACGAATGGTACCTTCGCGGCAAGCAGCAGGAACTGCTGCGTTCGTCCGAGGGCCGTAGCCAGGGCATGGACTACTTGCATCGAGCCATCGCCCTCGACTCCAGCTTCGCCGCGGCGCACGCGGCACTGGTGTGGCTTTACCTCAACATGGCCGGCAGCAACCCCGGCGACTATCCTGTCTGGCTTGAGCGGGCAGAGGCAGCGGCGCTGAAGGCGGTCGCCCTGGACTCAACGTTGGCGGACGCGCATTCAGCACTGGGCTGGTCCCGAATTCAGGCGGACAGGTCCGTTGCCGAAGCTTCGCTGCTGCGGGCAGTCGCCCTCGACCCGCTGGTAAACCGCGGGTACGAAGGACTGGCGCGGCTCTACATGTTTACGCGCCGTCCGGCGAAGCAACTGACCGCCGCCAGGCTGGGACTGGCCGCCGACCCGTACGCAGTGGCCGCCAACCGGGAGATGGCGCTTGCGCTCAGCAACAACGGCCGATGTGATGAGGCCCTGCAACTGCTTCGCCCGCTCAAGGACCTCAACCCGCCCGCTGCTGTGGCCGGGGTCATCCGGGGAATTTGCTACGCCAGGATGCAGAAGTGGCCCGAGTCACTCGCCGAGCTACGCTGGGCCGAGGAGGCGGGCGCCCGCGCAGCACTCGGCCTCGAGGGCTACGTCCTGGCCACGAGCGGGAGGCATGAAGAAGCGCGTGCGCTGCTTGCGGACCTCCTTGCTGGACGAAAGCGGAGCCATGGTGCGTTCGGCATTGCCCTGCTCTACACCGGCCTTCGCGACTACGACCGTGCCCTCGAGTACCTGGAGATTTCACTGCATGAAGGATCACTTCGAGTGTACATCATGGACCCGCTGTTCAAGGACCTTCATGAAGACCCCCGCTTCGCTCGGCTTTGGACATCGAAGCCGAATTCCTGAGGGCAGAGGAGTCAGAAACGGTAACGCGCTGCCAGCTGGAGCTGGAACGTCGATTCGACAGACTGCTCGTCCCACCTGGTAAATTCGGGATCGAATTGGAAGACGGGTCGTGTGCCCCCAGCGGCGTCGGCGGCCTGGCCCACATGCTGCAGGAGTCGGGGGCGGGCCAGGCGCCGGCGTCCCCACCTGTCGCTGAGCAGGTTGAGCAGGTTGAAGGCGTCCACCTCAAGCTCCAGCACCTGAGCTCCCACCGGGATGCTCTGCCGTACCGAGGCGACGGTCGTGTGGGTCCAGGGCTCACGGCAACTGTTGCGAGCCGCGATCCTTCCCCGCTGGCGGCGCAAGCAAGGAGTCTCATCCACGAAGCGTTCGAAGGCAGCGGCCTGCACGCTTTCGGTGACTGTCTCGACAGCCCCCGCCACGCCGCGGGTGAATGGCTCGAACCGGATCTCGCTGGTGTCGAACGCGCTCCGCGGGACATAGATGGGATCGTTGGCGTTGGAACCATCAGCATTCAGGTCTCCGCGCCGGCCAACCCCGGTGGCCAGGTATGTGAACGGGCTGCCTGACTCCCCCACGTAGTAGAAAGCGAACTGGGTAGCCCACCGACGCCACGGCGCCGCCCACGTGAGTGCCGCGACGATACGGTGCGGCAGGTCGTTGAGCGAAATCCCGAGTGTTGAGTCGTCGTGCTTGCCGGAGGTCGCGCGCGCATCGGCCCACATCGACATGCCCGTTGCGTTGACCCTGCTGGGCGACTGGACGTCACGGGTCCGGGACCAGGTGTACGACAGGCTGGCGCCAAGACCGCCGGAAAACGACCGCTCGGCCCGGGCCGCCAGCTGGTACGAGTAGTTGCGCGAAGTATTGCGCAGGTCGATCACCTCGGAATAGCCGGAACGGAGCACCGGCGATGCCACGCCGCTGGATCCGATCGTGCCGTAGAGGACCCGGCCGAAACGGTCCACTGACTGCGGTCCCTGGAGGTTGAGGTTGACCCACACGAAGTCAGACAGGTGGCGGCTGACCAGCAGCTCGGCACTGGCAAGCAAGCCACCGGGAAGTTCGCGCTCATAGGCCAGCGACGTGCGAAGGGTTCGCGCCATGCGGAGTCCGGGATCGAGCAGGTCGACGTCGCCGAACGGGCGCGCTGCCAGGGGCTCACCGGTGGCGCACCGGTCCGGAGCCGCGCTGTAGTCGGGAACGAAGGCCGGCGGCAGGCCCGCATCGCCCGGCAAAAATCCGCATGTGAGGAAGCCGACGCCCTCTCCGTGATTGGCCAGCGCTGGCACATACCACGCCAGGGGTGGGCGTCCGATGAATAGCCCGATGCCACCACGGAGTATTTCACGCCGCGTCACCGAGCGATCCCAGGTAAGGCCGAGGCGCGGGGAAAATTCCACCCGGCTGCCCGGCATCTGGTCGGTGCGCCGGCCGAAGGTGGAGTCGATTGCCGGGTTATATGGCGCGCGCCCGTCTACCGCGAGAAGCTCGGCTCGGGCACCAGCCGCGATGGCCAACCGCTCACCCAGGCGCCATTCATTGCCCAGGTATGCGGTGTACTGGCCGCCCCTCAAGGGACTGCTTTCGCTGCCGAAGTCCTTGCGCAACTCGAAGCGAATGGGAGTGCCGGCCTCGAATGCATCGAGGCTTCCGAAGGTCCAGGTGCCATACCCGCCCTGCACCCCACCGCGAAGCACCCGGAACCGCTCCACCTGGAGGCCCGCCACGAGCACCTGATTCCGAGCCCAGGGAAGACTGAGCTCGTCCCTGATCGTGAATGCACGTCCTAGCCCAAACCGGCCATGCGCCTGGGCGGCAGTACCAGCGACGGCCAGCACGGAACTTCCCCCGATCCCGGGAACCGCGACCCGCACCAGGGGCTGCCGAACTTCGGGTACCTGATTGGCGTGATCCCAACTCATCGTCACGTGCAGCTCGTTATGGCCGCTTCGCTCGCGGCCCAGGTCCGTATGCAGCTGGATCGCGGCGACGTCGACACCACCCTCGACTGCGTACTGATAACTGGAAAAGGCGAACGTATCCGCGACGGCGCGCGAGAACTGGCGATCCCTGCTGCGGGCCGTACTGACGAAGGCCATGACGCGACTCCTCCATTTGGGGATCGCGGCATCCATCCGGGCGAAGATGTTGGCCAGGGGGGCGACGTTCGCCACATAACCGGCAGAACCCGGGCTCAGGCCATGGACGTCGCGCATGATATCCTGCATTCGCGTGAGGTTCTCCTCACTCACGGGAACCTGCGGCCGCTGCTCTGCCGGCTGGCCCAGCCAGGGGCCTCGGGCTGGCTCGGAGAGATGCTGGATCTCGGCTGCGACGAAAAAGTGCACCCGATCCCTGATGACCGGGCCACCGAGTGAGAACCCGGCCTGCAGCCGGTTGTAGGGCCTCGGCACCGCGTCGACGGCGTTGCGCGCCAGCCCGTCATTGCGCCAGTATCCGAAGGCGGAGCCATGCAAGGTATTGGTCCCCGACCGGGTGACCGTGTTGACAAGGGCGCCGGCGAATCCCCCATAGCGCACGTCATAGGGCGCCACCAGCACCTGGTACTCCCTCACCGCGTCGAGCGGAATGGATTTCCCGACGTTGGCCGCCGCCGAAACCGCTCCGTTGACGAACCGCTCGCTGGCGCCGTTGACCAGGAAGCTGTTGAACCGGAAATTGGCGCCCGCACCCGAAACGCCAGTTCGCCCGCCGCCAACCTTGGTCGACACGTGGGGCGCGAGGGAAACGAAGTCCTGGAAGTTGCGGTTCAGGGTCGGAAGGCGCTGCACCGTCGCCTCGGGCACCGTAGTGCCGGGGCCTGCCGGAGCGATTGGTCTGCTTTGGACCTCGATAGATTCGAGCCGAACGGCGGCCGGCTGGAGCACAAATGTGAAGTGGAGTGCCTCGCCCAGCCTGAGTTGGCGAGGTGGGCTCCGCTGTGGCAGGAAGCCGATACAGCGCACTTCGATGACGTAAGGACCACCAGGCTCGAGCCCTTGGACGAGAAACCGGCCTTCGGCCGCGCCAGCGAGAACCGCAACTCCCGTGGCCGTGTTGACCACACGAACGCTGGCTCCGTCGAGCTTCCGGCCGTCGGGCGCCTGAATCGTCCCGCGCACTGAGCTGCTCACGACCCCTTGTGCTGCCAGTGCCGAAGCCGATGCCAGGAACGAGAGCAGGAATATTCCGGCGAACGCTGTACCGGCGCCCGATGGTATCCGACGGACCAACGCCACGCGCAAAGCCAAAATGGGATGGATCATGCGTCTGGTCGGGGTGTCGGACCAAGATACGCGATAGGGCGGTAAGGCGGTAAGGCGGTAGGGCGGTAGGGCGGTAGAGCGCGTGCAACTCAAACCGGCGTGGTGGTTCCCGCGAGCGCCAGGTGAACCGCATCGAGCGCCGCCCGGCCGGTGAAGCCGCGGCGGGCGAGGTACGCCAGCAGGCGGCGCCGTTGGACCGGACGCTCGAGGTGCGCCAGCTGGCGCGCACGCCGCTGCGCCAGCCTGAGTGCAGCTTCGGCTGGACCCTGCTCATCAGGCCAGTGCGCAGTGATGGCGGCCGAAGCTACGTCCGGGTCCACGCCGAGCATCCGGAGATCACGTTGCAGCCGGGCGGGGCCGCGGCCTCGCTCGGAACGGGTCTCTACGTAGTTGGCCGCGAAGGCGGCGTCGTCCAGCAGTCCCAGTCTGGTCAGCCGGGCGAGGGCGCATTCGACCGACGCCGGCGGGTGGCCCGAACGCACCAGCCTGCGACCCAGGTCCACCGTGGCGCGGGGCCGGTGTCCCAGCGCTACCAGTCCCGCGCGGTACGCTGCCTCGTCGTCGGTGAGGCGGCCGAGCCGGGCCAGCAGTTCAGGAGGGAGCTCGGCTCCCTCGGAGACACCCAGCGCTGCCACTGCGCTGGCCGCTGCCACTCCGAACGGCCGGCCGTCCACCGCGAGCCGCACCCGATCTGGATGGCGCGGATCGGGTGTGAGGCCTGTCAGCCGGGAGGTGGGCTCCTCAGTCATTCTCCGCCGCGGCCGCGGCGGGCGTGGCCGCGCCGTTCTTGATGCCCAGCGTTTCCTTCACCTTGCCCTCGACCTCCTCCAGCAGCGCCGGGTTGTCGCGCAGGAAGAGCTTGGCGTTTTCGCGCCCCTGGCCGATGCGCTGGTCTCCGTAGGAGTACCACGCGCCCGACTTCTGGATGATGCCGGCTTCGGAGGCGAGGTCCACCAGCAGGGCTATGTGGCTGATGCCCTCGTCGAAGAGCACGTCGAACTCGGCCTGGCGGAAGGGAGGCGCCACCTTGTTCTTGACCACCTTGACCCGCACGTGATTGCCGATGACCGCCTCGCGCTCCTTGACCGGGCCGATCCGGCGGATGTCGAGCCGGAGCGAGGCGTAGAACTTGAGCGCCTTGCCGCCGGTGGTGGTCTCGGGATTGCCGAACATGACGCCGATCTTCTCGCGCAGCTGGTTGATGAACACCACCGCGCAGTTGGAGCGGTTGATGGCGCCAGCCAGCTTCCGCAGCGCCTGGCTCATGAGCCGGGCCTGAAGGCCCATGTGGCTGTCGCCCATCTCACCCTCGATTTCCGCCTTTGGCACCAGCGCGGCCACCGAGTCTATCACTATCAGGTCCACCGCGCCGGACCGGACCAGGATCTCGACGATCTCCAGTGCCTGTTCACCGGTGTCGGGCT
>CAMLHP010000120.1 GCA_946479805.1 uncultured Gemmatimonadota bacterium | reverse complement strand
CTGGGTTTCACGCGAGGGGAGATCGACCAGATGATCCTCAACGGCTTTGCCAGTGCCTTCCTGCCTTGGCCCGAGCGGGTGCGCATGCTGGAGGAAGCCCGCGTCGAGCTGGTGTCATTCCAGTGAGCGTGCTCACGCTGATCCAGGCCGCAGCTGACACCCTCGCCCCGGTGGCGGACACTGTGCTCACCGCTGCCCAGCGGCTCGATGCGGCGCGCGCCGGCCTCGACACTCCCATCCTCTCGCGGCTGATGGGATTGGTCGGCATCGCGGTGATGATCGGACTAGCCGTTCTCATCAGTTACGACCGCCGCCGGATCCCCTGGCGGCTGGTCGGCATCGGGCTCGCGATCCAGTTCGTCTTCGGGCTTCTGGTCCTCAAGTTCGGTCCCGGCCGCACCTTCTTCGACGTGGTCGGCCGAGCCGTGACCGGACTCCTCGCCTTCCAGGAGCAGGGCGCGCGCTTCGTCTTCGGCAACCTGGTGCAGTCCAACGTGCCCGTGGGGACACCCGGGGCAGGTGGCACGCTTGACACCACCGCGGGCTTCATCGCCAACACCGGCGCGTACTTCGCCTTCAATGTGCTGCCGACCATCATCTTCTTCTCCGCCCTGATGTCGGTGCTGTACTACCTCAACATCATGCAACTGGTGGTGAAGGGCATCGCCTGGGTCATGCAGAAGACCCTCGGTACCTCGGGAGCTGAGACGCTCTCGGCCTCGGGCAACATCTTCATGGGCCAGACCGAAGCCCCGCTCCTCATCAAGCCATTCGTGAAGGACATGACCCCGTCGGAGCTCAACACTGTCATGGTGGGAGGCTTCGCCACCGTGGCAGGCGGCGTGATGGCGGCGTACATCGGTATGCTGGCGGGATTCTTTCCCAACATCGCCAGCCACCTGCTGGCTGCAAGCGTGATGAACGCGCCCGCCGGACTCTACCTCTCAAAGATCCTGCGGCCCGAGGTGGACGTTCCTGTCACCCGCGGCTCGCTCGACATGCGGGTGGAGAAGACCGACTCCAGCGTCATCGAGTCGGCCGCCAACGGCGCTGCCCAGGGCATGCAGCTCGCCCTCAACGTGGCCGCCATGCTGATGGCATTCGTTGCGCTCGTGGCACTGCTCAATTTCGGGCTGGGATGGGCCGGCGGCCTTCTTGGCTATCCAGAGCTCAGCCTGCAGGGCATCCTCGGATTCCTGCTGCGGCCGCTGGCCTGGGTGATGGGCGTGCCCTGGGAGGACACAGGCTACGTGGGCGGCCTGATCGGCATCAAGACCTCCCTCAACGAGTTCGTTGCGTACGCCCAGTTTGCCGGTGATCTAACTGGCGGCGTGGCGCTCCAGCCCCGCAGCGCCATAATCCTCACTTATGCCCTTCTCGGCTTCGCCAACTTTTCTTCCATCGCAATCCAGATCGGTGGCATCGGCGGCCTCGCACCCGAGCGCCGTGGCGAGATCGCGCGCCTGGGGCTTCGGGCAATGATCGCCGGCAACCTCGCCGCCTTCACCTCGGCCGCCATTGCGGGGATGCTGGTGTGAGCGCGCGCGATCCCGTCCAGGCCGCAGTCTCGGCCATCAAGCCGCAGCTGGAGGGTCGCGCCCCCCGTATCGCCATCGTGCTCGGCTCCGGACTCGGTGGCCTGTCGAGCCGGGTTGGCAACTCGGTGGCGATTCCCTACGCCGAGATTCCCGGCTTCCCGCCGCCCACGGTGGAGGGACACGACGGACGCCTGGTGGTGGGGAAGTTTGCCGGCCAGGTGGTGCTGATGCAGAGCGGCCGGTTCCACATGTACGAGGGACACGACGCAGCCACCGCCGCGCTGCCCGTGCGAGTCATGGCCGAGCTGGGCATAACAACGCTCCTCCTCACCAACGCCGCCGGCGGCATCAATCCCGGGTTCAATCCCGGGATGCTGATGCTTATCCGCGACCACCTCAACCTTACGGGTCGCAATCCGCTGGTGGGGAACCTGGTGCCGGGTGATACCCGCTTTCCCGACATGACCGAGGCGTATGACCGGGGACTGAGGAAACTTGCCCACGAAGCGGCCAGGGCGCAGGGAGTCGAGCTGGCGGAGGGCGTCTACGCCGGCCTTCTGGGTCCCACCTATGAGACCCCGGCCGAAGTGCAGATGCTGACCCGGCTGGGCGCTGACGCGGTTGGGATGTCCACGGTGGTCGAGGTCATCGCCGCGCGCGCACGGGGAATCCGTTGCGCGGGCATCTCCACCATCACCAATCTCGCCGCCGGCATTTCCCCCCGTCCGTTGTCGCACGTGGAGGTGATGGAGACCGCCAACCGGGTCAGGGATCAGCTGGGGAGCCTGGTTGAAGGCCTGCTGAAGCGAATCGACGACTTGAAGTGAGGCATGAACCGTGATACGGAAAACCGGGAGGGGCTCCCGTTTCACGGATCACACTTCACTTCTCACCTGGACGTTGTGATTCACCGGCCCATGTCCCTGGCCCAGCCCTGGCGCATCGGCTATCGCGCGGCCGACGAAGTCCAGGGCGTCCTCCACCGACGCCTCCAGCGAATGCCCCAGGGCCAGCCCCGCTGTCACCGCCGCCGAAAGCGTGCAGCCGGTGCCGTGGGTCGAGCGGGTGGCGAGCCGAGGCCGGTCGAACCGGCGGGTGAAGTCAGGAGTGACCAGTACATCGGTTAGCTGGTCGCCGGTGAGGTGGCCGCCCTTCACCAGCGCGGCGCCCGCACCGAGGTCCAGCAGCAACCGGCCTGCGCGCTCCATCGCCTCAGGTGAGCGGACCTCGAACCCGGTCAGCACCTCGGCTTCGTCGAGGTTGGGCGTGACCAGTGCCGCCAGCGGCAGCAGTTCTTCGCGCATCCTCGCCTCAGCGGGGCCGTCGAGGAGTCGCGCACCGGAGGACGACACCATGACCGGGTCCACCACCAGCGGGGCCCAGCTCCGCTCGCGGATGGTGTCAACCACCACGGCAACGGTGGCGGAGTCGCCCAGCATCCCGGTCTTGAGCGCGTTGGGCGGCAGGTCCTCCGCCAGGGCATCCAGCTGCTGGCGTATGAAGTCGGGTGGGACCGGAAGCACCGCGCGCACCTCCTGGGTATTCTGCGCGGTGAGCGCGACAATAGCCGAGGTGCCATGCACCCCGAACTGGTGAAAGGTCTTGAGGTCGGCCTGGATCCCGGCGCCTCCGCCTGAGTCAGACCCGGCAATCGTCAGCGCGATTCTCAATTGGACTGCACTTCCTTCGGGGCGTCAGGCAGTGCCCGGAGCCGCGCCCTGAGCGTGCTGAACGCCGAGAGGTCGGTGCGGCCGTTCTTCACCGCCGCGGAAGCGCCGGGAGTGGAGTTGATGTAGCGATCCACATTGCTGATGCGTTCCTCCGGCATGGGATGCGACGAGAACCAGAGCTCGACCTTGCTCGGGTCGCGAGACTGGAGGCTCTGGAGTCGGCGGAACATCCGGGTAAGCCCCGACGGGTCGATCCGCGCCTCGGTCATGTACGCCACGGCCATCGAGTCGGCCTCGCGCTCGTCGTCTCGCGAAAACTTGGCGAATACCGCGCCACCCGCGATGTTGACCGCTACCTGCTCCGCGGTGCCGGGCTGCCGTCCCAGCAGGATGTAGGCGAGGGTGAGTCCGGTGTTGGCCGCGCTGGCCTGGCCCATCTGCTCGGCCGAGTGGCGCAGGTCAACGTGGCCAATCTCGTGCGCCACCGCGCCGGCGAACTCGTCCCAGTGCTCGGCCCGTTCGATCAGTCCGCGGAACACGTAGATGTGCCCACCCGGCACGGCGAAGGCGTTGACCTGGTCTGAGTTGACGATCCGGAATTCCCAGTTGAGGTCCTTCCGGCGCACGACGCTCTTGAGTGGTGAGATGCTGGAATTGAACGCCGACACTGCACGGCTGTCGGTTATCATCGGCATGGTTCGCTCTATCTCGGCGGAGTACTGCTCGCCGATCTGCACTTCCTGCTGCACCGTCGGGGCGCAGGACAGCAGCGCGCCCGCGGCACCGAGGACAGTCAGCTGACGGATATATGACCGCATGAGCAACTCCCTGGTGTCAACCATTCGTGACCTCGGCCGCAAGCGCGGGCGGGAGCGCCGCGGGCTTGCCCTGGCCGAGGGAGTGCGCCTGGTGGAGGAGGCACTGGCCGCGGGCGTTCCCATCCGGGGTGCAGTCGCCGGGCCTGCGCTGGAAGCTACCGCTCGCGGCAAGTCGCTGAAGGCAGCGCTCTCCGCGGCGGCGGTTCCGCTCCATGAAGTCTCGTCCGACGAGCTGTCGAGGCTCGCCGACACCGAAACTCCGCAGGGAATTATCGCTGTAATTGCCCCGCGGCGCTGGGATGTGGCTCACATAGGCCTCGCGCCCCGCGACACCGTGCTGGTCCTCGACGCGGTGCAGGACCCCGGCAATGTCGGCACCATGATCCGCACCGCATTCTCGCTCGGCGCCGGCGCCGTGATCGCACTCACCGGCTCAGCCGATCTCGCCAACCCCAAGGTGATCCGTGGCACCATGGGAGCCATCTTCCGGCTGCCCTGCGCCGCCGCAGGCGCGGACGAGTTTCTTGCATGGGCCCGGGAGCAGCAGCTCGAGATCTGGGTGGGCGATACCGATGGTGAGCCGGTTCGTGCCGCTGGTCCGTCGCCGCGTGCCGGCCGGGTCGCGCTGGTGGTTGGCAATGAAGGTGCGGGTGTGAGCGACGCCATTCGGGCGGCGGCGTCGCGCCGGGTGGCCATTCCCCTCGCGGAAGGTGCCGAGTCGCTGAGCGTAGGTGCCGCCGCCGCAATCCTGCTCTACGAGGTGCTGCGTGACTGATGTGCCGATGGGCGTGGTGGTCGCATTCGCGGCGCTGCTGGGACTGGTGCTTGGCAGCTTCCTCAATGTCTGCATCTCCCGCTGGGGAGCCGAACCCAAGCAGTCGGTGGTGCGGCCCAGGTCCCGGTGTCCCCGTTGCGGCGCCGCGCTCCACGCTCGCGACAACATTCCCGTTGTCTCGTGGCTGCTGCTCCGCGGCAAGTGCCGGTCCTGCGGGCTGCCCATCTCTCCGATGTATCCCCTGATCGAACTCGCCACAGGGGTCATCTGGGGGGGCATGGTGTGGGCGAACGGTCCCACACTCACCGCCCTGACTGGCTCGGTGTTCTTCACCATCCTGCTCGGCATCGCGATGACCGACCTCCGCTCCTACATCATTCCCGACGAATTCACCCTCGGCGGACTGGTGATCGGGCTTGCGCTGGCGGCCATGCGCAGCACCCAGTGGCTTGTGTGGAGCGTCATCGGCGCGGTGGCGGGCTTTGTGCTGCTATGGCTGGTTGCCTGGCTTGGGCTCAGGATCTTCAGGAAGGAGGCGATGGGCGGCGGGGACATCAAGATGATGGCGATGGTCGGTGCATTCGTCGGATGGCACGGGGTCCTGCTCACCATCTTTCTGGGCGCGCTGCTGGGCACGATCATCTTCGTCCCCATCAACCTGCTCAACCGCGACAAGCTGGTGCCTTTCGGTATCTTCCTCGCGGTGGGTGCCGCCGCCACCTGGCTGTTCGGCACTCCAATAATCGACTGGTATCGCGCCTACACCGGACTCTGATCATCCATGGCTACCGCCTTACCGCCTTACCGCCTTACCGCCTTACCGCCCTACCGCCTTACCGCGTTGACCGCCATACCGCCCTGCCGCCTTGCCGCCTTGGCCTTCGTGGTAGTGGCCGCCCTTGCTGGTTGTCGCGGCCGCCAGGTCGAGCACCTCAGCGAGGCCGCGCAGTTCCGCGCCGTGGTCGACAGCCTCATGCCATCGGTTGAGCGGGCCGTGGGGCTCGAGTTCAGGAGCCCGCCCCGCGCCGAGCTCCGGACCCGCGAGGAGGTCCGCCGCTACCTCGCGGCGAAGTTGACCGAGGAGCTCCCCGCCGACCGCGCCCGGGGCATCACTCTGACGTACCAGCTGTTCGGAATGGTGGCAGATTCGGTGGACCTCAAGTCGGTGCTGCTGGCGCTCCTCACCGAGCAGGTGGTGGGCTACTACGATCCGGACTCCGCCACGCTTTTCGGCGTTGCCGGCGCGCCAGCCTCCCAGCGCGATCTCATGGCGGCGCACGAGCTGGTCCACGCCCTGCAGGGACAGCACGTCTCCCTCGATTCGATCCTGTCGGACCGCAGCAACAACGACCGCACCTCCGCCGCGCAGGCGGTGTTCGAGGGCCAGGCCATGCTGGCGTCGATGCAGG
>CAMLHP010000119.1 GCA_946479805.1 uncultured Gemmatimonadota bacterium | reverse complement strand
GCGAGTTCGACCCCGCCTGATGCCCAGTTCAGCTCACCCGCGGCCGAGCGCACGAAACCGCCCACACCCTGGGTGCTGAAGCGGATCTGGCAGCGCTGAGGCGCCTGGGCCTCGAGCGCACCTGCAGCCCCGAACGCAAGCGCGATGACCCCAGCCCGCCGTACCGCGCCCCAGCTCACGGCCCGCTTCCCGGTGCAGTGGTGCCGCGCATCCGGCGCGCCTGGAACCGGTTGAAGTCCGCATCGGCCTCGAAGCCGTCGCCCTCGAGCCGTTCGGAGCCGCGCAGAAGCACGAAGGGCTGTTCGCTCGATAGCGTGTTCTGGTCGACGTCGTAAACCAGCTCCTGGCTGGTCAGTCGCTGCCCTTCGGGGCCCAGCAGGGACACGCTGCCCTCGGACTTCATCGAACCATCCTGCAGGTCGTACTCCATGCGGTCCGCCGTCAGGGTGGTGCTGGGCGCACCCGCATCATCGTAGAAGGTGGCCCGCACCCGCTTCAGCACGCTCACCTGGCGCGTGTCGTAGTAGTAGGCCGTGTCGGCCTCCAGCAGGCTGCGCCTGAGACCGTTGCGAAGCACGTTGTAGCTGAACCCCACCAGCACCTGATCGGCGCTGTCGGCTTCGGCAGTCAGGCTGGTCGGGCGCATCTCCTCACCGCCGCAGGCAGCGGCAGCGAGGGCGGCAACCAGCACGCCCAGAAGCGCGCGGGCGCGGATCATGGGCGTGTGGCGGCGAGCTCGATGGTACGGGTGAGCGCACCCCGGTCGCTCCGCCGCGCCAGCGCCGCCTGCACGAAGGCGCTGAACAGCGGGTGAGGCCGGGTGGGACGCGACTTGAGCTCGGGGTGGAACTGGCATCCGAGGTACCAGGGATGGTCGGGCAGCTCGATGACCTCGACCAGCCCTCCATCCGGCGACTGGCCCGAGAGCCGGAGCCCGAACTCGGCCAGCACATCACGGTAGGAATTGCTCACTTCCCAGCGATGCCGGTGGCGCTCGCTGATTTCGGTGGTGCCGTACGCCTGTGCCACCCGCGAGCCGGGTCGGAGCCGCGCAGCATACGCCCCCAGGCGCATGGTGCCGCCCATGCTGGTCACATCCCGTTGCGACGCCATCAGTGAAATCACCGGCGATGCGCAGTCGGGCTGGAACTCGGTGCTGTTCACGTCCGGCAGCTGACAGACATTCCTGGCAAACTCGATGATCGCCACCTGGAGCCCGAGGCAGATTCCGAAGAACGGGAGGCTGTTCTCGCGAGCCCAGCGAATGGCCTCGACCATGCCCTCGACTCCTCGTTCCCCGAAGCCGCCCGGTACCAGCAGCCCATCCATGTCCCGCAGCAGCTCTGCCGTTCTCGCCGCATCGGTGAACTGGTCGCTCCCCAGCCACTCGATTTCCACCCGCGAGTCATTGGCGATGCCGCCATGGATCAGCGCTTCCTGCACGCTCTTGTAGGCATCATGCAGATCGGTATACTTGCCAACCACCGCGATCCTGGCCGAATTGGCCGGCCGCAGTACCCGCTCGACAATCCCCTCCCACTGGGTGAGGTCGGGCTCGGGCGTGTCCAGGCGCAGCCGCTCGCACACCACGGCATCGAGGCCCTGGTCGTGAAACCGGAGTGGAATCTCGTAGATCGACGCGACGTCCGGACTCTCGACCACGCAGGAAAAGTCCACGTTGCAGAAGAGCGCTATCTTGCGCCGGATGTCCGGCGATAGCGGGCGCTCGCTCCGGCAGATCAGGATGTCGGGCTGGATCCCGATCTGCATCAGCTCACGCACCGAATGCTGGGTGGGCTTGGTCTTGACCTCCCCGGCAGCGGCGATGTAAGGCACCAGCGTGAGATGTATGAACAGCGCGTTGTCCCGGCCGATCTCCTGCCGGAACTGGCGAATGGCCTCGAGGAACGGCAGCGACTCGATGTCGCCCACGGTTCCGCCGACCTCGGTGATCACGACATCATGCCCCGGCGCCGGGCGCCGGATGGCCGACTTGATCTCGTCGGTGATGTGCGGGATTACCTGGACCGTGGAGCCGAGATACTGGCCGCTCCGTTCCTTGGCGATGACGGTCTGGTAGATCCTGCCGGTGGTGACGTTGTTCTGCTGGGAGAGCGAACGGTCGATGAACCGCTCATAGTGGCCGAGATCGAGATCCGTCTCCGCACCGTCGTCGGTGACGAACACCTCGCCATGCTGAAATGGCGACATCGTGCCCGGATCGACGTTGATGTAGGGATCGAACTTCTGCATCGTCACAGAAAGGCCTCGCTCCACCAGCAGCCGACCCAGCGATGCCGCCGCGATGCCCTTGCCCAGTGACGATACCACGCCGCCGGTAACGAAGATGTACTTGGTTCCGCCGCCACTTGAAGTCATGCGCCGCCTTCCGCATTACGTACGCCCGGCCGGGGGGCCGGCGACCGATGAACCATCCACGATTGGAGCGGGAAATTGCCGGCGTGCGCCGACCCGAAGCCATGCGATTGCATGTCCCACAAGGTAATCCGAAGGGATGGGGCAAGTCAAAGATCGTGCCGCGTGAATGGCACGGGGAGTGCGTCAGGCGCTAAGGAAGTTCCGCACGAGGGTTTTGCCGTGGGCCGTGGCGATGGACTCGGGGTGGAACTGGACCCCGAAAACGGGGTGATCCCGGTGCCTGATCCCCATGATTTCCCCACCCGGCCCGCCATCGGCTGACCATGCCTGGACCATCAGGCAGCCCGGCAGCCCTTCGGGCCGAACGACCAGCGAGTGGTAGCGCGCAGCTTCGAACGGTGACGGGAGCCCGCGGAACAGGTCCGCGCCACGGTGTGCCACCTGCCCCACCTTCCCGTGCATCATCCGGTCAGCTGCTGCAACCCTGGCTCCGAACGCCTCGCCAATGCTCTGGTGCCCCAGGCAGATGCCCAGGAGGGGAATACCCTCGTCGGCCGCCGCTCGAACCAGCGGCACCGATATCCCGGCGTCGGACGGAGTTCCAGGGCCCGGAGAAATCACTATTCCCCTCGGCTTCAGCTCCAGCGCCTGGGCAACGCCCAGCTCGTCGTTGCGGTAGACCACTGGCTGGGCGTCCAGCTCCCCCAGCAACTGCACCACGTTCCATGTGAAGCTGTCGTAGTTGTCGACTACCAGGATCACTGCGGGGCCGCGTGCAGAGAATCGAGGCTGACCCTGATCGAGTCCACCAGCCTCATGGCCTCGGCATGGCGCTCCTGCTGCTGCGACTCCGCCGCGGAGAGGATGCTGTCGATCATCTCCTGTCGCTGCTCGACGATCGAGTCGCGTGCGTCCTGCGCTGCCTCGTCCATGCCCGACATGCGGCTGCCTGACTGCTCCCGGATTTCCTGCACCTTGTCCTCGGGGGCCAGAAGAGGGAAACTTTCGGACCGATTGCGCAGGCGCAGCTCGCCGAACTGAACCAGGCGCCTGCCGACGGTGTCATCGGCCGAGGCACAGGTGAAGTTGGTGGGAACGATCCCCGTGGTGTCGCTGCTGGGCAGCAGCGCCAGGATGCACGTCTGCAGCCGCTCCGGGGCGAGCGAATCCGAAACCGCCACGCTCAGCTCAAGGCCTGTCGGCTTCTGGGTCGAATCGCGGAGGATGACCAGCATGCGCATGGTCCCGAGCCGCTCGCCGTCGAGGTTGAATGGAAGCAGCATCAGGGGGATTCGGATTGGACCGGTGCCCTCCGTGATCTCAATGACCGACTTCTTGCCTATCTTGAAGACGCTCACCACCAGCATCCCGACGGCAAACACCAGTGCCGCACCCAGCGCGATCTTGATCCAGTAGCGCGTCATGACGAGCCTCGGAGAAAAAGCTTACGATGCAACAAGAAACGTACCATCGGCGCCGAAAGTTTCACCCGGCGAGGCGGGCCGATGATTGAAGTTGTCGGCCTGACAAAGCTGTACGGCGACCGGGCCGCGGTCAAAGACCTGTCCTTCCGCGTGGCTCCGGGCGAGGTACTGGGACTGGTCGGGCCCAACGGGGCCGGCAAGACCACCACCCTGAGAAGCATAGCCGGAATCATCGTACCGACGGCCGGCTCGATCAGGATAGCTGGCCACGACCTGGCGGCCGAGCCCATTGCCGCCAAGCGCCGCCTGGCGCTGATACCCGACGAACCCCAGCTGTTCGACTACCTGACGGTGGCGGAGCACTTGAGCTTCATAGCGAGGCTTTATGGGGTCCCCGACGCCGAGAGCCTGGGCCGTGCCCTCCTGGCGGAGCTGGAACTGTCCGATCGCGCCAACTCCTTCCCGACCGAGCTTTCTCGCGGCATGCGGCAGAAGCTGGCCATCGCCTGTGGACTGCTGCACGACCCGGGGGTCCTCATGTTCGACGAACCGCTCACCGGGCTGGACCCGCTCGGGATCCGACGGATGAAGGCCACGATCAAGGCCCGAGCCGACGCGGGTGCGGCGATAGTGCTGAGTTCCCACCTGCTCCACCTGGTAGAGGAACTGTGCACCCGGGTGCTCCTGCTTCGGCTGGGCACAGTGGTCGCGAGCGGCACCATCTCGGAGATTGTCGCAGAGCGGCCCGAACTGGCCGGCCGCTCGCTGGAGGACATCTTCGTGGCGCTGGTTGGCGTGGGCGACGGCGCATGAGCGCACGCTGGGCGCTGCTGTACCTGCTCTGGACCGGGACCAGCAACCGGATTCGCCGCCAGCTTGCCCGCCTGCGACAGCCCAGGTACGCCATCGCCATCCTGGTGGGGCTGGGCTATGTGCTGTTCTTCGCCATCCAGAATTACGACACCAGGACCGCCTCGGACCCGCTCGCGCTGGAGTTCGCCCCGCTCTTCCTGACGCTGGGTGTGGTGGCGATGCTGGTGTGGAGCTGGCTGTTCTCGCAGGAACGCTCGGCTCTCAAGTTCTCGCTGGCGGAGGTCCAGTTCCTGTTCTCTGCCCCGATAGGGCGCCGGACCCTGCTCCACTACAAGCTGGTCGGGACTCAGCTGGTGGTGCTCCTGAACGTGGCGATCTGGGTGGTGCTGCTGGGCGTCCGGCCCGGGCTGCCGGTGGTCATGCGGGCAGCCGCGGTCTGGTCGCTGCTGACCACGCTCTACTTGCATCGGCTGGGGGCGACGTTCGTGAGGACTTCGCTGCGCGAGCACCAGGCGCACGGCGCACGGCGGCGGGCCGTGACCATCGGCGTGCTCCTCGCAGTGACAGCACTCCTCTGCGCAGCCGTCGTGTCGGTGGTCGTTGCCCTGGTGCAGTCGCCCCCAGGAGGCGAACTGGATGCCTTCCGCGCAACGCTGGCGCAGCCGCTGGTCCAGGCCGCGCTGGCGCCATTTCACGCTGTCATCGGGCCAATGGTCGCGGCCGACGCTGCGTCGTGGTGGAAGGCGGCGCCACCGGCGCTGGTGGTGCTGCTGCTGCACTATCTCTGGGTGATCAGGAGCGACACGGCATTCGAGGAGGCAGCGGCCGCGGCGTCGGTCGAGCAGGCCAGCCAGTTCCGCTCAGGCCGCAACGGAGCTCGGCGGGTGCGAAACCGCCGCTACTCCCGCCCGATGATCAAGCTCTCGCCGGCGGGACCTCCAGCTGGCGCGCTGGTCTGGAAGAACGTGACGCAGCTGCTGCGGTGGGGGAATTTCCGGGTGTGGGCGACCGCCTTCATCAGCGCGGTGGCGGTGATGGTGGTCCTGGGCACGGTGGCGCCCACGCTGGCCGAGGCCGCGGGCGTGCTGCTGGTGAGCTGGGCCGCATTCCTTCTGCTGCTCGGAGCGCAGTGGATCCGAAACGACCTCCGCAGCGATCTCGCGAAGCTGGACCTGCTGAGGGGCTATCCGGTGGCCAGCGATGCCCTGGTGCGGGCGGAGGCCGCGGGCGCGGCGGTGGTGCTCACACTGGGCCAGGCCGCGCTGCTGCTGGTCGGGATGGCGGGGCTTTGGCGGGATCCCTCGGTGGACCGGATGTGGCTCGGGGTGGGCGCCCTGGTGGGCGCGATGCTGCTCCCGGCGCTCAACTTCGCGGGGATGATGGTGCAGAATGGCGCCGCGCTGCTGTTCCCGGGATGGGTGAGGGTCACCGCCAGCCGGGGCATCGAGGCGCTGGGCCAGCACATGCTGACGGCCATCGCATATTTCATCGCGCTGCTGGTGCTGCTGATCCTTCCAGCGGCGCTCGGCTCAGGCGTGGCCTGGCTGGTTCATGGTGCTGGCGACATGCCGGCTGTGATGACGGGCGCGGCGGTGGCAGCGGCGGTGCTGCTGGGTGAGTCGTGGCTGATGTCGCTCTGGTTTGGTTCGGTGTTCATGCGCACCGACCTGGC
>CAMLHP010000118.1 GCA_946479805.1 uncultured Gemmatimonadota bacterium | reverse complement strand
GAGCGCACCGGGCAGCCGGGCGTGACGGTCTTCAAGGCGGCGGTCAACAACGTGAAGCCCGCGGTAGAGGTCAAGAGCCGCCGGGTGGGTGGCGCTTCGCTCCAGGTGCCGGTTGAAGTGCGGCCCGAGCGGCGTACCGCGCTGGCGATGCGCTGGCTGATCTCGTTTGCCCGGGCCCGGGGCGAGAAGACCATGGAAGAGCGGCTCGCTGCCGAGCTCATCCTGGCGTCCAAGAACGAGGGCAACGCCATCAAGAAGAAGGAAGACACCCACAAGATGGCCGAGGCCAACCGGGCGTTCTCGCACTATCGCTGGTAGGGCAGGGGCCGCGAGTCTCGAGTCACGAGTCACAAGAGGGCGGCCAGCTGGCCGCCCTTTGTTTTTCGAGCTATAGTCGAGGATCCCCTTCGGAGCCCCGTATGCGCCCAGCCGTCGCGGTGTCCCTGCTTTTCCTCGCCGCCTGTGCCGACTTCTCGTCCCCGGCGCCGCCAGCCGGCGGCGACCAGACTCCCGACCCGACCGTGGGAGAACTGGGGGGCCGCGTGCTCTCCAAGGAGCTGGGGGTCATGCCGGGCATCGCGGTCCAGGTGACCCCCGACAACAAGGCCGCGGTCACCGACCACCGGGGCGATTTCGAGATCAGCAGGGTCGTGCCGGGCGAGGTCTCGGTGTCCATCAGCGGACTCCCCCAGGGCTGCAAGCAGCCCGACCCCCAGCTGGCGCGGCTCCTCCCGGGAGCCTCGGTCCGGGTTCGCTTCCTGGTGGACTGCTCCGCAACGCCCACCTGACGCGGGGGGGGCAGGCCGCCGCCCTCTGCCTGCCGCCGCCAGCTTTCCCGTCGCCTTGCCGCCTTACCGCCTTACCGCCTGACCGCCCCATTGCCCCTCCCGCCTCCCGTCTACGCAGGAGTGAATGGCTCTTGCCGCCCATTCACCCAAACGGGAGGAACTCATGAAGCACCTCTTGCTGCTCTCGGTCGCCGGGAGCGTCCTCGTCGGCTGCTCAGGTACCGAGCCGGTCGATCCCGGCCCGCCCGCGCCCGCCACCGCCAGCATCACCACCCCGCTCGTTCCGCCGCCAATCTTCATTCCGTCGTCGGTAACGATTCGGGCAGGCGGCACGGTGACCTTCAAGAACGTTGATGGCTCGCCGGCGCCGCACAATGTGAAGTCGCTGTCCAATGCGTGGCCGCTCACTACCCTGGAAGCTGGCGAGAGCTTCAATGTGACGCTTGCCGACGCGGGCCAGTACCCGTTCCAGTGCACCATCCATCCGGGAATGAACGGCACCATCACGGTGAAGTGAAATGGCGTGGCGCCTTCGCCTCGCCTTGCTGGCATTGGCCGCCGGAATCCTGGCCGGTTGCGGCGACGGCGCTGGCCCCGGCGGATTCGACGACGACCAGCTGCGCCAGCAGTTCGGGCTGGTGCCGCTCGGCCCCGTCCCCCAGCCGCCGGACGGCCCTGCATCGGCCGAGCGCATCGAGCTCGGCCGGCTGCTCTTCTTCGATCCCATCCTGGGGGGTGAGAAGGACGTCTCCTGCGGAACCTGTCACCACCCCGCCTTCGCGTTCGCCGACGGCAGGCAGTTCAGTGCCGGTGTCTCGGGGGTGGGTCTGGGCCCGGCCCGCACGCTCTCTCTGTCCGCCATCAGCGGGAGGCCCATTGCACTGACGCCCCGCAATTCCCCTACTGTCCTGAACGCCGCGTACAACTCGGACTCGATGGGCCGGCCCAGTCACCTCGGGCGGCAGTTCTGGGATGGGCGGGCGGCGGGGCTGGCGGAGCAGGCGCGCGGACCCATTACCTCGCGGTTGGAAATGGCGGGCGATGCCTACGGCGCCGACGTAGCGCGCGACAGTGTGGTTGCCCGCCTGAGGGGAAACAGCGAGTATGTGCAGCGCTTCCGCGACGCTTTCCCGGTTGAGGCTGCATCGAGTCCAGGTGGCGACATTATCACCATGGACACCTATGGAAGGGCACTCGCTGCATACCAGCGCGAACTGGTGACCCGCAATTCGGCCTTTGATCGCTACGCCGCCGGGGACGACGGCGCCCTCACCCGGCAACAGAAGCATGGCCTTGAGCTGTTCTTCACCTCGGCCCTCTGCAACCAGTGCCACAACGGGCCGATGTTCAGTGATTTCAGTTTCCGCGTGGTTGGCGTGCCCCAGGAAGGAACTGGCGGGTCCGTGCTGCCGGGAGATGACGTCGGCCGCGAGGAACACACCGGCCTGGTCGCCGATCGCCGCGCCTTCCGCACTCCCAGCTTGCGTAACGTCGAGCTGACCGCCCCCTACATGCACGATGGGGTGTTCACAACCCTGGACGAGGTGATCCGGTTTTACAACGATGGTGCCAGCCCGCGGCATGCAGGAGTGAGCACCAGCGACCTGGACCAGCTGGTGGCGCGTCCGCTCGGATTGTCCGCGGCGGACAGGGATGCCCTGGTCGCGTTCCTCCGCGCGCTAACCGATCCCGGATCCGGTCTCGAACCGTTGCTCCGCACTGTGCCGGCCTCGGTTCCGAGCGGCTTGCGGCCGGTGGTTGGCGGTCAGTCGCCGTGAGCGTCCTGGGCCTGGGCCTGGGCCTGGGCGAGGCGCACCACCGAGGCCCGGGCAGCCGCCGCACGGCGCTGCATTGCAGGATCGCCCTCACGCCAGGCCTCTGAAACCAGCGTGTACGCGTCCCGCGCCTGCTCGGGCTGGCCCAGTTGTTCAAGTATCGGGGCCAGTCGTTCGGCTGCGAACGGATCGTTCCGGATGGAGCCAAAGTAGCGGGCAGCTTCGCTCAGCCTGCCTTCCTGCACCAGCAGGTCGCCTATCCACCATCGGATGATGGCGTTCCATGCATCGCCCGAGATCGACTCGCCCCCGGTAGCGTCCTGCTGCCCGGAGACGAGCAGCGACAGCGCGCGATCGCGTTCGCCGCGAAGGCTCAGGCCGTATCCTCGGAGCGCTGTTCGCGAGCCCTCGATGAAGCGCGCGCTCGCCGAGTCGGCTCGCTCCCTCGCCAGCTGCACCATCACATTCAGGCGCGCGAGCGCTGACTCGTGGTCGGCCCAGCGGCCCTCCTCAGCGGCGACGGCCCCGGCAACTACCACCTGAAAGCCCGCGCTTCCCAGAGGCAGTTCGGCTCCGGCCGGCGGCATCCCCAGCGCGGCGCGAAGCACGGTGTCCGGAGGCGCCAACTGTCCGAGCCTCGCCCGATAGGCGTGGAGCGCGCCATGCGCTCCCAGCAGCTGTGGGGCGCCCAGGTGACGTGCAACCTGCAGCAGCTGCCCGTGATCGACAGCCATCTGCAGCAGTCGCTCCGCTGCCAAGCGGGAGTCCAAAGTTTGCCAGCGCGGATAATCCCCCAGCACGCTCTGCAGCACGTCCCCGTACCGAAGGTTGCGAAAGCTCCAGATGGTGGCCATGCGTTCGCCCTCCGGCAAGGTGCCGAATTGAGCGATGGCTGCGTGGCGGGTTGCCGAGTCCCCGAACGCGAGGTCGAATGCCAGTTCCAGGCGGCGCACACGATAGGGCGCTGTCACTCTCGAGTAACCGCCAAGCAGTTCACGCGCTCGGGAGCTGTCCCGGGAGACATTGAGTTCGTTCTCGAACATGTGTTCGTAGAGCATGGCCATGGCCGGGTCGAGCGCCAGTGCGTGCCGGAAAGCCGAGTCAGCCGCCCAAAGCGGGACCAGCAGCTGGTCGCCGGCGTGATAGTAGATCTCGCCCAGGAAGTACCACGCGTCCGCCTCGTCGGGATAGCGCGCCACGGCGCGCTCCGCCAACGCACTGGTGGCCAGTACATTATGGGGGCCGCTCACCTGGGACTCCAGCGCGAGCCGCACCAGCATCCGCTCGCGCTCGGGCAGCCTGTCCGAGAGCCTCACGGCCTCCCTGAATGCGCGTTGCCATGCGAACAAGCTGTCCTCGGTCTCGCCGATCCAGACCTGGGCCAGTCCAAGTCGGTAGTAGCCAATCGCAAATGTCGAGTCCGCGACCACGGCCTCGCGGTACTGGGCCACTGCCTCTGCGTAGTTCCCCTGGCGAAGCAGGCGCTCACCATTCAGGAACGATTTCAGGGCTGGCAGGGAGAGGGTTGTGATCCTGCCGAGATTGATCTCGGCACTCGGGAGCCGGCCCTGCCACGCGGCCGCCAGCACCTTGATTGTGATCTGGTCCACCAGCGAAAGAAGGCTGTCGGCTGGGCCGTCCACACTGAAGCTGGCGAGCGCGGCCACACCGCGTACCGGGTAGACGCTTACCGCAATTCGGAGATCGCGCTCGAAAGGCACTATCGATCCGAGCACTGCGTATCGCGCGCCGGCTTCGCTCGCCACCGAGAGCGCCGAAGCCAGGTCTGCCGAACTGCCACTTCCGACCCGGCTGGCCCAGAGAGCCAGAACAGTCCTGCTGTCTATGCCGCGAAGGCCCTCGACGCCGTCGAGGTTGGCCGCCAGCACGTCCACCATTCCTTCCCGCCAGATCTGATGCTCCTCGCCTCGCACTTCGAACGGAAGCACCGCGATGCCTGGCGCGGCCGCGGCAATTGCGGCGGTCGGCACCGCCCTGGCTGACTCGCCCGGGCGGGCCAGGTAGGCCGTGGTTGCAGCCAGCGCAGTGAGGCCAATGCCGGCCAGGGCCGCGAAGCGGACGCGCGTCCTCGTTCCGAGGTTGCGGCCATCCCTGATCGCCGTCAGGGCGACGGCCAACTCTCCCCCTGAACGCATGCGTAGAGCGGGCGACTTGGCCAGACAGGTCTTGACCACTTCCGACAGCGCAGGCGGGATGCCGCTCCGTCCGGGAGCAAGCGGGGCAGGGGGCTCCTCCCTGATCGCGTTGACCAGGGCGAGCCCATCGCCCGGGAACGGGCGGGAACCCGTCAGGATCTCATGAAGCACGACACCAGTGGACCAGACATCTGTCCGGGGATCGGTCTTCTCGCCCCGCGACTGCTCCGGACTCATGTACGCAGCGGTACCGCGCATCATGCCGCCTGTCACCAGACTGGCGCTGGCCGCCTGGGCGATCCCGAAATCGAGGATCACCACCCGGCCCTCACCGGTCAGCACCACATTCTCCGGCTTCACATCGCGGTGGACTATTCCCGCCCTGTGGGCCGCACCCAGGCCCTCGGCCAGCTGGATGCCCACGCTCAGGGCCTCATCCACGCTAAGCGGCCCCCGGTCAAGCCGCTCCCGCAGGGTCTCGCCCTCGTAGTACGCCATTACGATGAAGCTCTGTCCGTCCGGGGTCTCGGCGATCTCGTGGACGGCGGCGATGTTCGGATGGTCCAGTGCAGAGAGGATGCGTGCCTCGGCGGCCAGGCGGCGCACCGCATCGGCGCTCCCGCCGAGATGCGGAGAGAGCAGCTTGATGGCCACGGGCCGGTCAAGCAGGGGATCGCGCGCCAGGCAGACGACTCCCATGCCGCCATGGCCCAGTCGGCGAATCACGGGGTAGCGCCCGATCCGATCCGGTGCTGGCGTCTCTCCTGCTTTCAGCAGCGCCTTGACGGGTGCAGACCGGATATCGCCCAGGAAGCCATCTCCGGATTCCGAAACTTCGTCATGGGCCGCCAACAGGCGGGCAACTGCTGCAGCGAGTCCGGGGTCGTTGAGCTGACGGAGCGCTGCGGCGCGTTCATCGGCCGAGGCCCCGGCCAGCTCGGCGAATAATGCCTCGACCTGCGGTGCAGGTTCCACGTCACCCATGGGGTGACTCACGCAGCGCGTCGAAGAGCCAGGCTCGGGCAAAGGCCCAGTCGGCCTTGACCGTTCTTTCCGAGACTGCCAGTGCCGCGGCGGTCTCTTCCACGCTCATGTCGCCGAAGTATCGGCACTCCACCACCCTCATCTGGCGGGGACTGTGCCGGCCCAGCTCGGAGAGCGCCTGGTCCAGGTCGAGGAGTTCGTCGGCGAACGCGTCCACCGTCCCGCCCTGTTCGCCGCCCAGCGTGATGACTGGAGCCCCTGCGCCCCGCTTGACCGCACGGCGGCGGCGCGCGGCGTCCAGCAACACCTGGCGCATGGCCCGGGCGGCGGCGGCGAAGAAGTAGGCCCGGCCCCGGCTGGTGACCCGGTCGTCGTCCACCAGCTTCAGGTACGCTTCATTGACCAGCGCTGTGGTCTGGAGGGTGGCGTTGTTGGGGTCGCGGAGCAGTTGCCGGTGGGCCATTGCCTGCAGCTGGCCCAGCACCAGCGGCACCAGCTCATCGAGCGGTGGCAGGGGCGCTTCCGGCGGCACCGCCAGGAGCGTGGTAGCATGGTCGCGCAGCGCTGCGCTCTCGTCCAAGGGGCCTCCGGAGCGGGTGGCCTGGGGCCACCCTGCGAAGCTA
>CAMLHP010000117.1 GCA_946479805.1 uncultured Gemmatimonadota bacterium | reverse complement strand
CGCAACAGCGGAACTGCAAGAGCGGAAAAGCAAAAGCGTGAAAGGGGCACTCCCTGGTCTCAGTTCAAGGACTGCCTGCAGTCGGGTCGGATAACTGACCGGCTGGCGCGCGGAGCCGAACTCGCTGCGCGACTCGGAATCAATGGCACGCCTGCATTCGTCTCGGTTACCCGAAGGGCCAATGGTCAGCAATCGGTCAAGCAGTTGGAGGGATTGAACTGATGGGCGGAGGAATTCGAGACCACCAATGGGGCCTCGTACTGCTAGTGGCGACCTGCTTTTGTGCCGCCTGCAGTTCCGACGCCGTGGACTCTATCGGATGGAGCGGTGAACGCACCAACCGCGGCGACACAGCTGTCATCCTCTCCCACTCGCCCGCATCGCCAGATCCGGATAGTGGGGAGGTTCGGTTCTCGACGCCTTCGATAGTCTGGAGCAGCGACTCCCTCAGCCGCCCAAGTCAGATAGAGCCGGGGCCGGATAGCCTTCTCTTTGTGGTGGACGGCTTTCGCATCTTCGTGCTGGGGCGCGGCGGCACGCTTGTCAGCACGCTGGGCCGAAAAGGTGACGGCCCAGGCGAGTTTCGACGCGTACAGGGCGTGCGCTTCCTCCCGCCAGACACCCTCCTCGCCTGGGACGGAAACACCCTCCGGCTCAGCTGGCTCGCTCTCGATGGGCGGCTGCTCAAGGCGGTCACACTGCTGCCTCCCGCAGGATACGGATCGCCCCGGCCCGCGAGGCTGGCATTGTGGCGCGACTCGCTCCTCCTGCCTTGGTCCGCCAGCATGGTGCGGGTGGCGGACACCCCTGATTCGCTCGTGGTGTTGGCCGTGCCTCTCGCAGGCGATACAGGTCGACGCCTGCTCACGCTGCCTGAAGTACAATGGGGCTCATTCGATGGAATCATGGCACCGGCAATGGCGTACGCGCCTCACGGATTGTACGCCTTGGGCCCCGTTAACACGGTAGCCACGACCGACGGGATCGAAGCTTGCGTCATCGTCTACCACCCGGCTGAGGCACCCCTGCAGATGTGTCGAGCGTGGATACGTGGAGCTGTCGGGACTGAGGAGCGGTCCGCCAAGGCGCTGGACCGCGTCGAGCCGTCGGACCAACAGCGAAGGTTCCTCACGTCCGTTATCGAGGGGCAAACCTACCCAGAACGGCGAAGTTCCGTTCGCGATATAATGTTTGGCACCGAGGATGAGGTATGGGCACGAATGATAGACAGCGGCCCCGCGGTGCATCCCCTGATAGCAGGGCAGTTCCCTGAGCTTCGGCCGCCTCGCTATCGGTGGACTGTCTTCGGAGCCGACGGTCGTTGGCTTTATGACGCCTTGATTCCGTCCGGCTTCCGCCCGCTTCTCATCGAGTGGAACGCGCTGTGGGGGGTAGTTGAGGACGAGAACGGAGTGCCCGGGATAGCAACGATCGCACGATAAGGTAATGGATACCTCGCCAACGGGCGTCGATTGCTCAGTCGCTTAAGCAAGGACCTAGAAATCAAGTCGTTCGAAATACAGCGCGAACCCGCAAGGATGTGGCAGCAAAAGCGTGAACGGGGCTTTCCCTTTCACGCTTTTTCAGTTCCGTTCACGCCGTTGCAGTTCCCCAGCTGTAGTTCGGGATCAACTCAGCCTTTCGATCCCCACTACTTCCGCCGCCGGCACCAGCACCGCCCGCTCGTCCACCCGGATCCCGAACTTGCGGGCCTGGGCCAGCCACTGCTCCGGCGGTCCCGCGGAACCGTCGTGGATGCCGACATCCTTCAGCACCACGCCCTCGGCATTCTGCTCGTGGAACCGGCCCACCCAGGTCGTGCCCGACACCCCGGTCACCACCACCGTGATGCCGTGGAGCTCCTGCCGGTTCTTGTGATAGGCGAACCCCGCCTCAGGCGACTGCGCCACAGAACTTGTCGAAAGCGGTGGTCAGGTTCTCCGCGATGGCCTGCGGATGACGTCCCTCGATCTCGTGCCGGTGGACGAAGTGCACTACCTCTCCGTCCCGGAGCAGCGCCACCGAGGGCGACGATGGCTGGTACTCGGCGAAGTACTGCCGGGCCCGCGACGTGGCCTCGAGGTCCTGCCCCGCGAACACCGTAACGATCCGGTCGGGCTTCGTCTCATGCTTCAGCGCCTCGGACAGCGCCGGCCGGGCATTCCCCGCCGCGCAGCCGCACACCGAATTCACGAACACGAGTGTGGTACCGCGGTGGTCAGCCAGCACGGCATCCACCTCGGCAACAGTTGTAAGCTCGGACGCCCCCATGTCAGTCATCTCCTGACGCATCGGGGCCACCAGGGCCGGCGGGTAAGGCATTCTGCTACGCTCCTTGAAATGCTGTGGTCATCATTCAGTAGAAACTGTCTGCTCCTGCTCCAGCGCGGCCTTGAGGGTATGCCAGCTCAGGCTGGCGCACTTCACCCGGACCGGGAACTCGGCCACCCCGCTGAACACCGCCAGCTTGCCCAGGTTTTCCTGGTCCTTCGCGCGGCCGGTGACCAGCGCGTGGAACCGCTCGAACAGCGCCAGCGCTTCACTTCGAGTCTTGCCCTTCACCGCCTGGGTCATGAGCGACGCGCTGGCCTTGCTGATGGCGCAGCCCGAGCCCTCGAAGCTCACGTCTTCGATCTTCCCGGCGCTGTCTTCCCTGATCCAGACGTCCAGCTGGTCGCCGCAAAGCGGGTTCCGCCCCTCGGCGTGGCCGGTGGCATCCGGGATCTGCCGGAAGTTCCTGGGAGTCCGGTTGTGGTCCAGGATGACGTTCTGGTACAGCTCGCTCATCGTGGCCATCAGCCGAAGAGCTCCCGCGCCCGATGGAGCCCGCGCACCAGCGCGTCAGCATCGGCCTCGTTGTTGTAGAGCGCGAACGACGCCCGGGCCGTGGACGACACGCCCAGCCGGCGCATCAGCGGCTGGGCACAGTGGTGCCCCGCGCGAACGCAGACGTTGTCGTCGTCCAGGATGGTGCCGATGTCGTGCGGGTGGATCCCGTTCATCACGAACGACAACACGGACGCCTTTGCCTTGGCAGTGCCGATGACGCGAAGCCCAGGCACCTCACGCACCGCCGCCGTGGCGTACTCCAGCAGCGCGTGCTCGTGGGCGGTGATCGCTTCCCGACCGATCCCCTGGATGTACTCCGCCGCGGCCCCGAAGCCGATGGCGCCGGCAATATTGGGCGTGCCAGCTTCGAACTTGGCGGGCAGCGGTGCGTAGGTGGTCCGCTCGAACGACACATGGTCGATCATGTCTCCACCACCCATCCAGGGCGGCATCGCGTCCAGCAGCGACTCGCGGCCGTAGAGCGCCCCCATCCCGGTGGGGCCCAGCATCTTGTGGCTGGAGCAGGCAAAGAAGTCGGCGCCCAGCGCCTTCACGTCCACCGGCAGGTGCGGCGCCGACTGAGCCCCATCCACCACGACTACCGCACCCGCGGCATGGGCCAGGTCCGCCACCTCACGAACCTGATTGATGGTGCCGAGCGCGTTCGAGACATGGGCCAGCGCAACAACTTTCGTCCGGCTGGTCAGCAGCTCCCGAAAGCCGTCGAGATCCAATTCGCCGTTGTCGGTGACCGGCACCGCTTTCACCACCGCTCCGGTCGGCTCCGCAACCAGCTGCCAGGGCACGATGTTGGAGTGGTGCTCCATCTCCGTCAGCAGGATCTGATCGCCCGGCGTGAGGTTGGCGCGGCCCCAGCTCTGGGCCACCAGGTTGATGCCCTCGGTGGTGCCGCGGGTGAAGATCACCTCGTGCGGGTGCTCGGCACCGAGGTAGCGCGCCAGCCGCTCGCGGGCTTCGTCATACAGTCGAGTGGCCTCGGCGCTCAGGTGATAGACGCCCCGATGGATATTGGCGTTGGAGGTCTCGTAGAACTGGCGCTCGGCCTCGAGCACCGCCAGCGGCTTCTGGCTGGTGGCGGCACTGTCGAGATACACCAGCGGCTTGCCGTTTCGGCGGGTAGCAAAGATCGGGAAGTCGTGCCGGACGTCGAGCAGCTGGGCCGTTCGGCGGCTCGGCGGCTCGGCGGCTGGTCGAACGGCTGGCACTGTCACTCCGAGAGCAGGTTGAGCCGCTCGTGCACCAGCCGCTCCAACTCTTCTCGCACCGGCTGCAGTGCGACTTCGGCGACGACTTCTGCCGCGAAGGCGTGGGTCAGCAACCGGCGGGCGGACGCTGCCGGAATGCCCCGGCTCCGGGCGTAGAACATCGCTGTCTCGTCCAGCTGGCCCACGGTGGCGCCGTGGGTGCACTTCACGTCGTCGGCGAAGATCTCCAGCTGCGGCTTGGTGTCCACCCTCGCGCCGCGGGAGAGGAGCAGGTTGCGGTTGGTCTGCTTGGCGTCGGTGCGCTGGGCCTCCGGCTCAACGAACACCTTGCCGTTGAACACCGCGTGCGAATTGTCCTGCATCACGCCCTTGTAAACCTCCCAGCTGCGGCAGTCGGGATGGTCGTGGTAGATGGCGGTGTGGTTGTCCACCAGCTGCTCGCCGCGCGTCAGGTAGAGCCCGTACATCAGGGTCTCAACGTTGGGCGCGTTGAGCCGGACGTGGAGGTTGTGGCGAGCGATCGCGCCGCCCATGGCGAGAGTGAACGACCGGTAGTGGCTATCGCGATCCTGCTCCACGTGGGTCAACCCCACATGGAAAGCGGACTCGCTCTCGCGCTGGATCCGGGTGTGCTCGGTCCAGGCACCGGGGCCCGACACCACCTCGGTCACCGCATTTGTGAAGTAGGTCGTGCCCGGCGCCAGGGTCACGTAGCTCTCGACCATCGAGGCCCGCGCCTCGCGGTCCACCAGGAAGAGGTTCCGGGGATGGGTTACCGAGTCCGCCGCCTCTGTAGTGCTGACGAAAAGCACGTTGATCGGGGCGTCGAGCTGCACGCCGGCCGGCACATGGACAAACGCGCCTTCCCGGAGGAATGCGGTATTGAGCGCGGTGAAGGCGCTCTGCTCCACCGGCGCGTGACGGGCCAGATTGACAGCGAGCGACGGATCGTCGCGGAGTGCCTGGTCAAGCGAGCCCGCGTGCACGCCGGCGGCGAGCTGCGGCAGGTGCGAGAGGCCCGCGTCATACCTGCCATTCACAAACACCAGCCGGGGCCACTCGGGGTGGCCGAAGATGAACGGCTCGAGTTCGGCTGCCGTGACTGTGGCGACCGGCGGCGCCGAGAACTGGCGGCTGGCGATGGGCGTGACCGAAGTGAAGCGCCACTCCTCGTCCTTCGAAGTCGGGAATCCGACTTCGGCAAAACGGCCAAACGCCTGCTTCCGGACTGGCGCAAGCCACTCGGGACTCGCACCACCGTTGGCGGTGAACGCCTCGAACTCGTTCACGTACGTTTCTGCCGTCACGCGCCTGCTCCCGCGGTGGCCTGCTCCGCCACCCATTCGTAGCCCCGGGCCTCCAGCTCCATCGCCAGTTCCTTGCCCCCCGACTTCACGATCCGGCCCTCGGCCAGAACGTGCACGTAGTCGGGGACGATGTAGTTGAGCAGCCGCTGATAGTGGGTCACCACAATGAACGCGCGATCAGGGCTGCGGAGCTTGTTTACTCCACCCGCCACGATCCGGAGCGCGTCGATGTCGAGCCCCGAATCGGTCTCGTCCAGGATGGCGAGCTTCGGCTCCAGCACCGCCATCTGGAGGATCTCATTTCGCTTCTTCTCGCCACCGGAGAATCCGCTGTTGACCGCCCGGCTCATGATCTCGGGACCCCACTCGACCACCTTGAGCTTCTGCTCGAGGACGTCCATGAAGTCGATAGGATCGACCTCCTCTTCACCCCGAGACTTCCGCAGCTCGTTGTAGGCCGCGCGCAGGAAGTACGCGTTGGACACGCCGGGGATCTCGACCGGGTACTGGAAGGCGAGGAAGATGCCCTTCTGGGCCCGCTCCTCGGGCTCCAGCTCCAGCAGGTCCTCACCCTGATATGTCACGCTCCCACCGGTCACTTCGTAGGCCGGATGCCCCGCCAGCACCTGGGCCAGCGTGCTCTTGCCCGAGCCGTTGGGCCCCATGATGGCGTGCACTTCGCCCGGGTTGACCGAGAGGGTGATGCCCTTGAGGATCTGGTTCTCACCCGCGCTGGCGCGGAGGTCGGTAATGTGAAGCAAGTCTGGTACTCCTCCAATAAGTGGCGTATGGCATAGGGCGTAAGGCATAGGGCCTTATTGCCCTAAGCCCTATGCCCTACGCCTGACTCCCAACTACCCCACACTCCCCTCAAGACTCACCCCCAGCAGCTTCTGCGCTTCGACCGCGAACTCCATCGGGAGTTCCTTGAACACTTCCTTGCAGAAGCCGTTGACGATCATGCTGATCGCGTTCTCGG
>CAMLHP010000116.1 GCA_946479805.1 uncultured Gemmatimonadota bacterium | reverse complement strand
CTGGTCCGGATGGTCCAGGACTTCTCGCTCCGCTATCCGCTGATCGACGGCCAGGGGAACTTCGGCTCGATCGACGGCGACCCCGCCGCCGCCTACCGCTACACCGAGGCCCGGCTCACCCGGATCGCGATGACGATGCTGGAGGACATCGACAAGAACACCGTCGATTTCCAGCCCAACTTCGACGACCGGCTGGAGGAGCCGACGGTGCTGCCGTCGCGGCTCCCCAACCTGCTGGTCAACGGCTCCAGCGGCATCGCCGTCGGCATGGCCACCAACATCCCGCCCCACAACCTCAAGGAAGTGGCGAAGGCGGTCGAGCTGGTGGTGGACAATCCCGACGCCACCATCGCCGACCTCCGCAAGGTGATCAGCGGTCCCGACTTCCCCACCGGCGGCTTCATCTACGGCCGCCAGGGGATCAAGGACGCGTACGAGACCGGCCGGGGCCGGGTGATCATGCGGGCCCGGGCCCACATCGAGGAGAAGGAATCGAGCGGGAAGTCGCAGGTCGTCATCAGCGAGATTCCCTACCAGGTCAATCGTGAGAACCTGGTGCGCAACATCGCCGAGCTCGCCAGCGCCCGGAAGATCGAGGGCATCAGCGGGGTCAACGACGAGTCCGACAAGGAGGGCATGCGGATAGTGGTGCAGCTCAAGCGCGACGCGATACCCAACGTCGTGCTGAACCAGCTGTACAAGCACACCGCGATGCAATCCACCTTTGGCGTGATCATGCTGGCGCTCGACGGCGGCGCGCCCAAGGTCATGAACCTGAAGGAGCTGGTCGAGAAGTACGTGGCCCACCGCTACCAGGTCATCCGGCGGCGGACCCAGTTCGAGCTGGACGCGGCTGAAGCGCGGGCGCACATACTGGAGGGGCTCAAGATCGCCGTCGACAACATCGACGAGGTGATCAAGATCATCCGCGCCTCGGAAACCACAGAGGAAGCCGACACGAAGCTGCGGAAGCGCTTCAAGCTCTCGGAGAAGCAGTCCGAGGCCATCCTCAACATGCGGCTGGCCAAGCTCACCGGGCTCGAGATCGAGAAGCTCGAAGCCGAGCTGGCCGAAGTCCGCGCGCTGATCGCGGAATACAAGAGCATCCTCGCGTCGCCCAAGCGGCAGGCCACCATCCTCAAGGAAGAGACCCGCGAGGTGGCCGAGAAGTTCGGCGACGCCCGGCGCACCGAGATCCTCTCGGACCAGGGCGAGTTCACGGTGGAGGACCTGATCGCCGAAGAGGACATGGTGATCACAGTATCCCACGCCGGCTACATCAAGCGCATCCCGGTCTCGGCATACCGCAAGCAGCGCCGGGGCGGGCGGGGAGTGATCGGCTCCGAGCTCAAGACCGACGACTGGGTGGAACACCTGTTCGTGGCCAGCACCCACGACTACCTGATGTTCTTCACCAACATGGGGCAGGTGTACTGGCTCAAGGTGCACGAGATACCGCAGGCCTCGCGCGCGGCGCGGGGCAAGCCGGTGGTCAACTGCATCGCGATCCGACCCAACGAGAGCATCGCGGCGATGGTGCCGGTGCGGGAATTCCTGCCGGAGCAGTCGCTGGTGTTCGCCACGAAGGATGGCACGGTCAAGAAGAGCAGCCTGGCCGACTACGCCAACGTCCGCAGCAACGGCATCCGCGCCATCAACATCGAGGACGGCGACGAGCTGATCGACGTACAGGTGTGCGACGCCACCAGCGACATCGTGCTGGCCACCCGCGAGGGGATGAGCATCCGGTTCCACCAGGGCGACGCGCGGGTGATGGGCCGCGCCACCACCGGGGTCAAGGGAATCGAGCTGGCGAAGGGCGACCGGGTGATCGGCATGGTGGTGGTGCGGCGCGAGGCGACGCTGCTGGTGGTGAGCGAGAAGGGCTACGGCAAGCGGTCGCACCTCTCCGAGTATCGGGTGCAGAAGCGGGGCGGCAAGGGGATCATCACCTTCAAGGTGACCGACAAGACCGGCCCGATCGTCGCGCTCAAGGAAGTGATTCCCGAGGATGAGCTGATGATGATCACCCACCAGGGCGTGATCATCCGTGTGCCGGTGGACGGCATCAGGGTCATCGGCCGCAACACCCAGGGCGTCAGGGTGATGAACCTGGACGAGGGCGACAGTCTCCAGGCGGTGGCGCGGGTGGTGAAGGAAGACGAAACCGGGCAGGAAGCTGCCGAGGACGAGCCGGTGCCGGCGGGAGACGACGCATCGGCCTGACGCTGCGGAACCTGCGCGAAGCGCAGGAAGGGCTTGCGGGTGTGGCCGTCCGCACCCGGCTGATCGAGCTTCCACTGCCCCACGGCACCGATGCGCCCGGTGGCACGGTGTGGGTCAAGTGCGAGCTGGAGCAACCGGTGGGTGCGTTCAAGCTCAGGGGCGCGTACACCGCGCTCCGGCGGCTGGACCCCGCCGAGCGCGCGCGCGGGGTTGTGACCCACTCGAGCGGCAACCACGGCCGCGCGGTGGCGTGGGCCGCGAAGCAGTTCGGAATGCGGGCGGTGATCGTGATGCCGGCCGACGCGCCGGAGGTCAAGATCGCCGGGGTCCGCGCCGAGGGCGGTGAAATCGTCTTCGTCGAGGATCGGAGCGAGCGGTCGCCCACCGCCGAGCGGCTGGAACGGGAGCAGGGACTGATAAGCATTCCTCCATACGAGCACCGTGACGTGGTGGCGGGGCAGGGCACCGTGGGGCTCGAGATACTGGAACAGCTGCCTGAGGTGCAGGAGATACTGGTGCCGGTGGGCGGCGGCGGACTGCTGGCGGGCATCTGCTCGGCGGTTTCGGGGCTGGCTCCGGAAGTGAAGGTGACTGGCGTGGAGCCGGAAGGGGCGGCCAAGCTGAGCGCGGCGCTCGCGGCCGATCGTCCGGTACCGGTAGCCGCGCCCAGGAGCATCGCCGACGGACTCCTGCCGCCCCAGCTGGGAGATATCCCGTGGAGCTGCGTCTCGGGCGTGGTCAGCAGGGCGGTCACGGTTTCGGATGAGACCATCGGGGCCGCTGTGCGGTATCTTCACGATGTGGCCGGCCTCCGGGTCGAGCCCTCCGGTGCCACTTCCGTGGCGGCGCTGCTGTCCGGCACACAGGTGCGCACGCCGGTGGTGGCAGTGCTGAGTGGTGGCAACGTGGACCCTGCACTCTTTCAACGCCTGGTGGCCTGATGGCCCTCGCGCCCAAGATCCTCGTCGCGGACGACGACCAGACGCTGTCACGAACGCTCTCGTGGATCCTGCGCGAGAACGGCTACGATGTCGTCACCATTCCCGGTGGCGAGCACCTCTTCGAGCACCTTTCCGCCGACCAGTTCGACCTGCTGCTGCTCGACATCATGATGCCCAAGGTCAACGGGCTCGAGCTGCTGCAAAAGGTCCGGAACGACACCCGCTGGCGCGACCTGCCGGTGCTGATGATCTCGTCGATGCCTCCCGAGGAGGCGACGGTCCGCTCGCTGGGGCTGGGCGCCCAGGATTTCATCGCCAAGCCATTCCGGGTCAAGGAACTCCTCGCCAGGGTGAAGGCTCATCTCCGGATCGGGCGCGAGCTCAACCAGGCGCGGGCGGTGGCGCGGTCGCGCTCGGAGATGGTGGACATCCTGCAGGAGGTGGCATCCAGCCTCACGCCGGATGAGATCTTCCAGGTGCTGGTGCGGCGGGTGGCGCAGGGGCTCAGGATCAGCCGCTGCTCCATCATCCTGGCCGAGCCGGGAGACGCCTACGGCACGGTGGTGGCGGCGTTCGAGAATCCCACCCTCCGCAATCACCGGGTGGAGCTGGACAAGTATCCCGAGATCCGGCACGCGCTGGAGACCGGCGAGATGGTGCTGGCGCAGGATGTCTCCACCGATCCGATCTTCGAGGAAGTGCGCGCAGCGTGGCAGCAGGAGGGGCGGCCGGTGCCGGTCAAGAGCGCGATCGCGATGCGATTTTCGCTCAAGGACCATCCGGCCGGGGTCTTCTTCCTCCGCACCACCGAGGACGACATCCCCCTCAACCAGCAGGACGTGCGCTTCGCGGAGCAGGTCATTACCGCAGCGGTGACCAGCCTCGAGCGGGCGTATGACCTCGAGCGAGCGGTGACGGGTCAGGAGCAGCTCAGGCACCTGGCAGCCACCGATCCACTGACCGGCGCGATGAACCGCCGGGCCCTGGGCGAGAAGCTGGAGCAGGAGATGGACCGGGCGGCGCGCTACGCGTCGCTCCTGACCTGCATGATGATAGACATCGACAACTTCAAGCTGATCAACGACACCTACGGCCACCTCACCGGCGACCGGATTCTCAAGCAGCTGGCGGCGCTCCTCAAGCGGGAGCAGCGCTCACCCGACGTGGTGGCGCGCTATGGCGGCGAGGAATTTGTGGTACTGCTGCCGGAGACCACGTCCGCCGAGAGCCGGAACTTCGCCGAGCGGGTGCTCAAGCGGGTGTCGGGTTTTGATTTCGGCGAGCCGGGGCGGCCGGTGCGGGTCACCATCAGCATCGGGCTCGCGTCCTATCCCGACGAGCGGGTGACCGACGGCGAGTCGCTGCTCAAGCTGGCGGACCAGCACCTCTACCGGGCCAAGAGCGAAGGCCGCAACCGCGTGCGCGACTGACATGACCCGCCGTTGTCCGCGCTGCCGCGCGGAGTTCGATCCACCCGCGCGCTTCTGCACCCGTTGCGGCGTGCCGCTGGTCGAGATCGCCGATGGCGGGCCCTCCCGAATCATCACCCAGAAGACTCCCCGACTGCCTGACCCCGACGCGCCCCGGCTCGATGCGGTGGAGGCGAAGCGTCTCAGCTCGCTTTCGGGTGCGGTGCTGGAAGGGAAGTACCACATCGGGCGGAAGATCGGCGAGGGCGGGATGTCGTGGGTGTACCAGGCCGAGGAAGTGGGCACCGGACGCACCCTGGCCATCAAGGTGCTGCCTCCCCGGCTGGCGCGGGACCACGCGGCGGTGGAGCGGCTCAGGCGTGAGGCCGAGATCGCGGGGAAGTTCAATCACCCGAATGTCTGCCCGATATTCCGGTTCGGGCAGTCGGGCGACGGCATGCTGTATGTGGTGATGCCATACCTCGAGGGCGAGACGCTCAATGATTACGAGGGCACTGTCCGCCAGGTGCCGATCAACGAAGCTGTGTCGGTGCTGGTGCAGGTGGCGAAGGGACTGCAGCATGCCCACGATCTGGGGATCGTGCACCGAGACTTGAAGCCGGAGAACGTGATGCTGGTGCAGGAGGGACGCGCCGCGGCAACCCGGCGAGCCGTGGTGATGGACTTCGGGCTGGCCAAGGAGAGGCGTGCAGGGCAGGATGTGCTGAAGCTGACCCAGACCGGCATCGTGCTGGGCACTCCTGAGTTCATGAGTCCCGAGCAGATCCGGGGCCGGCCGCTCGACGGACGGAGCGACATATACGCGCTGGGAATACTGGCTTTCGAGCTGATTACGGGAGAGCTTCCCTTCAAGGGAGAAAATGCCCAGGAGACGATGGTGGCCCGGCTCAAGGGGCTGCCCCGCTCCATGCGCGACATCCGGCCTGACGTTCCGGCCCGACTCGAGAGCGTGATCCGGAAGGCGCTGGCGCTGGCACCGGAAGACCGGTGGCAGACGATGGACGATTTTGCCGCAGCGCTGGAGGGGGGAGCGATCGCCAGGCTATTCCGGAGAGGCTGAAAGTGCGACACTCCCACACTTCCAACACTCCCACATTCGACAAGGGAGACTGCAATGACGACGAACCGCCGCGGCGCCATTTCCAGCAGCATCGCCGCTCTTCTTGCGCTCGCATTCGGCATCGCCGGGACCTACGCGTACCTCAAGGCGAGCGCGGTGGGCGAAGGTCCCTCGCGTGCGGAGTGGGTCTGGATTCCGTCGGGCGACGATTCCCTGCGAGCGTACCTGGCGCTTCCGGACCGTGAGTCCGAAGGTCCGGGGATCATCATCATCCATGAGAACCGGGGTCTTACCGCCTGGGAACCGACAGTCGCGGAGCGGCTGGCCCGGGCGGGCTACGTGGCGGTGGCGGTAGACCTGCTCTCTCGTCCCTTTGGCATCACCCCTGCCGACCAGGACTCGGCACGGACGCTGATCGGCCAACTGGATTCGGCGGGTGTCACCGCCGATCTCGATGCGACCTACCAGTGGCTCTCCAGCAGGCCCGATGTCGAGGACGATGTCGTCGGCATCATCGGCTTCTGCTGGGGCGGCGGGCAGAGCTTCCGCTACGCCACCAACAACGAGAAGTTGCGCGCCGCGGTGGTCTGCTACGGACCCGCGCCCGACACGGCTGACCTCGCGCGAATCAGGGCACCGGTTCTCGGCATCTACGGCGAGAACGACAACCGGATCAACTCGCGGATACCCGCGATAGAGGACCAGATGCGCCGTCTGGGCAAGCGGTTTGTGGCCGAGACGTATGACGGGACCGGCCACGGGTTCCTGAAGCCGGGGCGCCAGGGGTCCGATGGGCCGGAAGTGGAGAAGGCGTGGAC
>CAMLHP010000115.1 GCA_946479805.1 uncultured Gemmatimonadota bacterium | reverse complement strand
GGCGGGCGGTTGGGCACGAACAGCTCGTACACCGCCAGCGTGGACGTCATGGGGACGTCGTTCTCGATCATGGTCTTGAAGGTGTGCTGCACTTCAGCGCTGCCGAGGTCCAGCTGGTCGTAGGTGGCGGTGGCACCCTGGGGGCACGCGTCGGGCTGCTTGTTCTCGGAATAGTCGGTGTTGACGAAGAGGCCGTGCTCGAGGTTGTCGATCCCGGCCGCTACCGCCTCGGTGAAGCTCACCGAGCAGAGATGCCCGGTGACCTTGACGCCGTGCTTGTGGGCTTCATCCACCGCGGCGCGCAGCACATCCCGGCTCACGGTGGTGTAGAACTTGAGCCAGCTCACCCCTTCCGATGCCCAGTAAGACACCACCCGCCGGGCGTCCTCCGGGGTCAGCACCTGGTGCATGCTGCCGTTGCCGGTTTCGCCCGTGAGGTAGGGGCCGGTGACGTACATGAACGGTCCCGGGAACCGCCCGGCATCCACCGTGCGCTTGAGGTTGATCTCGTGATAGGGAGAGTAGCTGCCGGTGGTGCGGATGGTGGTGACGCCCGAGGCGAGGTAGAGCAGCGGGCTGGAGAAGTTGGCCTGGGTGCCGCGCGCCGGCGTGGTGTAGAAGGTATGGTCGTGCATGCCCACCAGCCCCGGCAGCACCGTGTGGCCGGCGAGGTCCATCCGCCTGGCCCCCGCGGGGACCTTGAAGCTGGATGACGGCCCGATGCCCGCGAACTTTCCGCCAGATATCAGGATGGTCTGGTCCTCCATCGGCTCGGCACCGGTGCCGTCCACCAGCTTGACGTGCTCCAGGGCCACCAGCGTATCGCTCACCGACACGAACCGCCGGGCACCGGGTCCGAGCTCGGAATACGACTGCGCCGCCAGCGGCAAGGCGGTGAAGGCGGCCAGGGCCGTCAGGGCGGTCAGCAAGGACAGGGCCTTCGTGCGCATCGGCAGGGCTCCAGTGTCGGGATGGTTGGGCAATTTACCACGACTTTGAGCTTCAAGCTTCAAGCTTCAAGCTTCACGGTGAACACTCGAAGCTCGTAGCTCGTAGCTCGTAGCTCGTAGCTCGTAGCTCGTAGCTCGTAGCTCGAAGCTTACTCCACAGTCAGCGCCAGATGCATTCCCGCGCCGAGGTGCTCGGCGATGTGACAATGCAGCATCCAGTGCCCGGGATTGTCGAGCTCTATCCATAGATCCACAGTCCCGCCGGCCGGCACCAGCGCGGTGTCCTTCCATGCCCGGTCTTCAGGGCTGGTGGGCTCTCCGTTCCGCGCGACAACCTGGAACCGCTGCCCATGGAGGTGAATCGGGTGCGCCATGGGATGCACCACATGCCTGTCGTTCACCAGCCGCAGCAGCAGCCGGTCTCCCTTCCTGAAGCGCCAGTCGATGTCCATGTTCTCCCGGCCGGTGGTGCTGTCGCGCAGCACCCACGTGATCCCCCGCGCCGTCGGGATCCAGTCCATCATCGGCATCAGCCCGGCCATCTCCGCCGGCGGAGTCCACAGCGTATCCAGCCTGAGCGCCTGCCGCAGGCCGAACGGGATTGAATCGGTGCGGAGAGACAGCACAAGAGTCTCGAGTCTCGGGTCGCGAGTCACGAGTTCCCGTTCACGCTGTTGCGGTTCCAGTTCACGCTGTTGCATTTCCCGTTCATGCAGTTGCGGCTCGCCGTTCACGTGCACGTATCCCAGAGTATCGACGACACTTACGAAGGCGCGTGCGGTCGGATGCAGTGCCCTCGCCCTGTTGGTGATGGCATACCGCCCGGGCTTGTCGAACGTGACATCCACTACCCATCGCTCGGCCGGCGCGATGACGACGCTTTCAACCTCCTGCGACCGTCCCAGTGGTCCCAGCCCAGCTGCCTCCAGCGTCAGCCCGGCCCCGTCCATCGCCACGTTGAATGTCCGGGCATTGGCTGCGTTGGTGAAGTAGAGCCGCACCACTTCTCCCGTGCGCACTTCGAGGTTCCACTCCGGTTCGCCGTTCACCAGGAACTGGTTGCCGAAGCGCCCCATCAGCGCGTGGGTCGCGGTGTCGGCCCCGAACGGCAGCGGCCCGCTGCCACCCAGCAGCAGGTCGTCCAGCATCACCATCTCCTCGCGGTCTGCCGGACCCAGCCTCGCGCTGTCGGCGCCCCGTACCAGGATGTTGCCGTAGAGTCCCAGCTCCTGCTGGATGTCCTCCCGCACGTGGGGGTGGTACCAGAAGATCCCGTCGTCGGGAAACTGCAGCGAATAGGCAAAGGAGTCGCCCGGAGCCACCGGCTGCTGCGACATCCCCGGCACGCCGTCGAAGCGGAAGTCCTGCCGGAGTCCGTGCCAGTGCACCGTGGTGGGCTGGTCCAGCCGGTTCACCAGCATCACCGTGATGCTGTCTCCCTTGTGCGCCACGATAAGGGGACCGGGCGACTGGCGGTTGAACGCGTAGGCCGGAAAGGTCCTCGCTCCCACCTGCCGTCGCACCAGTTCGGCTTCCAGGCGGAGCGAGTCTCCCGACTTCACAAGATGCAGCTGGCGTGGCCCGAGCGCCGGCAGCGTTGCGAGATCCAATCCCTCTCCGGCGCGCCACGGCTCGGCGTTGGGCATCAGCGCCTCGAGCCCCGGCGGCATCTCCGGCACCAGCGGATGGTGGGCCGGCATCTCCCAGCCGGCCTGGTGCACTCGGTGCATCGCCTCCTCAGGCACCAGGCGGGGCGGGAGTTCGTTGGTGCCGTGGGGCTGGAGCAGGTTGCTGGGTGACATGCCGCGGAGAACGGCGAGCCGCATGTCCGCCGAGTCGGCAAGGGGGCCAGCGGTAATGAAGACGGTGTACTTCTCGTAGCCGATGGGGCCGAAGCGGGTCTCGCCCTGCCCCACGCTGCCCAGCCGTTCGAGCGGCGTCAGGAGGGGGCCGGCAATCCACGCGGTGAAGGGACCGGGCTCATCGCCCACGTCGAGCTGGATGAGGAGCGTGCTCTGCTGCACGCCGTCGCGGTCCACCGACACACCGAAGGGCGACGGCGCGGGGAGGATCCGCACCCGGCCGCTGAGCCCGCCATCCAGCTGCCTCGGCAGGAGGTCAATGCAGAAGAAGCCCGGATCGCCCCACGCCGCATCCCACTCGGCACACGTCACCGGCGGCGGGGCGAGAAGCTGGAGCAGCGCGAAAATCAGAATCACGGGTCAAAACTAACCCCGGCAATCAATCAGCCAGCAACGGATCACTCGACACCGGCTCGGCATGGTGCCCCGGCCGGCGCCGCTTGATGAATCCCAGCGCCTTCTCCCTGAAGTCGTCCAGGATCTCGTACACCGTCGGGATCACCAGCAGCGTCAGCAGAGTCGAGGTAAGCACGCCCCCGATCACCGCCACGCCCAGCGGCGCCCGGAACTGGGCCCCTTCACCTCCGCCCAGCGCCACCGGCACCATGCCGGCGATCAGCGCGAACGTCGTCATGAGAATGGGCCGGAGCCGGATCGACCCCGCCTCGATCAGCGCCTCGCGCAGCGGCAGGCCGTCGCGCTCCCGCGCCCACTTGGCGAAGTCGATCAGCAGGATTGCATTCTTGGCCACGATCCCAGCCAGCAGGATGATGCCGATCATGCTCATGATGTTGATGGTGTGCCCGGCCACCGACAGGCCCAGCATCACGCCGATCAGGGACAGCGGCAGCGACATGAGGATCGCCAGCGGATCGAGGAACGACCCGAACTGGATCACCAGGATGAAGTACATCAGCAGGATCGCGAACACCAGCGAGAACACGATGCTCCCGAACACTTCGTTCTGCTGCTCCTGGTCGCCGCCCACGTGGTACTGCACCCCCGCCGGCAGCGAGAGCGTTGACACCCGGTTCAGCGCGTCGGTCATCACCTCGCCGGTCGAGCGGCCCGATACGTTCCACTCGACGGTCACCACCTGCTCCCGGTCGAGGTGGTTGATGACCGCAGGCCCGAGCGAGGGCTCGATGGTCGCCACCTGACCCAGCGGCACCGCGGTGGCCGCACCGTCGGGGCCGGGCACTATCAGCGGCAGCTGCCTCAGGTCCTCGGCCCGGCTCCGCGACTCGGGCGAGAGCCGCACCACCACGTCACGGGTCTCGCCACTCGGATCCTGCCAGTCGCCCGCGTCGATCCCGGCAAAGGCCGGCCGGAGCGACTGTGCCACCTGGCCCACCGTGATTCCCATCGAGCCGGCCAGGCCCCGGTTGAGCTGCACGTTGATCTCCGGCTTCTGACCCTTGCTGGTAAGCGACACGTCCACCGCGTTCGGCACCTGTTCCACCTGGGCCATGATCTGCTCGGCGGCCGCGCCTATCGCAGTCATGTCGGGACCGGTCACTTCCAGCGCCAGCTGCTTCCTGCCCCCGCCCCAGTCGCTGGTGAACACCGAAAAGTCCGCGCCGGTGAGCAGCTTGATCTCGTCACGCACCGTGGCCGCGAACTCCTCGATGCCCTGGCTGCGCTCATCCATCGGCACCACCTTCACGTACACGTTGCCGATGTCCACCGCGCCCGAGGACTGATCGCCCAGCGTGGTGTAGGTGTAACGGACTTCCGGGTGGGCCCGTATGATCGCGGCGGCCTCCTCCGACTTGATCCGGGTGTACTCGAGGTTGGAGCCCGGGGGCGTTTCCAGCTTGAGGTAGAATTCCGACTGGTCGTCCACCGGGAAGAACGCGCCACCCACCTTCATGAACTCTGGCGCGATCCGCACCAGGGCCACCGCCAGCACCACCCCGCCCAGCACTGAAGCGGTCTTGAGCGGCCACGCAAGACCCTTCCGTGTCACCCCGTAGACCATTACCGCCACGCCCGCCAGCACCCCCATCAGCGCCAGCATCCCCTTCATCGGGAGCGTGAACGAGCCGATGAACGTGCCGGTCGCGATCAGCACGACAGCCAGCCGGTGGTCCAGCGCCCACGCGATGACCTTGCGGTAGCCATTGGCCAGCTGGTTGAACCACTCGTTGAAGCGGTCAAGCCGCTTCGTGATCCATGCCTTCTTCTCCTCCGGTACGTGCGGATCGGCCCAGTACGCCGAGAGCATCGGGTCGAGCGAGAAGGAGACAAAGAGCGACACCGCCACCGCGCAGGCGATGGTGAGCGCGAAGGGCTTGAACCACTGGCCCGAGAGCCCGGACATGAACGCGATGGGGACGAATACCGCGAGAATGGAGAGCGTGGTCGCGGTGACCGCGAGCCCGATCTCATCGGTGCCCTCCCTTGCCGCGGTGAAGTGGTCCTTCCCCATCTCCACATGGCGCACGATGTTCTCGCGCACCACGATGGCGTCGTCGATCAGGATGCCGATGGCCAGCGACAGTCCCAGCAGCGACATGGTGTTGAGGGTGAACCCCGCCACCCACACCGCGATGAAGGACGCCAGCACCGACACCGGCAGCGCCAGGCCGGTGATGACCGTCGAGCGCCACGAGTTGAGGAACAGGAACACCACCAGCACCGTGAGGAACGCCCCTTCCAGCAACGCCTCCTGCACGTTCCTCACCGCTGCGTCCACCCGCAGCCCCGCGTCACGCACCACGTCGATCGTGGTGCCGGCAGGCAGGGTATCCTGGATTGCCTCGACCCGCTCCAGGATGTCGGAACTCACCGCGGTGGTGCTGTAGCCCTTGGACTTCTTGATGTCGATGCCCACGGCTTCCTTGCCGTTGTAGAGCGCCAGCGAGCGCTGCTCCTCGGTGCCGTCCTTCACGTCCGCCACCTGGCCCAGCCGGATCAGGACGCCATCACGCTCAGCCACCACCAGCCGCTCGAACTCCTCCGGACCCTCGAGCCGGCCGTGCAGCCGGATTGATCTCTCGTCCAGCGAACGGGTGACCCGGCCCACCGGCGCGGCCAGGTTCTGCAGCTCGAGTGCCTGGACCACCTGCGCCACGCTCACTCCCGCCGCCTGCAGCGCGTGCGGATCCAGTTCGACCGTCAGCTCGCGCTCCAGCTTGCCCACCACCTGCACCTCGGCGACACCCGCTATCGAGCGGAGGTCGCTGGTGATGCCGGGGTCGGCCAGCCGGGTCAGTTCTGCCGGCGAGAGATCGGTGGAGGACAGCGACAGCGACACAATGGGCCGGTCGGTGTCGTTCAGCTTCCGGATGATCGGCTCTTCCATCTCGTCGGGAAGGTCGTTCCTCACCTCCGAGATGGCGTCGCGGATGTCCTGGGTCGCCTCCAGCAGCGGCTTCTCGAACAGGAACTCGATCATGATGAAGCCGAAGCCGTCCTCGGCCCGGCCAATCACCTTCTTGACGCCGCTTATCGAGGAGATCGCCTCCTCGATCGGGTCGAGCACTTCCTTCTCGACCCCGTCCGGCGAAGCGCCGGGATATATGATGCCCACCGACACGAAGGGCGGGGCAACGTCGGGAAACTCGTCGGTCTCCAGCCGCAGCAGCGAGAATACCCCGAACACCACCAGCGCCAGCATGGTGACGATGGTGATGATGGGGCGACGGATGGCGAAGTCTGATATGAACATGCTTCAGTCCTCTGCTAGTGCTGGCTGGGCTCAGGGCTTAGGGCTTAGGGCCCTATGCCCTATGCCGTATGCCATATGCCCTACTCGGTCCTTACTCGCG